>JAFYCU010000013.1 GCA_017545095.1 Muribaculaceae bacterium | reverse complement strand
TGCGTCCTTCCACTGCCATGGTCACCATGTAGATGCAGCGGCTGTGGTAGTCATGCCAGGCGTTGCGCCGTTTCATGGAGCGGTTCACTTGTAGGTCTTCATGGTGATCTTTCCACCACTGCCTGCGTCGCTCGTCCCGGTCGTGCCTCTGGTTGTTCATTGATGGCTGGTTTAAAACAGGCCGATGGCCTGCACTACTACAACAGGCTGCTGTTGCAGTAGTGCGAGCCATCGGCTCGTTAATGGTGATTAGTTGTCCTTCTTGGCGCGCAGGCAGGAGACGGCAAGGAAGAGAATCAGGGCAATGTACATGACGATGCCCAGGAAGTTGCTGGCAGCGTCGCCCAGCGGATTCTCATACTTGAAGCCGAAGAAGATCATCGCGGCACTGACAACACCCATGAGGGCACCACCGGCAATGAAACCGGATGCCAACAGGGTACCGCGCTCCTTGCGGGCGGCGTTGACCTTCTCATCCTTGCTGCGGCTGCCGACGAACCAGCTGATAATGGCGCCGACGAGCAGCGGGGCATTCAACTGCAAGGGGATGAACATACCCAGCGAGAAGGGCAGGGCAGGCACCTTGAGCCAGTTGAGCAACAGGGCGAGAATAGCACCCACGCCGTAGAGTAACCAGGGGGTCTCTCCGCCCATCATGAGGGGCTTGATAACAGCGGCCATGGCGTTTGCCTGGGGAGCAACCATGGCGTTGGGGCCAGTGAAGCCGTAGGCCTCGTTCAGAATCATCATCACACCACCTACAGTGGCAGCCGACACGAGGGTGCCGACAAATTTCCATGTCTGCTGCTTGGCGGGCGTGGTACCGATCCAGTAACCGATCTTCATATCGGTGACCATACCGCCAGCCATCGAGAGTGCGGTGCAGACCACACCACCAATGACCATGGCTGCTACGATGCCCTTGGAGCCTTCGAGGCCGATAGCGACAAAGATGACACTAGCCACGATCAAGGTCATCAGGGTCATACCTGACACGGGGTTACTGCCCACGATAGCGATAGCATTAGCGGCAACGGTGGTGAACAGGAAGGCGATAACCAGCACGACGAGGAAGGCCACGATGGTCTGCACCAGGTTGTGGATGACGCCGATGTAGAAGAACACGAAGGTGACCAGCAGGGCAGCCAGCAGGGCAAACACGAGGACCTTCATGGAGATGTCACGCTGATGGCGCTCCACCTGCACGTTCTGGGCCTGTCCCTTGAAGGCCTGTCCGGCAAGACCGGCGGCGTTCTTGATGACACCCCACGACTTGACGATGCCGATGATACCGCTCATGGCGATACCGCCGATACCGATGTAGCGTGCACCGCCAGCAAAGATATCTTCGGGAGCCATCTGGGCAAACTCGGGATTCATGCCCATGAGGGGAACGATGATCCACCAGATAAAGGCACTACCGGCAAAGATGATGAAGGCATAGGGCAGGCCGATGATGTAGCCCAGACCCAGCACAGCGGCACCGGTGTTAATCTTAAAGATCATCTTCACGTTGTTGGTGAAACTCTCCAGCGCGGGGATGGCTTGGGTGGTGAGCACCTCTTTCCACCATCCGAAGGTCGAGAGCAGGAAGTCGTACAGACCGCCCACGATACCAGCGATGAGCAGGGGACGCGCCTGGTCGCCGCCCTTCTGGCCGCTGACAAGCACCTGGGTGGTCGCGGTGGCCTCGGGGAACGGGAACTTGCCGTGCATGTCGCTCACGAAGTACTTGCGGAAGGGGATGAAGAACAAAATTCCCAAGCAGCCACCTAGCAGTGAGCTAAGGAAAACTTCCAGGAAGTTCACGGTGATTTCGGGATACTCAGCCTGCAGGATGTAGAGGGCAGGCAGGGTGAAGATAGCACCAGCCACGATAATGCCCGATGCGGCACCAATCGACTGGATAATCACATTCTCGCCCAGCGAGTCTTTGCGCTTGGCCACACCGGCGATGCCCGCCGCGATGATGGCGATGGGAATGGCAGCTTCAAACACCTGACCAACTTTCAAGCCCAGATAGGCTGCGGCGGCACTGAAAATCACCGCCATAATCAGTCCCAACGACACCGAGTAGGGAGTCACCTCGGGATAGTTGCGGTCGGGACGCATCACGGGGATGTATTTCTCCCCGGCTTTCAGCGGACGAAACGCGTTGTCGGGCAACGACATCTCCTCTTGCTGCTGGTTCACTACAGTTTCTTCTTTCATGCTTATAATGTTTTTGAACGATTCTCGCTTGAACCTGCAAAATTACTACAAGTTGAGCGCAATGCAAAACAAAAGACGAAGTTTTTTGATTTTGCATTGCCGAGACGCAGCGTAATTTCGACGAAGTCAACATGACTACAAGCCCGGCGCAATGCAAAACAAAAGACGAAGTTTTTTGATTTTGCATTGCCGAAACACCGAAACGCCGTGTAATTTCGCGCGAAGCGCAACATGACTGCAAGCCTGGCGCGCGGCCTTGAAGTGAAGAGAGCCCCACGGCGCACACTGATGTGGGTGGCGTGGGGATAGCGGTCTCACACAGCGAGAGGCCTCAAAGAGGGACAACAAGCGTGAAATTCGCTCAATGTCAAAGCCATGCTACCGCTAAACCTGAATTACCACTTCACGATGTTCAAGGTGTTCACGATGTTCAAGGTGTTCACGATGTTCAAGGTGTTCAAAGTGTTCAAGGTGTTCAAGGTGTGAACGCGTGAACACCGTGAACGCGTGTGTGGATGCCTTCCGCCGCGTGACGTGGATTGCATGCTGCGGCTTGTAACTTTTTTTGCATCAGACGTTTGCGCGGTGCTGGATTGGCTTTGAGTCGGTCACCAGCCGCACCAGGGTGCGGCTCTACTGGATTCTATCAAGGTGTGAACGCTCCCGACCGATATCAGCGACAGGGGGGTGTGATGTGTCAGTGTGTTACCTTGATGGTCATTTTGATACTGATAGCATCACACATCATGGTGAGGATATAAAATGCCGCCCCGCCTCCTATGCCTATAGGCAGAGCAGGTGAACGAATGTCGATGATGTGAAAAAAATCGCGGCAAAATTAGTGAACCGTTCAGCAGTGGCGCAAGGTCAATCAAAGGGGTTCTGTCAATGCATAATGCACAATTCCGCTATGCACATTTCTTCGGTGCGGCATCACCAAGCGTTAGCCAAGTCAACTTTTGACAGGAATAAGACCGCAAAAACAGTCAACCAAATTTAGGCAAGCACACGATGTTCACGCGTTCACGGTGTTCACGGTGTTCACGGTGTTCAAGGTGTTCAAGGTGTGAACGCGTGAACACCTTGAACAAAACTGAACAAAACTGAACAAAACCGACAGCCTGTAATAAAGACTTCAAGTTACGCAGGTGGCATAACTTTGGCAATTCGCTCATTGTAAAAGCTATGTTACTTGCGAAACATGAATTAATCTGATTCATGATCATTCATGTGGCAACTCATGGGTCGAATTTATAAACTGGACTCAAATCTTATGTTTCTTATGTCAATCGCTGACAAAGGCTTATGTTCTTCTGTCTGTTTTTTCGGGCTCATTTTTTCTCGCTCAGGTCGAGGACGGCTTCGGGATTAAATCCTCGCTCAATGCCGTCTTTCACATATCCCAGCTGGTTGCTGCACATGAGGGTGTTGCCAATGCGCATGCCATTGGCTCCGTTATAGTGCGTGTGGCCGAAAATCCAGGCATCCACACCGCTTTGGTCGATAAACCGCTCCAGGGGCACGATGAAAGCATTGGTGAGACCGTTGCTTTGGTAGCGCGGGTCCTCTTTCACTACAGGGCAGTGATGGGTCACCACCACGCGATGGGCGGCTGTCGAGGCCGACAACGCGTCCGTCAGCCAGCGCAGGCATTGCTCGTGCACCTCGTCGTAGTGGTGCGCCTGAAAGCGTTCGCCCCGGTAAACCATGCGGTAGCAGTCGGTGAGGCAGCGGTTCACCAGTGGCTGGTCTTGCGGCGGGATGCGGCTCCACAACGTGGTGAACAGCAGCTCCACATCGCCCAGCACCACACTGCGGTTGTTGACCATGCTCACACCCGGCAAGATGGGCAGCTCCCAGTCGATGAGCGTGTCGGCCAGGTCGTGGCCGGCATAGTATTCGTGGTTGCCCGGCACGAGGAGCGTGCGCTCGTAGTGGTCGGCGCACCAACGCAGAAACGGCAGCTTGTCGAGCTGGCACGTGTCCAGCACATGGATGTCGCCGGCAAGCACCAGCACATCGCCCGTTGCCTGCAACGGATGCGCAAGCAGATAACGCTCGTTATCGGGGAACTCCAAATGGAAATCACTGGCATATTGGATCTTCATGACGCAATGGGGTGTTTCGTGTTGGTTATGATTAATACGGGTTGATGGCGGCATCTTGGGCGCATTGTCGCGCCAGGGCTTGGTTGGTGGGCGACATGCCGGTGATGCTGCTGTGCGGGTAGGGGCAGTTCCAGGAGTTGCGCACGTTGATGTCGCCCAAACGGGCTTCGGGGGTGAGCAGCGCATAGGTCACTGCGCAGGCCTCGATGTAGCGTCCTATGCCTTCCTGCATGTGGAACCCGTCGGCGGTGAGGCCGCCAAAGTCGCCCTCGCTGTTCAGCGTGGTGTGTCGGGCACGCTGAACGGCGGTGCCGCATGGCAGCAACAGGTCGAAGTCGTAGTCCTCCATCACCCGCTTGGCGCATTGGGCCACGGCCGCGGCCATTTCGTCGCTCGTGCGCAGCGGCTGCCCGCTGCTGGTGGTCACCGACCCGTCGGCAAGGGGGTAGTAGCCATTGGCATACGACTGCGTGAGCAGCCAGCCCAGCTTGCCTTGATAGCCTTGGTTGCGCAGCCAGGCGAGGACGCCATCGAGCGGAGCTGTGTAGGTGTTGTAGTTGGTGCTCAGCTGGCTGAGCTGTTGCAACACCACCACGTCCCACGGCTCTTCGGCCAGCACCTCGCGCCCGATGCGTGTGCTTTCTTCCCAATAACCCTTGCTGCGCGTCCACTTGAAGTAAAAGTATTGCACATCGTTGGTGAGTTTGAAGTGCTGCGTCTGCAATGCCCCTCCCGACTGCATCAGTATGCCGATGGTGATATCCACCTCGGGTGCGGCTTCTATCATCAGATAGGGCACATAGAGGAATGCGTCGAGCGAGAAACTGTTGCCCACCGAGAGGATGCGCAGCGAGCTCGTTGGCGTTGGCAGGTCGGCCGGCAAGGTCGGCTCATCGGGTTTGCTCGATGTGCAGCCTGTCGCTAGCAATGCCACCACTGCCAACAGGATTAGCAGGAAGACACGATTAGTCATGATTAAGATGCAAGATGCGAGATGCGAGATGCGAGATGCGAGAACCGCAACGCAGCACAACTCGCGTTAGCTTGCTTGCATCTCGCATCTTGCATCTTGAATCTCAAGCATTATTGATTCAGAATCAGGTTGATGAGCGCGTTGGCATCTTCGATGTCGACGTTGCCATCGCTGTTCACGTCGGCTCGGCCTCCGTACTCCTCGGCTGCTCGCGATTCCAGAATCACGTTGATGAGTGCGTTCACGTCCTCGATGTCTACCACGCCGTTGCCGTCAACATCGCCCGGTGCGTAGGTCTGGCTCTGCGTGCCCTGCGTCACCTTGTAGTCGAAGCGTGCACCGGGATAAGCAAAGCGGATGATGGCCTCGCGATAGGTGGTGCCGGCGGGCAGCGGGTCGACGTCGAAGGTGGCGTTCACCGTGCATCCCTGGTCCCACGAGTCGCTGGTCGACAGTGTCAGTCCCACCCAGGCGGGCACATTGCCCAGCACGCGGCCGTTGGCATCCACCTCGCGCTTGGTCCAGGTGCTCAGCGGGCGGTAGGCAAACAGCTCCACGGTGTAGTTTTCGCCCTCGGCGGCAAAGTTGCGCTCGGTGGGTTCCACGCCGCTGTTGGTCGTGAGCCACGGGCGCTCGGTCTCGATGTAGATCGACGGAGCCGACTTCATGCCGGCGCGCAGGAAGTTGTTTAGGCCGTGGAACTCCACGCTGCCATCCTCTTGCGTCACACCCACATAACCCAGCTCGCCGTAGCCCTCGTCCTCGTTGTCGTTGCTCACGGTGAGGGTGACCTCGGCGATGTCGTCGTCGTTATAGCCGGTAATCACCACCAGGATGTTGTCGGTGATCTCGGGCGACTCGCCCTGTGCGTTGCTCACGGGGATGGAGAGGATGTCCTTCACATCGTTGAATGCAGCGCTCAGCGTGGTCGAGCCGCTAGCAATCTCCTCGCCCAGCACAGGCGACACCGATGTGGTCTCGCTGTAGTCGGGGATGCGGTCGAGGGCATAGATGGTGGCCGTGATGGTGGCCAGACCGGTGCTCGAGGCGGCCTCGGTCCACTTCAGACCCTGATAGCGCACACCCACATGGTTGATCAGGTAGGGGTAGTCGGGTTTCTCAAAGGCGATGGCGGCATAGTCGTAGCCACGCGTGTTGCGGCCCACAAAGTAGGCCGTCTCAGCCTCGGGGGCGGCATATTGCGCGTCCATCGTGTAGTAGCTGCTGGCACCGGCCTCGCTGTCGAAGCGTGTGTGGCGCAAGGCTCCATATTTGCTTGTTTCCCAGGCATGACGCTCCTGCATGGCACTCGTGGTGCCATATTGCCAGTAGGGATAGGTCCACACCACCGAGCGCACCACCTCGGGGGTGGCGTTGTAGCCCTGTAGGTAGTAGATGGCGGTGTCCCAGCCGCTGTAGGCCTCCAGCGTGGGCACCGAGTCGGCCATCACCACGGGGTGGTCGATGGTGAAGTCGCGGTCGGAGCTGGTCACCAAGTCTTTGCTCCAGCCCACCGTGTGGATGCCCTGCCAGAAAAACTCGTCGGCTCCGGTCGACATGTTCACATAGGTGATGGGCACATAAGCGGGTGCGTGCAGCTGCGGAGCGTTGTAGCCGTAGATGCTCCCCGGCTTGGAGTCGCGGGTGTAGAGCGGGTTGTAGAACACGCCGGCGGGGCGCTTATACATCGCTTTGAGGTCGCCGGGAGCGCGGCGCACCGTGGGATGCACCATGCGCTGGGCATCGGGGGCCAGCTGGGCTTGTTGGGTGGATGACGGCACCGACTTGCGTGCCACCGTGCTACGAGGCTGCGCCATCGCAAGGGTCGACAGCGACAGCACTGCAGTGAGTAACAGAATTTTCTGCATAATTAGTTGAGGTTAAAATTAGTGTAAATGGTTCATACTCGTTTTGCCCTGCAAAATTACTGCAAGTTGAGCGCAATGCAAAACAAAAGACGAAGTTTTTTGCTTTTGCATTGCCGATACGCAGCGTAATTTCGACGAAGTCAACATGACTGCAAGATGAGCGCAATGCAAAACAAAAGACGAAGTTTTTTGCTTATGCATTGCCGACGCAGCGTAATTTCGCGTGAAGCGCAACATTATTGTAAGCCGAGTGGTCGCGCAACGCCTACTGCTCGCCCAGCAGCAGGTTACGGAAGAAACGTTTAAGATAGATGGGGACATAGTCCACTTTTTGTTCCTTATAGTTATGCAAATAGTGGCGTTTTATTAAAAAAATATAAATGCCGTGAGGTTGCGCATCAGTTTTGTTGGGTGACAATATTTTTGTGTATAACTTTGCGCGAAACTTGGAAGGACCAAGTAAGTCATCGGGAAGCGTATAACATTTCCTCGCTGGTGAATCTCGACAACTCACAATGCAATAGGAATGGTTTACACGCTCTCCCTTGGGCGTGTTAGCTCGCTGCCATGATTCCATTGTTATGGAATTGTGTGGCATTGTTAATATACCCTAAGGGCGTGGGCGCGATTTATTCATTCATTGCATAGGGCTGTCGAGAGCCAACCAGCGGAATGAGTTATGGTCGGCTCACGTTCCTTTATTCTTGTTTTAAAAAAAATCTGCACAGAGCTGACGGCAGAGCCTTTTTTAATGTTTTAATAATGAAACTACCATTACAAAAGACAAGGCTCGCAGCACTCATTGTGCTGCTGAGCGCATGGGTAGGGTCGTCGGCCGAGGTGTTCTTGCAACCAGGGAGTTGCAATACCGGCGATGAAGAATGGTGGGCCTACACCTGGACCGAGCCTGTGGTTGTGACCGATGAGCAAGGCGGCTCCACCACTCTGCCTGGAACCCAGACGTGGACGCAAGGCTCCACGACCGACAACGTGACCTGGTCATTCGACCTTGACGGCTCCACAGGCTATGACATCATCTTTGTGCGAATGAATCCCAATGGTGCCAACAAGCCATCGTGGGATGCCAAGTGGAACCAGACCGATGACCTCACCCTGATGAACGGGAGCACCTATGTGATCACCGGCTGGGGTTCCGACAAAATGACTGGATATTGGCAGCTGCCCAATATGCCCACCACCTCCAAACCGGTGTGGCAGCAAACCGACCCATCGGGAGCCAACTACATCGACCAACGGCGTGCGCTCACAGGCCGCCATTGCATGGTGAACAAACTTGTTAGCGTGGTTGAGGTGGGTAACTGGGTGCGCGACCTCGACAACATGATGGACGAGGATCTGAGCAATGTGGCCGTATTCCCCTCGGTGGCTTCGGTGGGTGTGGGAGCAAAACCCATCACCAGCATTCGCGACACCAAGAACCACTATGCCGCTGGCACCACTGCTGGTTTCTCGCTGGTGGCCAGCACAGGGGCCAGCGTGCTCAATCTGGCCGTGGCCAATGCCTGGACCATCAGTTTCTATCTTGAAGGCCAGCTGATGGCCACTAAAGCAGTGACCACAGGCCAGAATGCCGGTGGCGTGGGACTGTCGCTGATAAAGATTCCCGGTTCGGACGAGGTGACGCTCGATGTGTCGGCCACGGCTCCTTGTGAGTTTGACGAGATTTCGCTTATGCCCACAGGATTGGCCGACGCCAGCGTGGTGACCAATACTCGCGTCAAGTACGCCTTTGTAGGCGACTACAAGAACTACACCATCACCGAGACCGCGATGCAGAACTACGCTGGTGCGCATGGTCGCACCGCATTCACTCTGGACCAAGGCAAGAAGCAGATTTGGAGCTCGACACGCAACGAGTTCAACACAATCCCCCTGAGCTATGAGTTGGGCCATTGGGCTGGCAGCGACTTGATCAACGATGATCTCACCGACGGCGTGGCCTGGGGTGTGATTTCAATCGGTGCCAATCTGGACTGCCGCGTGGGTGCCGCCATCAACCCGCAGGATCCTGACCAGAGTATGCCTTTCAAGAAAGGATCTACTGTGAGTTTCAAGGTGAGCACAGGCTCGCTACTCAAGCTCCCTGTGGGTACGTGGGCCAAGGTGCGCTTGTTCAAGGGCGAATGGCAGCAAGCCAGCCACACCGCAGACTTTAAAAGCTACGACTACGAGTATGTGCAGACCGAGGTGCAGGAAGAAACTATCAATGCCAATGTGCTGGCGCTGAGCTTGGTGAGCGGTGGCGAGCAGTTCCCCACCATCACGGCAAAGGACGACTTCTCGCACATCCAGATTACGTTCTACACGGTGCTGTCGGTGGACTTGGGCGGCATGAAGGGCTGGTATGCCATCGTGAGCGACCCCGCCGAGAGCAACCACCAGTGCGACCTGCAGCTCACCGCCAACACGGCCATTTGCAGCAGCGAGACCAGCTGCCAGCTCACCGCTAATGCCGACATTCCTGTGGTGTGGAGTGTGACCAGCCAGCCCACAGGAGCCAATGCTGCTATCGATGATAACGGACTGCTCACGGGTATGACGGTGGATGGTGATTATGTGATTCGCGCCCGCGCTTTGGATGGCTGCATGGACGAGGTGACCATTACACGAGGCTTGTACGTCAGTGCTGCTTCGTGCGACGACCCCTTGATCAACGAGAGCACCAATCCCGACTTTGTGCTTAGCGACAACGTGAGCGACGGAGGGACGCTGATTAACATCAATGGCAACCTGCAGGACGCTCAGAATGTGCTCAATCCCACTTTCGACGATTATGCCACCTACAGCAACGCCCTCAACGCCACCGTGGTCGAGAACCTTCCCATTGTGGGTGTGAAAAAGAGCAATGGCTTGATTAGCGATGGTTCTTCGGCACATCGCATCGGATTCATCGTCGAAACACAGTCGACGGGTCTCACAGCCGATGTTATCGACCTGTTCAACATTCGCACCTATAATGGCGGCAACCAAACTGCCAGCAAGGTCATCAAGGAAACCAACACGGTGAAAGTGAAGCTCATTGGCAGCACACGCACGCAGAAACTGCGCTTCTCCGTCGACATCCCTGCCGGGGTGGCTTTTGATGAATTTGTGCTGTGGAAGAGCGGTGTGCTTGACCTGTCGATTGACCGATTCAAGATTTATTACGCCTTCGACGAAGCCATTGCTGACGAAAATGAACCAACCGAGTGCTATGACCCCATTGGGTGTTCGACAACAATGGTTTCAGAACTCGTCAATGCCCGCATCGATGGCAACAACGTTCAGTTTGCCGGAGGCGTGAATGCCGCCAACGTGGTCGACAACCTAACCTTCCTGGTCGATGATGACATCAACACTGGTGTGAGCATCAGCAACACAGTGTCGCTGGGCGATGGATTGGTTCTGGCTGTGGATCTGGGCCATGTCTATACGCCAAGTCAGCAGGTGGGTATTATCATGGACAGCAAAACATATCTGGCTGGTGTGAACGCTGGCAGCTGGGTGACCATCAAGACCTACCTGAATGGTGTGGAACAAGAGTCGCAAAACGACTGGAGTGTGCTGGGTGTTAACGCCATTGGATATGGCGACAAGAGCTACATCTTTATGAATCCCACCACCAACTACGATGCCATTCGCATCACGATTGCCAACATTGCCAACCTGCTCGACTTCGACTCGAAATACTACGGCATCTTCATCCGCAACGACTATGACCAGGATGGCACGCCCGATTGTCAGGACGATGACTCGTGTGTGGATGAGTTTACTCTTGATGAAGAGGCCACGCAGTTGGCCAAGGGCCGCGACTACACCAACGCCAACCTGGCTCTGCACCGCTCGTTCTCGTTAGACCAATGGAATTGCATCGTTTTGCCCGTCAACCTCACCTGGTCGCAGCTGCGCAAGGCTTTCGGTAATGACGTGGAATTGGGTGAGCCGATGTATTTCTTCACGTCAAAATTCGGCAACAACAACATCTTGACTTATCGCCCCAACGACGTTGATGCTGCCGACGATGCCATCGCTATCGAGGCTGGCCGCTACTACCTGATTAAGCCCACTCGCGAGCCCGACATGCCCGCTACATTGGAAATTGATGGAAACACAGTGGCACAGACCTATACCGCATTGGAGAACAAGCAACATGTGATCATCAATGGCCCAGTCTACTTCATCGGCGGTGTCAATTATAGCCAAGAATGGGATAATCAAACACCAGAAACACTTGTTTTGCAGCACTATAGCGATGACAACTCTTCGATGCACGCACCAGCTCGTGTGGGTGGCGATGACACCGTAGTGCTGCACGGCTCAATGGTTTATCTGGATGGCGAGCATAACAGCGCAGTGGCCGCAAGTAGCGACGGCAACGACAACTACAAATATACCGACGACTGCGCACTGGAAAAACTCGAAGAGAGTTATGCCATGCTGGGCTTCCGTTATTATCTGGAAAATCGTACCGACCTACCCTTGTCGCATGCCGACGACACCATCATCGTTTCAATCGACGATGTGAACGCTCAAGCCACAAGCGGCAAGAAAGGCATCTTCACCATCGATGGTCGCCGACTGCAGTCGAGCGGTGTTGATGGCTTGAATGCTGGAGTGTATATCATCGATGGAGTGAAAGTAGTGGTGGTGAAATGACAATGGACATGACACGTAACATGCTTTAAGTATACTATTTTCATTCATCTTTTTGAAAAGGCAGCCAGTTCGTGAGAACGGGCTGCCTTCCTAATTGATATTGGTGAGATTACCATTGCACACAAATACGCCACATCACGCCATCAGCTCACACAAACGCCGCAAGCCACGGATATGATTGTCATTCAAACATGCAAAGTTCAAGTTTTAACCGAGTTGCGCAAGGCAAGCACTAAGAAACCGCATAAAATTTGTATATTAACATCATTTTACAAATTGGAGAGTGTATAATTGACTTTCTTTATCTAACTTTGCAGCCATCTTATTAACTTTCTAATCAAAATCTTAACTATCGCATGAAGATGAGACTTCCTAAGATGCTATTCGTGCTTGCGGTGGCCGCCATGTTTGGCGGTTTGCCCACCGCTGTGGCGCGGACGTTGAGCGAGAGCGAGGCCCGCGAGGTGGCCACGCAGTGTTTGGTGTCGCACGGCTTGGAGGCCAACGTGGTGCGGCAGCCGGTGGCTGCTGGCACCGCCACCGCCCGCCGCGCACCAGGGGCCGCACCGGCCTTCTATGTGTTCAACAACGAGGTGGCAGGACGCGCTCACGGCTTCGTGATCGTGAGCGGCGACGACCGCGCCGTGCCCGTGCTGGGCTTCAGCGACAGCGGGGCCTACGACTCCGCCAACGTGCCACCGGCCATGCAGGCCTGGCTCGAGTTCCTCGCCGCCGAAATCAACGCACTCGGCGACGACAACGGCAGCGATGACAACCAGCCCAACCGTGCCCCCAAGCGCGCCCTCGGTGGCAAAATCACTCCCATGCTCACCTGCAACTGGAACCAGGGTGTACCCTACAACGGCAAACTGCCCATGTTCGAAGACATCGACAAACGAGCTGTAACAGGTTGCGTGGCCACTGCAATGGCACAAGTGATGTATTACCACCGCTGGCCCGCAAGCTCCACAGCCATTCCGGCCTATACCACCGAAACGCTGAAAATCACCCGCCCGGCCTTGCCAGAAACCACTTTCGACTGGGCGAATATGAAAGACAACTATTCAGAGTCGGATGCCGGCACTGCCGCCAATGCCGTGGCGCAGCTGATGCTTTATTGCGGCCAGGCGGTGCAGATGGACTACAAGTACATCAAGTATTATGAAGATGGGAAAGTTATAGATTATGACCCAACATCGTCCGCCTTAGCTTCTGATATTCCAGAAGTGTTCCAAAAGTACTTCAACTATGCTCCGTCAATTCGTTATGCCAAGCGAAATAGTTACAGCAAAGACGATTGGGAATGTATGCTATATGCGGAACTTAAAGCTGGCCGCCCTGTGATATATGGAGGACACACAATGGATGACAGCGGACATGGCTTCGTATGCGATGGTTATGACAACAAATCAGGGTTATTCCATATCAATTGGGGTTGGGGAAGCGAATCAATTAACGGTTATTTTGCCCTGTCGGCACTGACCACTGAATTACAAGGATCGGGCGGAAGTGATGACATCGAGGGCTACATTAAAAATCAAGATATGGTATTGGGCATTCAACCAAATGACCAAAGCGCGACAGTATCTACGGCGATGACAATCTACAGCTTGGAAGTTCCCACCAAGTCTTTTGCACGAGATAATGCCGAATCTAATTTCAAAAACGTGAAAATAAATGCTGTAATCTATAATTTGACAGGTTCGTCCCAAAACGTGAGCTTTGGCTGGGCACTATATCACGGCGACAACCGTCTATCTGTTATGCCATACGAGAAAGGTAAAGGTATTATAAACTATTTAGATGGTGCTGAATGCGAGGATGAGTTGAATTTTGGGTCTGATTTGGCAGATGGCAATTACCGCTTGGTACCTATGAGTCGCATCTTGCCTGATGGTGAATGGGAAGTGTGCGAAGGCGGCGATGTAAACTATATTGAGGCCATAATCGCACCAACTTCGCTTAACCTCGTTCTTCATGGTATAAACGGAAGCGTTGATTACAAAGTAAACGATGTCACCTATGATGGCTTTTTGCATCGATACAAAACAATAAAAGTGATTGCCGACATCACAAATAATGGCACATCGATGAACGACTATATTTTCTTGTTTGTTGATGGTGTGAAGACCACCATGGAGATGCTTGACATTAATCCAGGCGAGACTGGTAAGGTGACGTTCTTCTATCGCCCAGAATCCGTTGGCACCAAGCAGATTCAGATTTCGCTTAATAGCGATGGCACAAATCCGCTATTCACAAACTCGATTCAAGTCACCGAGATGCCTTCTTCAGATTTGAGAATGGAGCATAAGGTGGATGGGTTGCAAATCAAATCAGGCTACTTGACGCTCATGGGCAACACAGCCACTGTGAACACCACTGTAAATAATATAGGTTCTGCTACTTATAACGAGGAAGTCATAGCTGATTTGTACCACGCAACGGTTGTTTATGATACTTCAGTTGAAGGGATAGTCATTCGCACAGTCTCGCGACCGCTTAATCTTAATGCTCATTCCGCAACTACTTTTACTTTAAACTTCAACGACCTAATTGATGGTGAGATTTATTGGATCAATTACTATTACTTCTCATTAGAATTGAATGACGAAGGGGAACTGGTAGAAACAAAAGTCCCTGCTGGCTCAACCAAAGCTTTCATCGTTGAGCGCAAGCAGGGTGATGTGAATGGTGACAACACACGCGATGTCGAGGACATGAACCTGATCATCAACATCATGGTCAAGAAGGCGTTGAAGGAGCAATGGCCGTGGGCCGATGTGAACGGCGACGGCGTGGTGGACGTTGACGACCTGAACCCGGTGGTGAACGTGATGGTGGGCAAGGGCACGCCCGAGCCCAAGACCTTCAGGCTGCCCACCGGCGAGTCGTTCAACATGATGCCCGTCAAGGGTGGCCTGTTCCAGATGGGGGCCAATAGCGGCGACAGCAATGCCGCCAGCAACGAAAAGCCCGCCCACTGGGTGGCCCTGAGCGACTTCAGCATCGGCGAGACCGAGGTGACGCAGGAGTTGTGGCAGGCGGTGATGGGCAGCAACCCGAGCTATTTCAGCCCACGCAAGGATTACACCAACAACTTGCAACGACCAGTGGAAAACGTGAGTTGGGAGGATTGCCAGACGTTCATCACCAAGCTGAACCAGCTCACCGGGCAGCACTTCCGCCTGCCCACCGAGGCCGAATGGGAATACGCCGCCCGTGGCTACATGGTCAATAAGTATGCAGGCAGCAACGATATCGACGAGGTGGCGTGGTACAAGGTCAACGCCTATGACGTGGGCAGCGAGAGTGCCGACTACGGCACGCACTGCGTGGGCACCAAGTCGCCCAACGAGCTGGGCATCTACGACATGAGCGGCAACGTGCGCGAGTGGTGCGGTGACTGGTTTGGCACTTACGGCAGCGGCGGACAGGCCAACCCCACCGGACCCGCCGAGGGCACCAAGCGCGTGAATCGTGGCGGCAGCTGGGGCAACTTTGCCAAGGACTGCCGCACTACAGCCCGCAACAGCGACACGCCCCAAACCGCTGTGGGCACCATGGGGCTTCGACTCGCCATGACCGACGAGAACCGCATCAACAACGTGATTCCGAAAGAACTCCGCGACAAGATGGCTCCCTACATGCCCATTTACGACGGCAACACCCCACCCAACATCGAGGGGGAATATTTCAACAGTCCGCTCGCACTTGTTTACGATTCGAGCAATCAGTATGATGTGGGAGATATCTTTGCGGATATGTATTTGAAGTTCAGCAACCAAGATATGCTGAACAACACATTGGACTATGATGAGGTGCAGGGTTCTTCGGAAACCACTGGCAAGGGCTGTTTTATCAGCGGAATGGGTAACAACTTCACTGTGTTTTTCAATGCTGTTGGCGTTAGTCACTACTCAGATTATGATATCACCACCAACGAAGCCTTGGTGATTTCGGGTACGAAGGACGAGCAAGGCATTCGCGACCTGAGATACGCCTTTGTCATGGTCGATAAGACCGACGACCCACATCCCTACATTGTGCCAGCCGGAGTGTTCCGCGTGTTCGGGGACCAAGACGGACTCAGCGAGTTCACCACCTGGTCTGCCGCCAAGCGCGGCCTCGGCAAGCGCACGCAGGATTGTCCAATGAAGCTTGAATGGCGCAGCAAATAGCGCAATGCCATTCAGATAATACCAAAACATTGGGCCACTGGCGTTTAGCGTGCAAGTGCGTAACTATTCAACCAATTAGAAAGTGCAACGACACCCTCCAAAATCGCACGTCGGAGACATGCGGTCGCGGTAGCAACCACAACGGTACATCTACGAAGTACCGCCCATAGCATTAGCCAACCGCACACACTAGGATTCCGACCTGGGTAGCTGCCACTCTTAGTTTTATTGGTTGAATAGTTACGCCAAAGGCTCAATTTCGTTGATATTGATTAAATGATGTGGCGAATTACACAACTTATGTTAAAAATCAGAGCAAGCTATTGGCGAGTGAAACAAAAGACGTAGCTTTGCAGCTCAAAAACAAGGGGCAGTGCTGGGAGGCTTGAATGCCACCGACGCGACAAAGCCACATTCACATCAATTTAACGCTCACTAACAAGAGAATCTGCCAATATTGTTTAACCCATAAAACATATTTTTAAACTTATGCTTAATAACAAGACAATTCAACATCTGTGCCTTGGCCTGCTGGCCGGCACACTGGCACTGACATCGTGCAAATCGGAGAGCGAGTCGAACCAGGCCGAGCTTTTGGAGAAAACCGAGGGTGTGGTTCGCGTGGAGAGCGGTATCGGTGAGTGGGACAATGCTTACCTGAACAAGACGGGCTACTACTGCTTCAGTAAGAACATGAGGCGCGGAGCCAGCGAGGACGACAGCTATGCCACGGTGACCTATATGTCGGCCCGCGACAACAGCCAGACGGCTACGCTCATCGCCGCCGAGAAGGGGGCAATGCCCACCCAGCTGGTCACCAGCAAGGGAACGGTTTACTTCAGCTTCCCCAACGACACCATTCTGGAGCTGGTCTTCGATGATGGCAAGACGGTGCAGATGCTCGACAGCATTCCCTATGAGCGCAGCGAGATGAGTATGGGAAGCGATGCCTTTAAGTCGATTCTCGCCAACGCTGCCAAGCTCATGCGACGCAGCAAGGCCGGCAACAGCATCGTGAACACCTATGCCAGCCTGTTTGAGAACACTGCTTCGGAGGCTGGAAGCTATGCGAAAAACGAGGAGTTGCTGGAGCAACTCGACAAAACCGAGAAAAACAGCTACAGGTTTGCCGAAACCACGGGCAACTGGTACGACAGCAACATCACCGCACAGAGCGAGCTGATGCTCTGGACCGGCAATGCCACTTACAAGGTGGGCGGCTCGTCGTGTACGCTGAGCGCCACCATCTGGTGCCCGATGGCCGACTTTGACAACTGCGGCAGCTATGGCATCGTGTGCGATGCCGACCCCGGCAAGCTCACGCTGGAGCAGGCCGAGTATGTGGGCGAGGGCCATCAGCGAGGCGACGCACTGAGCTTCAGCGTCGATTTCCGCGGTCTGAAGCCCAACACCACCTACTACTACCGTGCCTACTACAAGGTGATTGACGACACCCCGGGCCTGCTGCTCAAGCATGCCAACGTGGGCGAGCGCATCGTCTATGACACCACCATCAAGCGCTTCACCACGGGCGACAACGTGCTCACGGTGGATGTGGTGATGTGCATCGATGTCACCGGCAGTATGTCGGACATCATCAGCACGGTGAAGAAAAACGCCATCGCGTTCTACGACCTGTTCAAGAACTGTTGCACCGATGAGGGCATCGAGCTTCGTGACCTCACCACGCAGGTGATTGGTTATCGCGACAAGAACGTGGACGGCTCCAAGTGGTTGCAAACAAGTGAGACATTCCTGCTGCCCGACCAGCGCACGGAATTCAACAGCTTCGTCAACGGCCTGTATGCCGATGGTGGAGGCGACACGCCCGAGAGTGGCTTGGAGGCTCTGGAGAAGGCATTCAGCAAGAGTGACTGGGGTGTGGACGACGGCTACCACCGCCAGGTGATCATCCTCTGGACCGATGCCCCCTACTTGGTTGGCAGCTACTACACCAGTTTGACCGTGGATATTCTGGCCGAGCAGTGGAACGCAATGCCTTCGGGACGACGCCTGATCCTGTTTGCTCCCAACGGCACCTCGGACAGCAACAGCGGTAGCTGGAGCGCACTGGACGGCTGGAAGAATGTGATTCACGAGACCAACCTGAACAAGGGCTTCAACGACTTCGAGTACATCCTGAAGTCGATTATCGGCGAGCTCACCAGCAAGGGTCACTCAAGTGCCCCGCGCGTGAGTTATCCAGCCGAGAACCCGGCAACTTTCCGTCCTAACTGAGCCGCAACTACGGCTGAGTGAAGAACCAATGATGGCAGCGCCAACGACTGGCGTTGCCATCGTTGGTTCTTCACTTGCTAACGTTACCATGATTGTCAATCCACAACACTAATCGTCGCTGAAGGCGACCACCTTGTTTCCCCTGGATAGAAATACTAACAAATGAGCCGATGTGTTAAACAAACCAAACATCTGGAACACTCGGAACGCACGGAAACCATGGAGACATCGGAACTCTTGGACAGTACGCGCATCGCGCCATTGTGAAGTGACCAAGAACCGAGCTAAACGTGACTCGTCACTCATCACTAAAATAAATTCTGCATTGTGCAGTGTGCATTGTGCATTATTGTGTATCTTTGCAGTTTGAACCGCATAGACTCTTGTTGACAACTATGAAACTGCCTCCCATATTGCAATTGCTTCGCCCGGCGCAGTGGGTGAAAAACGCCTTTGTGCTGCTGCCGCTGTTCTTTGGCCAACGCATGACTGACGTGCATCTGCTCACGCTCGCCATTGTGGCTGCCGTGGTGTTTTCGCTGGCGGCCAGCGCGGTGTATTGCCTGAACGACATCCTCGACCGCGAGGCCGATGCGCAGCACCCCGTGAAGTGCCGCCGTCCGTTGGCTTCGGGTGCGGTGAGCGTGCCGGCTGGCTGGGCAGCGTGTGCCGCTTGTGTGGCGCTTGCCGCTGCCCTCACCCTGTGGCTGCTGCCGCCCAGCATGATGTGGCTCATGGCCGCCTATCTCGCACTGAATGTGGCCTACAGCGTGTGGCTCAAGCATGTGAGCCTCATCGATGTGCTGGTGGTGGCGGTGTTCTATGTGATGCGTGTCGAGGCCGGTTCGCTCACCACGGGCATCGCGCTGTCGCAATGGCTGGTGGTGATGACGTTCTTGCTCGCCTTGCTGCTGGTGCTGGGCAAGCGGCGCGACGATGTGGTGCTGCAAGCCGAGGGCGGAAAAGTGGTGCGGCGCGGGGCGGCACGCTACAACATCGATTTCATTAATATGGCCCTGACCATGGTGGCCACCATCACCATCGTGGCCTATATGATGTATACTATGAGCGACGAGGTGACCACGCGGCTGGGCAACCACCACATCTACTGCACCACGGTGTTTGTGCTGGCGGGCATCCTGCGTTACCTGCAAATCACCCTGGTGGAGAACAAGAGCGGCAGCCCCACGCAGGTGCTCGCCCGCGATCGTTTCATCCAAGCCTGCCTGGCCTGCTGGGTGATGGCTTTTGTCTTCATCATCTATGTCGCAAATCCCGCTTGAAAACCGTCAATGGTCGGCTGCGACCGACAACAGCCGCACGAAGCGTGTGGTGGTGCTGGACTTCGACGGCACCTACATCACCTGCGACTCGCTGCCACGGGTGTTGCGACTCATAGCCGGCTTCTGGCGCTACTGCTGGGGAATGCTGGTGTGCCTGCCGTGGCTGGTGGGCTACAAACTGCGGCTGGTCGCTGCCGACAAGGCCAAGGAGCGGCTCATCGGCCATTTTGTGGCCGGAATGCCCTATGACGAGTTCAAACGCCGATGCCAGGCGTTTAACATGGACAACTACGGCGAGTATCTCAACCACGAGCCAGTGCAGGCCCTGATCGATGCCCTTGATGCTGGCGACCAGGTGGTGGTGGTCACGGCCAGCGTCACCGATTGGGTGAAGCCGTGGTTCGACGGCCTAGGGGTGCCCGTGGTGGGCACGCAGCTCGAGGTCGATGATCAGCAGCGGCTCACCGGGCGCTTCGCCACACCCAACTGCAACGGCGCGGAGAAGTGGCGGCGACTGGTGGAGTTCATGCCCGAGGTGGAACACAGCCGCATCGTGGCCTATGGCGACAGCCGGGGCGACAAGGAGATGCTCGACCATGCCCACGAGGCTTATTACCGCAATTTCACTACCCCGCGCGATATGCTGCCCACGCTCGAGCGTCACCCGGGACGGCTGTTCTGGCCGGTGCTCGCTCTGCTGGTGCTCTACCAGCTGCTGGGCGTGTTCTTCGGCATGGACGTGGCCGATGCCGGGTTCTACCTCACCTTCTACGACAACATTTTCACGCATCCGCAAAGCGTGGAATACAATTTCATGTACTACCTGAGCGGGGTGCTTGGCGGCACGTTGCAGCGGTGGCTGCCCTCGATGGGCATTGCCGGTATGCGCCTCATGGGCGTGGCACTCAACACGCTGTGTGCCATCATCATCTGGAAAGGATTGCGAGGTCGCATCAACGAGCCGTCGATTACGCTGGGCTGCGCACTGGTGGTGGTCACCTTTATAGCACCGCCCTACACGCTCAGCTACGACTTGTGCACCATTGTGCTCTATGTGGGGGCCATCACGGCGCTGTGGAACGGGATTGTCAAGCGGCAGCCGTTCTTGATTATGTTGGCCGGCCTCATGGCGGGGCTCAACGTGCTGGTGCGCATTCCCAATGTGCTGGGGCTGTCGATGGTGGCTATGCCGCTGCTTTTTCAGGCGTTCAAAACCCATCGCGACTGGTTATTGGCCATTAGCGAGAGCATGCTATTCCTCATGAGCGGCCTTATAGCTGTTTGCTTCACAATCATATCAATGCCCCACTCCCATTACTCGGCATTCAGCGATGTGTTTGACGACCTGCAAGCGATGGCGGTCGACACCAGTGGCACCGCCTCGCACACCACGGGCCAGATGATGATGACCCAGCTGCGGTTCTACGGCACGGGTCTGTGGACGCTGTTGAAGCTCGCCGTGCCTGTGGTGGCCTATTGGTGGGCGCATGAGCGTCGTGGCTCGCGATGGCTGTCGCTGGCCGTGAAGACCGCTGCGGTGGCTCTGATGGTGTGGTTCACCTGGCGCATGCATCCCTTGGAGCCCATGTGGGCAATGTGTCTGATAGGCTGTGTGGGCATCATGATTCATTGCCGCCGCGAGGAGCGCACCTGGCTGGCGGTGATGGGCTTGGGCATGATGCTGGTGATGCCGATGGGCAGCGACGGGGCATACAACAACGGCACCATCGTGTGCTGGATGGCGGCCCCGGTGGCTGGCTTGTGGTGGACGATGCGCTGCCGGCGGGCGTTGCCCGTGGTGCTGCTCGCCGTGTGTGCCGTGCGCATGGTCACCGGTGGGGCTTACTTCGACAGCGGGTCGCTGCTCGACAAACGCTACACTGTGAACAACGAGCGGGCCGCACACATCTACACCACCCGCGAGCGTGCCGAGGTGCTCAACACGCTGCTCCAGGGCATCAAGCCCTATGTGAAACCCGACTCCACGCTGATGGCCTATGGCAGCATACCCCTGATGAACTACCTCACCCACACGCACCCCTACATAGGATGCTCGTGGGTGGAGCAGCTTAGTGCCGACATGCTGAAGTCGCGCCTCGCCAAGGCGCAATGGAGTGAGTTGCCATTGGTGCTGAGGCAGAAGTTCAACACCCTTGGCGGGCAGTGGGGTGAGCCGAGCGAGACCTACCTGACCGACTACGGCACGCAGAACACCTATCAGGACAACCGCAAACTCGCTGTGCTCAATGCCTGGCTGCAAGAGCACAACTATCAGCCGGTGTATGAAGACAGCCACTTTGTGCTGCTCAAGCATGTTCCGCTACCGCCACCGCCGCTCGACACTACTCGGGCAGCACGCGAAGAGCGACGCCGCCTCCTGATGCTAAGTGTACCTTCAAGGCCGAAGCCGAGGCGGTGATGGTGCGGCGCACATAGTCCTCGGCATGGCGGTCGGCATTCACGCCGTCGGTGATGATTTCCACCTTGCGGCCAGCCATCATCGAGAGGTCCACCTCTACATCGCGGGCCTGCCAGTTGGTGATGCCGCCAATATACCAGTCGTTGCCCTTGCGGCGTGCCATCACCACATATTCGCCCACTTTGGCAGCCAACACACGCGTCTCGTCCCACACCACGGGCAGCGAGGCGATGAAGTCGGTACACGGCTGGTTGGCCTCATACTGTGTGGGTGTGTCGCACAGCATGTTGAACGGTGACTCCAGAATCATGTACAATGCCAGCTGCCTTGCACGCGTGCCGTGGCTCATGGGCTGGTTGTAGCAGGGGTAGAAGTTGTCCTTGGTGGCATTGCGCATGGCTCCCTGGGTGTAGTCCATCGGCCCCACCACCTGACGGATAAAGGGCAGCACAGTCTCGTGCGGCACCTCGTCGAATTCCTTGGCATCGCTCCATTTCACCTGCTCAAGGCCGGCCACTGCCTCGAAATTGAGCACATTGGGGAATGTGGCAGTGAGTCCCTGCGGGGCCGGGGCACCGTGGAAGTCGCAGAACAGGTGATACTTGGCACACATGCGTGCGGCATCCTCGAGGAAGCGCATCACCTCCTGGTCGTTGCGGTCCATAAAGTCGATCTTGAAGCCTTTGATACCCATCTGGCTGTAGTGTCGGCACACGCCTTCCATGTCGCGCAGAAAAGCCTTGTAGCCTGCCCACAGCACCAGGTCCACACCGCGCTCGCGAGCATAGGCCACCAGCTCTTCGAGGTGTATTTCCGGCACCACCTGCATGAGGTCGGCCTGCTTGTTCACCGCCCAGCCCTCGTCGAGGATCACATATTCGATGCCATTGCGCGAGGCAAAGTCGATGTAATATTTATAAGTGGCATCGTTCACACCGGTCTCGAAGTCCACACCGGTCAGGTTCCAGTCGTTCCACCAGTCCCACGCCACTTTGCCGGGGCGCACCCAGGAGCCGTCCACCTTGGGAGCGTCGGCCAGCGAGCGGGGTATGTCGCAGGTGAGCAGGTCGGCGTCGTTGTCGGCCACCAGCATCATGCGCCATGGGAATGCACGGCGGCCGGCGGTGCGGGCGATGTAGTTGTGCCACTCATCGGCAATCATCTGCAGGTTGTTGTGCCCGCCCTGATGCTGGCGCGCCACCACAGGCTGGAAGAAGGCTTTCACCACATGGCCATCGTCGGGCAGCATGAACATGCCGGGGTAGTCGCGCACGTTGTACTCGCCCAGAAGCATGCGTCCGCCACCAGGCAGGTCCACCAGCACGGGGCATAGGCTCAGGTGGGTGCGGCTCTGCTGCGAGAGCGGAGCGTGAATGTAGGTGTTCTCGAAGGAGCAGAAGGCCTGCACGCGGAAATCGGGGCTGTCGAAGCGCGAGTTGGCAGGAGCCATCCACGTCTGGCAGTCGGCGGGAAGCGCAAAACGCGTGTCCTCGCTCACCACCGTCACTGAGTCGCGCAGGCGCGTCACGAAGCGGTAGGCCACGCCCTGGTCGTAGGCACGGAATTGCACATCGTAGTCGCCGCAGTTCACGGTGAGCAGGTTGTAGGACAGCGACACGCGGTCTTTCTTGTAGATGGGCGTGGCAGCATCAAAGCGTTGCGGTGTGATGGCGGTTTTCTTCACCTTCACGCGCTGACCCAGCACACGGCCACCTTGAAGCGTCATCGCGGGGCAGGTGGGTGCAACCACCACGCGGCCATTACTCGTCACCGTAAACTCCAGTGCACCATTGTTGTTCACAGCGCACTGCACCTGCAACCGGCCATTGGGCGATGACAACGTCGGCACACTCGCGGCACACACACCCAGCGACACCAGCGCAAGGCTCATCAAAGCAAAAAACGTTCTTTTCATTGCGTTCTGTATTTTTTTGATAGATTAATGTCCGAAACTCTCTTGGACTGCAAAGTTACAAATTAATGCACAATGCGCAATGCACAATGCACAATTTTTTAGTGTGGCGAGAAGCGAGAATAACTAAGAAGTTTCCTATAAGCCCTAGACTCCCTAAATTCCTCAGATTCCCTAGCCTAGTGTCTCATCACAAAACAAATGTGCATTGTGCATTATTGTGTACCTTTGGCTGCGCCGAAGGTGGGCTGCATCTCGAAGTACAAAATCACAATTCGTTCCTCATTTGTTTTGTACTTCGCTCGATTTGCACTACCTTTGCAAGTTATTTTTCAACCATCGACGCAACGACATGACATTTATCGACTGCATCATACTGCTCATCGTGCTTGGAGCACTTGTGATTGGGTGGAGCAAGGGCTTGATTCGTCAGGCAGCTTCGCTGGTGAGCTGGGCTGTGGGCATTGTGGTGTGTCTGTTCTTTGGCGACGAGGTCACTCAGCTGTTTCTGGCCATCAACCCCGAGGCCGCCCACTGGCCGCTGGCGAGCATCACCGTCAAGGCGGTGGCATTGAGTATGCTCTTCCTGACGGTGACGCTGGTGCTGCGCGTGGTGGGGTGTTTGGCACGAAAAGTGGTGAAAGCCACGCGACTGGGGTGTCTCGACCGCGTGGGGGGTGCAGGTTTGTTTGCGTTCAAATACCTGTTTGTGCTCAGCATTTTGCTCAACCTTTACTACGCCTACAACCCCAATGCCGAAACATTTGCCACGCGTCATGCACTCAACAACAAGCCGTATGAGTTCACGCTCGACCTGATGCCACGCGTGCTCGGAGCCGACCGCATGCCCAGCGACTCGCTGCTGCTCTATCGCGAGCCACTGCCAGCCTCATCTCCGGCAGTCGACACCAATCAGTCTAATTAATCCAACCCGATAATGAAGAACCAACAAGATAACGAGAAAGAGAAATTGAAAAAGCAGCCTCAAGACGAAGACATTCTGCGCGATGCGGTAGGCCAGGAATATAAATATGGCTTTGTGACCGACATCGACACGAATGTGATTCCCAAAGGACTCAACGAGGATGTGGTGCGCCAGATTTCGGCCCTCAAGCATGAGCCTGAGTGGCTGCTGGAGTTCCGTCTGAAGGCGTTTGCACACTGGAAAACGCTGCGCCAGCCCACCTGGGGGCACGTGCACCTGCCCGAAATCGACTACCAGGACATCAGCTACTTTGCCGCTCCCAAGCAGAAGAAAGAGGGCGAGGTGGATCCAGAACTGATGAAGACCTTCGACAAACTGGGCATACCCCTTCAGGAGCGCAAGGCACTGAGCGGCATGGCGGTGGATGCCATTGTCGACAGCGTGAGTGTGCGCACCACCTATAGCGAGCGTCTCGCCGAGCTGGGCGTGATTTTCTGCCCCATCAGCGAGGCCGTGCGCGACTATCCCGACCTGGTGCGGAAATACCTGGGCAAGGTGGTGCCGCCCACCGACAATTTCTTCGCCGCTCTCAACTCGGCGGTGTTCAGCGACGGCTCGTTTGTCTATATCCCCAAGGGGGTACGTTGCCCGATGGAGCTGTCGAGCTATTTCCGCATCAACGCGGCGCAGACGGGACAGTTCGAGCGCACGCTCATCATCGCCGACGATGATGCCTATGTGAGCTACCTCGAGGGCTGCACGGCACCGATGCGCGACGAGAACCAGCTGCACGCCGCCATCGTGGAGATTTTTGTCGAGGACCGCGCCGAGGTGAAGTACAGCACCGTGCAGAACTGGTATCCAGGCGACAAGGAAGGCCGCGGAGGCATCTACAATTTGGTGACCAAGCGCGGACTGTGCCGTGGCGACCACAGCAAGCTCTCGTGGACGCAGGTGGAGACGGGCAGCGCCATCACCTGGAAATACCCCAGCTGCATCTTGCGCGGCGAGGGCTCGGTGGCGGAGTTCTACAGCGTGGCCCTGACGCGCAACCGGCAGGAAGCCGATACGGGCACCAAGATGATCCACTTGGGCAAGAACACGCGCTCCACCATCGTGAGCAAGGGTATCAGCGCCGGTCACAGCCAGAACAGCTACCGCGGCCTGGTGCGCATCGCGCCGCAAGCCACGGGATGCCGCAACTACACGCAATGCGACAGCCTGCTGCTGAGCGACACCAGCGGGGCGCACACGTTCCCCGTCATCGAGGTCGGCAACGACACGTCGGTGGTGGAGCACGAAGCCACCACGAGCAAAATCAACGAGGAGCAGATTTTCTACTGCAACCAGCGTGGCATCAGCACCGAGGATGCTGTGGGGCTCATCGTGAATGGCTATGCCAAGGAGGTGATGGCCAAGCTGCCGATGGAGTTCGCCGTCGAAGCCCAGCGCCTCCTAAGCGTCTCACTCGAAGGCTCCATCGGATAACCTGGTTTTTTAGACATAAGAACGTAAGCCTTTGATTGCGGATGACATAAGAACATAAGTTTTTTGTATGGACATAGAATTATTGGTGAAACAGGTTATGGATTGTGCAATGATTGTGCGTCGAAAACTAACTCCGGGCTATCTTGAAAAAGTGTATGAAAATGCGCTGACCATTGAATTAAGAAAAGCTGGACTTTTGGCTCAGCAGCAACAGCCATTGGAAGTCAAGTATGATGACCAAGTAGTTGGTTTCTATGTTCCTGATATTATTGTTGAGAATTGCTTAATCCTGGAAATCAAAGCAGTAGAGCATCTTCAAGAAGCAAACGAAGCCCAATTGGTCAACTATCTCACAACAACAGGCATCGAAGATGGATTGCTCATTAACTTTGGCAATCTCAGTAAAATTCAAATCAAACGCAAATACCGCACTTGTCGCCAAACAAATTAATCTTATGTTCTTATGTCAACCGATATCAAAGACTTGTGTTCTTATGTCTAAAAATATTTGTTCTTTTGTCTAAAACATTAATTTTGGTCTTGCAAAATCATACGCTATATGTTAGAAATTAAAGATTTACGCGCCTCGGTCGAGGGCAAGGAGATATTGAAGGGAGTGAACCTGACCGTACGTCCGGGTGAGGTGCATGCCATCATGGGGCCTAACGGTAGCGGGAAGAGTACGCTAAGTGCTGTGCTCACCGGCAATCCCGCTTACACTGTCACCGGTGGGTCGGCCACGTTCTACGGCAAGGACTTGCTTGCCCTCTCGCCTGAAGACCGCGCCCACGAGGGTTTGTTCCTCAGTTTCCAGTACCCGGTGGAGATCCCCGGAGTGTCAATGACCGGATTCATGAAAGCCGCCGTGAATGCCAAGCGTCGTTATCACGGCGAGAAAGAACTCACCGCCAGCGAGTTCCTCAAACTTATGCGCGAACGCCGTGCCGTGGTGGACCTGGACAATAAACTCGCCTCGCGTGCCGTGAACGAAGGGTTCAGCGGCGGCGAGAAGAAGCGCAACGAAATTTTTCAGATGGCCATGCTCGAGCCTCGACTAAGCATCCTCGATGAGACCGACAGCGGACTAGATATTGATGCCCTGCGCATCGTGGCCGGCGGCGTGAATAAACTGAAAAGTCAGGACAACGCCACCATCGTCATCACTCACTACCAGCGGTTGCTCGACTACATCAAGCCCGACTTCGTGCACATCCTCTACAAAGGCCGAATCGTGATGAGTGCTGGACCCGAACTCGCACTCGAACTCGAAGAAAAGGGCTACGACTGGATTAAGCAAACCATCGGCGAGGAGTAGGATAAACCCCACATCTCTCACCCCATTTCCCCCATCCATCCAATGAACGCATTACAACAATATATCGACCTCTATCGCCAGCATCGTGAGCTGCTTGAGCGTCATGCGCCAGCGGCACTCAATGCGCTGCGCCCGGCGGCTTTGGCCGCACTCGACGGAGCACAGCTGCCGCGCAAGGGAGCCGAGGACTATGAAGCCACCGACCTTGAGGCCGTGTTCGCGCCCGACTACGGCGTGAACCTCACTCGACTCGACTATGCCATCGACCCCGCCGAGAGTCTGCGCTGCGATGTGCCCAACCTGAGCACCAGCCTGCTGCACACCTTCAACGATGTGCCGCACATCAGCAACCTGTCGCGCCGCAACTGCGGTGCGGTGTGCGTGGAGACGCTCGCCGAGGCAGCAGTAAACCACCCCGATGTGCTGGCCGCGCACTTGGGCCGCCTGTCGGCGAAGGGCGACCTCACGGCATGGCTCAACACGCTGCTGGCGCAGGACGGCCTGCTGGTGTATGTGCCAGCTGGAGTCACTGCCGCCAAGCCCATCCAGCTGCTCAACATCCTCTCGGCTGCCCAGCCCACGATGGCTGTGCGCCGGCTGCTGGTGGTGGCCGAAGCCGATGCACATGTGCGGCTGCTGGCCTGCGACCACACACAGGGGAGCGGTGTCGAGAGCCTGAACCTGCAGGTGGTGGAGCTCGTGGCCGGCTCTAACGCCACCATCGACTACTACGACCTGGAGGAGAGTGGCCCCGACACGCGCCGGGTGTCGAGCATCTTTGTCGAGCAGCACGAGGGCAGTCAGGTGCTCATCGATGGCATCACGCTCACCAACGGCCTCTCGCGCAACAACTACCACATCGAGGTCACCGGCGAGCATGCCGACACGCAGCTGCTGGGCATGACCATTGCCAGCGGCACACAGCACGTCGACACTCGCTCGTTTGTCAGCCACAACGCGCCGCGCTGCACCAGCAACCAGATGTTCAAGTATGTGCTCAGCGACCAGGCCGTGGGGGCCTTTGCCGGCAAGGTGCTCATTCAGGAGGGCTGCCCGCGTGTGGAGGCTTATCAGGGCAACCGCAACCTGTGTGCCTCGCCCCAGGCCAAGATGCACACCAAGCCCCAGCTCGAGATCTACACCGATGACGTGAAAGCCTCGCACGGCACCACCATAGGCCAGCTCGACCAGGAAGCCATGTTCTATATGCGCACACGCGGCGTGCCCGAAGCCGAAGCCCGCCGACTGCTCATGCAGGCATTCATGGCCGATGTCATCGATGGCGTGCGACTCGACGTGCTGCGCGATCGCCTCCACCACCTGGTGGAAAAACGCTTCGACGGCACCCTCGCCGCCTGCAACGGCTGTGCCGTGTGCAAGTAAAATCAGAATTTGAACCTTGTAAATCAATAGATATTGTTATCAAGAGTTTAATGAATGGATAAACTTCGATAATATGGCTAATTATCACGACATATTGACTAACCTGCTCAATCGCTCAGAAAACGAAGTGGTTGAGTTTAAAGAGGCTAAGGCAAGCTTTGATATTGATGAGTTAGGCCGATATTTTTCTGCTTTGAGCAACGAGGCAAATCTTCGAGAACACGATTTTGCTTGGATCGTATTTGGAATTCACAATAAAACTCATGAAATAATTGGAACTAATTTCAAGAATGGGGAAAAGGCTTTAAACAAATTAAAGCATGATATGTCACAGCACACAACTGACAATCTTATTTTTCGTGAGATTGTGCCAGTGCATATTGATGGAAAACGAGTGTTGCTATTCAAAGTGCCCGCTTCACCAAGAAATATGGTGGTACATTGGAAAGGTATTGCATATGCTCGCGATGGTGAAAGTTTAAAACCTTTGAATCAATCAAAGCGTGACGAGATTCGTCATCAGTCGCCAATTCCCGACTGGTCTGCGCAATTAGTTCCCAATGCTTCCATCGACGACCTTGACGAACTTGCCATAGCAACAGCCAGGGTGATGTACAAAAAAGTGCATAGTTCAAATATTTCGGGTGAAGAAGTTGAAAGTTGGAGCGTAGAGGACTTTTTGTACCATAGTAATTTGATGCGTGATGGGCAAATAACTCGAGCTGCCATTTTACTACTTGGAAAGCCTTTGTCCCTTAACAAAATCCATCCTGCTGTAGCTCAAATAACATGGACGCTACAAGACAAAGAAGGGATTGTTGATGATTACGAACATTTTACTATTCCTTTTCTATTGACTGTTGACAAAGTGTTGGCCAAAATTCGTAATAAGACAATGCGAGAGTTGCCAGGTGGCACATTGTTTCCCGATACGATGAAACAGTATGATGATTACACGATTCGCGAGGCACTTCATAATGCCATAGCCCATCAAGATTATACACTTCAACAAAGAATTGTTTTTGTCGAAGGTCCTGATATGTTATATTATGGCAACGGCGGAACTTTTGTTCCCGGTACTATCGAAAACGCACTTGAGCATAAAGGGCCGCAGTTGCATTATCGCAATGAGTGCCTTTGCAAGGGAATGGTTCACTTCAATATGATTGATACAGTGGGGCGTGGTATCAAAAAGATCTATATCGAACAACGAAATCGCTTCTTCCCCATGCCAGATTACGACATAGACATTGAAAATCGAACCGTAGGAGTTACCATCTATGGCAAAATGCTTGATGAGAGATATTCTGCTTTATTGAAAAGTGGGAATGAGCTTTCGTTAAAGGAATGTATTTGGCTGGATGCCATACAAAAACATCATTCTGTTACAAGGCAGGCGATAGAGCATCTCAAAAAGCGAAAACTGATTGAGGGACGGTCACCTAATTACATAATTTCGTTGGGTGTGGCGAGACTCACACATCAAGTTGCACAGTATACTCGAAACAAAGGCTTGGCCTATGAGACTCTAAAGAACTTGATTCTGCAATTAGCGTCTAATGCCGGAAAAGACGGATTCAAGAGATCCGAGGCTTTTGAGGCGTTGGAAAATAGTCTGCCGAGCGCAAAGAGTGATAATGCTAAACTTTCTTATTTGGGTCGGGTTCTTTTAAAGATGAGTTCTGCAGGTTTGTTAAGAGCAAATGGACGAACTTGGTTCATTACTGACAAAGGCGCGAATGAACTTCGAGTATAATTCATTTATAATTTAGAGCAAAATGTATATAACTAAACGATTTATTCCACCATCAATCGCTTGATTTTAAGCCGAATAATGAATTATACTCGCTTTTCAAAGAAGATATAAACGTTTATAATTCGTCTTCTGATGTCAATATAACAAGTCACACGTTAATTAAACCACCAATGCATATAAGTTTTATTGTCTTGTAAGAATATACAGCAATGAATATCAACGAAATACGCTCGGAATATCCGATTTTGAGCCGCGAAGTGGCTGGCAAGCCGCTCATCTACCTCGACAACGCCGCCACGTCGCAGACACCGCGATGTGTGGTCGAGGCCATCGACCAGATGTACTACCAGCACAAGGCCAACGTGCATCGTGGCGTGCACACGCTCTCGCAGGAGGCCACCGATCATGTGGAGGCTACCCGTGAGCGCGTGCGGCAGTTTATCAATGCTGCCACCACCGACGAGGTGATTTTCACACGCGGAACCACCGAGAGCATCAACCTGGTGGCCTCGTCGTTTGGCGAGAAGCTCTACAGCGGCGATGAAATCATCCTCACCGTGATGGAGCACCACAGCAACATCGTGCCCTGGCAGCTCATCGGCCACCGCAAGCGCATCCGCATCCGTGCCGTGCCCATCAGCGACGACGGCGTGCTCGACCTCGAGGCCTATGAGGACATGTTCACCGATGCCACACGCTTTGTGGCGTTGACCCACGTGAGCAACGTGCTGGGAACGGTGAACCCCGTCAAGGAGATGATTGCCATCGCCCACCGCCACGGCGTGCCGGTGCTCATCGACGGTGCACAGGCCGCACCGCACATCCCCATCGATGTGCAGGACTTGGACTGCGACTTCTACGCCCTGTCGAGCCACAAGATGTATGGTCCCGCCGGTGTGGGCGTGCTCTATGGCAAGCGGCACTGGCTGCAGGGCATGGAACCCTATCAGGGCGGCGGCGAGATGATTGGGCGCGTGACCTTTGAGCGCACCACCTTTGCCGACCTGCCGTTCAAGTTCGAGGCTGGCACGCCCGACTTTGTAGGCATTTCGGCCTTCGGAGCCGCCATCGACTATGTGCAGCGCATCGGCCTCGACAACATCGCCTCCCATGAGCATGCGTTGCTCGAGGCTGCCACGCAGGGGCTGATGAGCATTGACGGGATGCGCATTTTCGGCGCCGCACCGGGCAAGAGCGCGGTGGTGTCGTTCCTCGTGCGCGACATCAGCAGCTACGACATGGGCCTGCTGCTCGACAAGCTGGGCGTGGCCGTGCGCACCGGGCACCACTGCGCCCAGCCGCTCATGGATCGCTACGGTGTGGCCGGCACCGTGCGCGCCTCGTTTGCCTTCTACAACGCGCTCGACGAGGTGGACCGCTTTGTGGCCGCCGTGCGCCGTGTGGCCGAGATGTTCTGACACCACCAGGCCCACGCTTTCGGGTACTCGATTGCCAGCAGGCCCCAACAGAGTCCAAAAGAAAACCGCCCCACGAATTTCGTGGGGCGGTAATCGTTACTCAGGCCGATGGATTAGCCGTTGTGCTTCTTCATCACCTTGATCAGGTCAATCACCTTGTGGCTGTAGCCAATCTCGTTGTCGTACCAGCTCACCACCTTGACAAACTTGTCGGTGAGGTACACGCCAGCGTTGGCATCGAAGATGCTCGTGCGGGGGTCGCCCATGAAGTCGCTCGACACCACAGCGTCCTCGGTGTAGCCCAGAATGCCCTTGAGCTCACCCTCGGCAGCCTTCTTCATGGCAGCGCAGATGTCGTCCTTGGTGGCGGGGTTCTTCAGGTTCACGGTGAGGTCCACCACCGACACGTCGAGGGTGGGCACGCGCATCGAGATGCCGGTGAGCTTGCCGTTGAGCTCGGGGATCACCTTACCCACAGCCTTGGCGGCACCGGTGCTCGAGGGGATGATGTTGCCGGCGGCTGCACGTCCACCACGCCAGTCCTTCTGCGACGGGCCGTCCACGGTCTTCTGCGTGGCCGTGGTAGCGTGCACGGTGGTCATCAGGCCGTTCTCGATGCCGAAAGCGTCGTTGAGCACCTTGGCGATGGGAGCGAGGCAGTTGGTGGTGCACGATGCGTTCGACACGATGGCTTCACCAGCATACTTGTCGGTGTTCACGCCGCACACAAACATCGGGGCCTGGCGGCCGTCCTCACCAGCCTTGCTGGGAGCCGACAGCACCACATACTTGGCACCAGCCTTCAGGTGCAGCTCGGCCTTGTCCATGGCCAGGAACAGACCAGTGGACTCCACAACATACTCAGCACCCACCTCGTCCCACTTCAGGTTGGCGGGATCCTTCTCGGCGGTCACGCGGATGTGGTTGCCGTTCACGATGAGTTCGTTCTTCTCAGCATCCACCTCGATGGTGCCGTTGAACTGGCCGTGCATCGTGTCGTATTTCAGCATGTAGGCCATGTAGTCAACCGGAAGCAGGTCGTTGATGCCAACCACCTCCACATCGTTCACGTTGTTCTCCTCAAAGGTCGAGCGGAACACAAAGCGGCCAATGCGGCCGAAACCATTGATACCGATTTTGATTGTTGCCATGTGATAAATCAATCAAAATTAGTTGGT
>JAFYCU010000107.1 GCA_017545095.1 Muribaculaceae bacterium | reverse complement strand
TAATAATATGTAATATATATTATTATATATACTAATTGTCACATGAGCTGTATAGTCGCTATCGATTTTGCCTGTTCCGCTTTTTAGGGTAGGTACTATGCGGAACATGGCGGTACATGCCGAGGCTTCGTGCAGCAGTCCCATTTTGGCGGTATGGGACGAGTGGGACACATGGCGTAAATGCTGCTGACTGCTGGTTCGCCGTGTTCCGTTTTTAGGGGCGGTACAGGCCGGAACAGAACGGAACACAGCGTGGCGCCGTGCAGCTGTCCCGTTTTGGTGGTATGGGACGAGTGGGACACATGGGACAAATGCTGCTGCCACCGCGCTGTGGCCGATAGCGGCTTGTGACTTCGTTAGCGCGTGATTCCAAGTCGGGTTTTGACTCGGCTATCAGCCGCACCAGGGTGCGGCTCTACAGGAATCGGCTATCAGCCGGAAAAAAAGCCGAAGCTGTATCAAAAGTGTGGAACATTGACTGGGCTTGCCCAGAGTGCAAATCATGGCGAAGTCTCCGCGTTGTTCCTCGGCAGAGGAACACCAATCAGAAAGCCCCACATTGCCGCGTCAGCGGCTATGTGGGGTGACGGAAACCCGAAAGGCGGCGCAACCTCGGCGAGGTTGCCTGCCCCATGGGTTGGGCAACGTCTCCGACGTTGAATTGATTGTTTGCGGCTCGTTTTCCCCATATACGTCGCTGCGCTCCTTAATATGGGGCTTTCTGATTGGGGGACGTCTGCGACGTTCTTTGCCTACGGAGGTGGTCGCTTAATCGGGGTTGTAATGCCCATGTTCCACACTTTTGATACACCTTCTTATTGGTGACAACTTCGCAGTAGTTGCCTTAAAATATCATCAAGAAAACGCGTGGGGTTTGTACCGCTCTGTTCCGTTCTGTTCCGTTCTGTACCGCCCCTAAAAACGTAACACACCGGGAAACACAGCTGGATGTGTGGTGCAATCTGCTGCATGGGCACCGCATCGCGATGATTGTGCATTACTCGGCTATCAGCCGCACCAGGGTGCGGCTCTACAGGACTCGGGGTTGCGCTGTTCCGCTCTGTTCTTCACTGGCTGTTGCCGGGAGGGAAGATGCGGCGGGCGGGGTCGGGGAGGATGTCGCGCTCGATGTGGTCGAGGATGGCTTCGAGCTCGGCGCGTGTGGCGGCCTGGAGCATGGCGATGCGCGTGGAGCGGAAGTCGTAGATGCGCTTGAACACCGGCGTGGCGGCCAGGTGTCGGCGGATGTGCAGGATGCCGCGATATTCGTCAATGCGGTCGATGCTCTCGGCAATCTGCCGGCGGATGAGGGCCATCTTCTCGTGATAGGTGATTTCGGGTACTGTGCCATCGGCCATATACTGCTTCATCTCGCGGAAAATCCACGGTGCGCCTATGGCGGCACGTCCCACCATCACGCCATCCACGCCATAGCGGTCGAAGCATTCCTTGAGTCGCTCGGGGGTGGTGATGTCGCCGTTGCCGATGATGGGGATGGTGATGCGCGGGTTGTTTTTCACCTCACCGATGAGCGTCCAGTCGGCCTCGCCGGTGTAGAGCTGCGAGCGCGTGCGGCCATGGATGGTGAGGGCCTGTATGCCGCAGTCTTGCAGCTGCTCGGCCAGCTCCACGATGATTTTGCTGTTGTGGTCCCACCCCAGGCGTGTTTTCACCGTCACGGGCAGGTTCACGGCTTTCACCACCTGGCGTGTGATGTCGAGCATGAGTGGCACGTTGCGGAGCATGCCTGCACCGGCGCCTTTCGACGCTATTTTCTTCACCGGGCAGCCAAAGTTGATGTCGATGACCTCGGGCTTGGCTTCCTGGGCGATGCGTGCGGCCTCGACCATGGCCTCGACGGTGCGCCCATAGATTTGTATGGCCGCTGGTCGCTCGCCAGGCAGGATGGTGAGTTTGCGCATGGTGCTCTCAATGGTGCGCACCAGCGCATCGGCGCTCACAAACTCGGTGTAGACCATGTCGGCCCCCTGCTCGCGGCAAATCTGTCGGAACGACTGGTCGGTGACATCCTCCATCGGGGCAAGCATCACCGGACGTTCTCCCAAATCGATGTTTCCTATCTTCATTTAAGACTGTGATTTCGTAAAAAATCCCCTGTGGTCAGAGGCTGTGTCCGCTCAGAGTGCCACCTTGCGCACGGTGTCGCCGACAATGACAATGTACATGCGTCCTTGTGGCAATCCATCGATGAATGTATCAAGCGTGGGATGCTGGTAGTAGAGTCGGCCATCGGTGCCATAGACCGAGGTCCACGTGCCGTTGCGGTCGCCACGAATGTAGATGGCTCCTCCATCGGCCCAGATTTCGGGTTTCACCTTCTCGACCTCGGGCAACTCGATGGCAGTGGGTGTGTGACCGATAGTGCATGGCAGCACGTCGGTGCTCTCACTGATGAGGTTGGTGGCGGCTACCACATAGTCGGTGGCCCCATCAGGGGTGGTGAAGTAGTAGTGGTCGGCGGCCGTTAGCGCAACGGGAT
>JAFYCU010000106.1 GCA_017545095.1 Muribaculaceae bacterium | reverse complement strand
CATCGGCTACAACTCGTTTTCCTTTTGCCCCAATTTGACAAACATCACCATCGACGACGCGCTGGAAATTGTGGGTGAACGCGCCTTTGGTCAGTTGGCCATCACTAGCATTGACCTCAAAAACGTCAAAGAGGTTGGTGCGTTTGCGTTCCAGAGTTGCACGTCACTGGCTTCAGTCAAGATAGACCATGTCGAGAAACTGGGCGCCACCGCTTTCTACGGCTGCACATCCCTGAAGAACATCAGCCTGCCCGAATCTCTCACTTTTATGGACAACACCGTCTTTTTCAACTGCAAAGGGCTTGAAGCACTCACCATCCCGGTCAATGTCAACAGCATCGGTTGGGGATTGCTCGTGGGCACCTACGCACTGCCCGAAGTGAAAGTGGCCGAAGGCAACGAATGGTTCACCTCCATCGACGGATGTCTTTACGACAAGGATGTGACCAAGCTCTACGCCGTACCTTGCGGCAAGTCCGACTCTACCCTCGTGATTCCCGAGTCGGTGGTCACCATCGGCGAGCAATCGGTGCGCTACGCCCGTGTGAAGACCGTCACCATGGGCAACAAGGTGACCTACATCGCAGCAAACGCATTTGCCACCAACCCCGTGCTGGAGGAAGTCACCCTTAGTGCACGACTCGACAGCATCATGTCACAGGCATTCCTCAGCTGTTCGGCTATCAATAAAGTGACTTCTCTCAACCGTGTGCCACCCTATGGCGGTGTGTTCGACGAGGCCGTTTATAATGCCGCTACGCTCTATGTGCCGCGTGGTAGCAAGGAGGCTTACCAGGCCGATGCAAATTGGAGCAAGTTCCTCAACATCGTTGAGATTGATGTGGAGCAGCCCGGCATCCCCGGCGACCTCAACGCCGACGGCACAGTCGACATCGACGACGTGAACCTCGCTGTGAACCTCATACTCGAGAACATCACACCTGCCGAAATCGCCGGCAATGCCGACATGGATGGCAACGGAACTGTCGATATCGACGACCTCAATGCTATCATCAATGCCATCCTCACACAGTGAGTGACTTAGGATAGGAAAAAACATGGAAAACACACAAGTGATAAAGTTCTTCATAACGTTACCATGAAAAACAACTATGCGACAACATCACGTTTGTTGCCAAGAGAGGCCACCTCGAGCAGGTGGCCTTTTTGATTCGCTTGCCTCATCTTGCGCGATAAAATCGCAGGCGGCACCACGTGGGTTTTGTGGTGCCGCCTGCTCGGTGAGTCGGCTGTTAGCCGTTGTAGCGTTGTGCTTTACTGCGCAAGCAGGATGTTGATCACTGCATTCACGTCATCAATAGCCACACTGGGGTTGCCCAACACGTTGGCACGGCCGTCGTAGTTGTCGGCAGTGTCGAACTCAAGGATGATGTTCAGCAGGATGTTCACATCGTCGATGTCCACATTGCCATCGCCGTTCACATCGCCCAAGGCATATTCGGGCTGCTGCTCGCCGTGCAGCTGCACCTCCCAGGGTGCGCTCCACTTACTCTGCGTCTCGTCGATATAGGTGGCCTGCACACGCATACGGTAGAGGCTGTTCTCGCTCAGACCGGTCACAGTGTAGCAGGTGTCGGTTATGCCGCTGATGGTGAGGATGCGGCCCGAAGTGGTCTCAACGGGGACCTTGCTCATGAGAGCATCTTCAGGAATGCCATTGTAAACCTCGATGCTGCTCAGCACCACACGCTTGCGGTTTGCTGTGCTGGCAAAGGTGACCTGTGCGCCACTAGACACATTCTCAAACACCACCGTGTGCTCCTTCTCTTCGTTCAGGGTAAGCTTGTGCGTGGTGCCGCCACAGCTGATTTCGAAGTTCACATTCTGGTCGCTGCCGTAAGGCTTGGCCTTCACCTTCACTGCCATGGTGGTGCTGCCTTGCAAGTCGAGCGCGGGACTGATCAGGTTGCCGAGCTTGGTGCCCGAACCCAGGCGGATGGCTCCAGCCTGCTTGAACAAGCTGCTGCCGGTCCAGCCGGGATTGTCCATGTATTCATCAAGCTGATTGCCGATGTCCATCACACCCTCGCTATTGAACTTGTCGGTGGGGAACGTCTCGCTCAGCACCGTTTGCAGCTCCGGTTCGGGAGCGTTCAGGTCGGTGAGTGTAAGCGTGAAGCTCTCCACATTCTCTATCGGGGTCCAGTGGGCGGTGAAGCCGGTCGAGGTGACATCGGTGGTGTCGGTGAACTCAGGCGTGTTCTTCACGAAGTTGCCCTTGCGATACCACAGCGTGGCCGTGCCATCATTGGCAAGGTTGATGTCGGTGACGGGTTTGTCAACGACACCAGCACCGCCGGCGCTGGTGGCTAAGGTCCCATTGGCTTTCATGTTGGCCTTCATGGCCGGCGTTGATGTGGATGTGAACGCGTGGTTGCTGTTGCCATAGAGGTCTTTGTTCGTGCTGTAGGAGTTCAACGAGTTGTCGGCTGGAATCACAGTAGCCAGCTGGATGGCTTCGTTGTTCACGGTGTTGTTGTCCCAGCGTGTGGGAATGTAGGTGAAGTGGGTGATAAGCACACCGTTGGCGGGGATATAGGTGTCCCAGCCCTGCTGGTGGCGGTTTTCCAGAATCCAGTACTCGTTCTCGTTCAAAGCCGTGATTTTGATGGCTTGGTCGCTTTCAATGTTCTTGCTGTTGAACACAGGAAGAGTGTATTTGGTGTTGTCCTGCGGCTCGATGAGTTGGATCCATCCCATGAAGCTTTTTTCATAGGCGCTGTAGCCGATGGGCGTGTCGCCATCCACACTGCCACCGTTGTAGCATCCACCGTCCATCAGACTCCACTCGCCCATGCCAAAGTAGCCGCGGCTGTAGGTGGTCTCATAAAAGTCGGGCAAGCCCAGACAGTGCGAGAACTCGTGGCAGAAGGTGCCGATGCCATCCATCGTGGTGCCATAGTCGCTGGCTCCGGCAATCTCGTTGAACACGGCAAACTTGTCGATGAGCACACCGTTGCGGGTGAGTGCTCCGGGGCCGTCGCCGTACTCGGCTCCGTAGCTCAGTTGCCATTGGCAGGGCCACACCGAGTTGCGCACGCTCGACTGGGCTTCGCCCACACCAGCATACACCACGATGCATACATCGGCCTCACCATCACCATCGTTGTCATACAGGCTCCAATCGATGTCTTCACCTGCTTTGGTGATGGCATCGCCCACCATCTTGGCCACACCTTTGTCATTGCCGCCATAGTCGTTGCCGCCATAGGTGGCTCGATTGTTGGGCAAATCATAGATGCCATAGATGTCGAACTGTGGCGTGTACAGGCCGTTACTCTGGTCGGTGAAGTATTGCAGCACGCTTTTGGAGCCGGTTATGTACTGGCGCTCGAAGTTGCTCTTGGTGTTCGACATTTTCTTATCGGTGTATTGCACAAGGATAATGGGCACACGTGGCGACCCCATGGTGGGCACTTGGGTTCCCTCGATGCGGTTGGGGCGTGATGCCTGTGTGCGTCGGCTGCCAGTGCGTTCTTGCAAGGCGGCCATCGTGAACCTGTCTTGGTTCTGAGCCAAAAAGGCCTGTTCGGCGGCTGTGCGCTCGGCAGGGTTGTGGGCTCGCATTGTGGTCACGCCACTGGCCGAACGATAGTAGTAAAAGCCATCGGCACCTTCGTCGATGGTCAGGCCATCACTCGTGGCCAAGCTGTGGTGGAACTCATCGCCAAGCTGCTGCACCTGCATGGTGGTGCCGTCGCTAAGCATAACGGTCATCAATCCCGGTTTGGCTGGGACGGCATTCGCGGCAACTGCTAGGAATAGGGCAGTGGCGGCGAAAGTCAAAAATTTCTTCATAATAGGGTGTTTTAATAATGCATATTGCCGTATAACGACGGCAAATAAAGCGCAAATTTACCATCAAAAATCGGAACAAGGCTCATTCGGCATGCAAAAAAATCACAAAAACGATTATTCGAGGGGATTGGCAGTTTCAACTGGCAAGTGCAAAATTAAGAAATTCTTTTGAAGAACTCATGTTTAGGAGTTTCGAAATTGAGTTTTTTTCTGGGTCTGTCGTTTAGTTTTTTTGCGACATTTTTGATTGTTTGGGTTGTAAAGTCGTTAAAGTCAGTGCCTTTTGTTATGTATTGCCTGATGAGCTTGTTG
>JAFYCU010000105.1 GCA_017545095.1 Muribaculaceae bacterium | reverse complement strand
GTAGAAGTCGAGCGAGCGGTCGAGACCGGTGATGTATTCATGGTTGCCCAGGCATGCCACTACGGGTGCCTGGAACTGGTGGAAGTCGGCCGCCATGTCCTCGTCGAGCAGCGGCCGCACATAGCCGTCGATGATGTCGCCTGCCACCAGGATGAGGTCGGGATGCTCGGCATTGATCATGCTTACCCATCGCCCGAACTCGGCCTTGCGATTGTGGTAGCCCAGGTGCAGGTCGCTGAGCATCACCACGCGCACGGGCTTGGACAGGTGCTTGGTGGTGCTGAGCGGGAGTGGCTGCCTGACCTTGTTGTGATAGTGGATGTTGCCGCCGATGAGCAGCGCGGCAATCACCGCCGTGAGGGTGCCGGCGGTCCAGGCGTTGTCGTGGAGCCATTGCTTAGGAACTAAATGCACCAACCGCCCCAAGTCGAGCGCCACAAATGCCAATAGCAGATAGAGGAACACAATGAGCCACGAGGTGCTCACGTCGTAGGCTGCCGAGGCCAGGCCCAGCGGCATGCGGTCGAAGGCGCCCATGATTCCGATGATCATCATCACCAGGGCCGCGGTCATCAGCGCCACCACGCACCACTTTGCCCACACGGGCAGCGGCAGCACCTGGTAGACGTGCCACAGTACATAGACGTGCGCCGCCACCGGCAAAAGCATCAACAGGATGAATCCAAATTTCATAGCGCTCAAGAGCAGTTGCCTATGGCTTAACTCCTTAACTTCTTAACTTCTTAACCCTACACGCTTACCACTCCCTTGATGGCGGGCCAGGGGTCGTAGCCCTCGAGGGTGAAGTCTTCGTACTGGTAGTCGAAAATGTCTTTCACTTCGGGGTTCAGCGTCATGCGGGGCAGGGGGCGTGGCGTGCGAGTGAGTTGCTCACGCACCTGGTCGAAGTGGTTGGTGTAGATGTGCGCGTCGCCAAACGAGTGGATAAACTCTCCGGGCTCTAAGCCGGTGACATGCGCCACCATCATCAGGAGCAGGGCATAGGACGCGATATTGAAAGGCACGCCCAGAAAGAGGTCGGCGCTGCGCTGGTACAGTTGCAGGCTCAGCCGCCCGTCAGCGACATAGAACTGGAACATCGTGTGGCAGGGTGGCAGCGCCATGTTGCCTACCTCGGCCACGTTCCAGGCGCTCACTAGCAGTCGGCGTGAGTCGGGGTTGTGGCGTATTTGCTCCACCACTTGCGCAATCTGGTCGATGGTGCCGCCGTGGTAGTCGGGCCAGGACCGCCACTGGTGGCCGTAGACTGGCCCCAGGTTGCCGTCGGCGTCGGCCCACTCGTTCCAGATGCGTACGCCATGCTCCTGCAGGTAGCGCACATTGGTGTCACCCTTGAGGAACCACAGCAGCTCGTAGATGATGCTCTTGAGGTGCACCTTCTTGGTGGTCAACAGTGGGAATCCGTCGCGCAGGTCGCAGCGCAGTTGGTAGCCGAACACGCTCTTGGTGCCCGTTCCCGTGCGGTCGTGCTTGAGTGTGCCGTCGCGCATCACATGCTCTATCAAGTCAAGGTATTGTTTCATACCGCAAAGATATCACGAATTTTCGAATTATCGAACAGGTGTATTAAACATTTTTACTCTGACGGCTTGCAAGCAAGCCCCTGACCCCTGAACTAAAGTTGGATGGTGAGTCGGTGGTCGGGGGTGCTTGACTCGTTGGGCTTGCCCACCTGGTTTCGGTCCTCGAGGGCGCTGCGCATGGTGGGTTCGATGCGTGGCATCAGGTTCTCGACCAGCATGTGGGCCATCTCGTCGGCCAGTTGTGCTGGGAAGGCGTCGCATGCCATGCTGACCATTCCTTCCCTGACGGTGGCGATGAGTGCCTTGGCCTGTTGTGGGTCTTCGCCGCCCCGGGTGATTGTGAGCATAATCTGGGTGAGGGGCTGGCGCATGTTGTTGACGAGCAGGGTAGCAGCTTCGTCGGGTCCGCTGGGAACATGCGAGACATCGGTGCCATTGGCGTGGAGAAACGACATGAGTTGGTTATACTTGTCTTGCAGGCGTGGCCATATCTTGCGAGCGAGGACTTTGGCCTCGGTGGGCACGTTGCGTTCGATTTGCTCCCGACCTTGTTGCAACAGTTGCTCGCTGGGACCGAACGAGGCAAACTGCGTGTCGACGCGCAGCGAGTCGAGTGCGCGGTCGATGGTGACGACCCTCATGGGCATCGGGTAGGTTGACAATGAGCCGGTGGCGACCTCGGTGAGTGTGCCGCCGGTGACGGCATCGGTGATGTGCAGGTGTCCTGTGAACACGGCATGTATGCCGCAGCTGGCCAACGTCTGTGCCACCTGGTCGTGATCGTCGACGATATAGTCCTTGAGATACTTTGCCTCGCCGTCGATGTGTTCAATGAGGTGGTGATGCATCATGGCGATGACGTGCTTGCCTTGAGCCGTGGCTTGTTGTGCCTGCTGTTGCAGCCATTGCAGGGTCTCGGGCTTGACCCGGCCACCGCTGTGATACTTGTTGACGGTGTCGCCCCGTGCCACCAGGCGGTTTTCCTCGTCGCGGTTTGAGTCGATGCCCAGCACGACCAGGCCGGGGATGGGCTCACAGGCATAGCTCAACGACGCGGGGTCGCGGCGCGAACTGTTGCCGTAGCCGTAGGGGGAGTAGATTTGCGCAAACTCGTCGCGTGTGATGGTGGGTGCCGGCGTGGCCTTGCTGCCGATGTATTGGCGGGAATTGGGATTGCTCACATCGTGGTTGCCTGGGATGACGAGCGTGGGCACGCCGCCCTGGGCGAGCCGTGCCAGATGGGTGGCGAGTCGATGGTGGCTGGCCTGCTCGCCATTGAAGGTGAGGTCGCCCGTGATGAGCACCAGGCTGGGCTTTTGCTTGATGGCCCAGTCGACAGTGGCTTGCATGATTTCGTCGCTCTGGAGCACGAGCTTCAGGTCGTTCTGTGCCAACCGCTGTGCAGCCTCGCCCTTGTCGTAGAGTTGTGGTGCCAGCAGATGGATGTCGCTAATGACGAGTATTTGATAGGGTTTATTTTGTGTCACAGTGGTCTTTTTACGGGGAGTTGCTGCCGCCACCAGGGTCACAACGGCTAGTAGGCAGCAAATGGTGATACAGATACGTTTCATTTTCTGAGAGAGTTTTATCGCCACAAAGGTAAGCATTTTTTCCGAAAAAAAACGGCAACCTATCATAGGTCGCCGCTAAATTGTGGTTTTGGGGAGAGTTTATACTTCGTGTGTGAGTTGGTCGATGGAAGCGATGACCTCGTCGTTGGTGCGTTGCATCTTGCGGAAGATGATGACGGCAATAGCAAGTCCGATGACTCCACCGATAATGCCTCCCACAAATCCTCCCTGTGCAAAACCGTTCAAGAAATCGGACGTCAAGTTTCCGGCGACATGCCGCAGCTCGTAGAGGAACCACACGAGCCAGATGATGACTCCCAACAGTCCCAAGGCGAAAGCCCATGCGCGCTGCTTCTTCATCGCCACGAGCTGGCGGCTAGCCTCGACCAGGTTGCCGGTGAGCAGTTGGTTCTTGTCC
>JAFYCU010000104.1 GCA_017545095.1 Muribaculaceae bacterium | reverse complement strand
GGCGCTACACGCTGTGGCCATCAGCCGCATCAGGATGCGGCTCTACTTGCATTTCCATGTAGTTAACGCGGGGTAGCCCGACCGCGATGGCAATCAGAAAGGGGTGGCCCATTGTGAGCCACCCCCTTCAAGGGATTATGTTAAGAAACTGCTTAGGTTCGTAACATAATGGGGTTGTGTCGATTAGCCGTTGTCCTTACCGAGCATGATGTTGATGATCACGTTCATGTCGTCCACATCCACGTTGCCGTCGCCGGTCACGTCAGCCTCGGGAGTCTTGTCGGCCTTGCCGAGCATCATGTTGATGATTGCGTTCAGGTCGTCCACATCCACCTTGCCGTCGCCGGTGACATCACCGCGCACACCAGGTTCGGGCTCGCCCGGATCAACACCCTGGATGAACAGGTAGTCGATGTAGCCACCGTTGATGGCGAAGCGGACCTTTGCACGACGGCCATCAAGACCGTTGGGCAGAGCAGCAGCGGTCACGTGGGCGTTCACAACGCCAGTCCACTCGCCGCTCTCCTCCTCGTCCTCGAGGGTGATGGTCAGCCAGTCGGGAACATCGTTGCCGTTCACGTCGGTAACCACCCAGTCAGCCTTGGGGCTGTAGGCGAAGAAGCTGATGCCCTCGATGGTCTCGCCACCCAGGTTGTAAGCCAGCTGGCCACCAGCATTGGGGAAGGTGTAGGTGCCCTCCTCGAAGGTGTAGTTGAAGGTGATGAACGGACGGGTAACGTCGAGCATAATCGAGCTACCAACCTTGAGCTGACCGCTGGTAAAGAAGTTGTTGATACCCACGCAACGGGTAATCACACCGTCTTGCTGAGCGCCCATGTAGGTGACTTCACCCACGCCCTCGTCTTCCTCATCGGTGGTGACCAGACCGGAGATGCTCTTGATAGCCTCTTGGTCCATACCAACAATCAGAATCACGATAGCATCGTTGATCTGCGGAGTGGTCTCATACTCGATACCCAGTTCGGGATCGGTCTCATAGAGGGTGAACTCCAAGATGGGGCTGCCATCCTCGTTCATGTCGGTGGTGAGGGTGGTGCGGCCAGTAGCAATCAGGTTCTCCTCGTTGAGCATACCCGGATCAATCTGGGCAGCGGTGGTGTCGCTGTAGGCGGGCAGTTCGTCACCCACGCGATACACGCGAGCCTCGAGCTCGCAATCCTCCGACACCTCAAGGGCGGTGACCCAGAAGTAGATCTTGTTCAGCACGTAGGGCGAGATGGGCTTCTCAAAGCCGCAGCCAAACACGTTCCAGTCGCCATAGTTCTTACCGAACCAGTGGCCGCTGCGGTCGGGATCCGGAGCCTCGGGGTCGTAGTCGGGACCGGGGGCACCGCTGTAGTAAATCCAGCCGTAAGCCTCGGTACCGAAACGGTTGCTCGAGCCATAGTAGTGGGCCGAAGCCAGCATGTTGGTCTCGAAGTCGCTGTAAATCTCCTGCGAGTTGGGTACAGCAGCCACACCGCTGTTGGCCTCACCCTCGATGGCACCAGTGGTGCGGTTCACGCGGTAGCCGCTCAGGGTGTAGGGACCCACGTTACCCATCTTCAGATAGGGAACATCCTCATACTCATAGCCATAGCGTACGGTCAGGTCGCGTTCGTTGCTGGTGAGCGAGTCGCGGGCACCAGCTTCGATGCTGTACAGCCAGTAACCCCATGCGGGATTGCCGGTTGCGGTCGACATGTTGCGCCAGGTCACCTCGTCGTAGGGCTTGCTGTTGACGAACGGCATGATGAAGCCGCTGCCCTCCTTGTTCCAGTTGCAGTACATCGTGCCCTTGGGACGCAGATAGTAGGCACTGTTGGTGGGCACAGCCTTCTTGGCACGGGGTGCAAAGGCTGCCGTGGCATGCTCAGCCGACCGATGGTCGATCTTAGCATTCTTCATCTGCTGGGTGGCCACAGCCTTGCTCTGAGTGGCGGTGCCAGCGTTGCGAGCCACTTGGGCGTTGGCCGTGATGGCCAGCGTCAGAGCAGCTGCAAAAAGTAAACTCTTTTTCATAGTTGCAAAAAGTTTAGTTAATAAAAAAGGGTGAATTAATAATATTGATTTTTCGAATAATCATGCCGGAGGGCGTTGGTCGCACCCCCGGCATGGTGTTTCCTGTTTACCAGTGTTTCACGATAAGCACCATCACATCGTCGGCATTGGTTACCGAGGTGAAGTTCATGCGTGCGGGAGCCAGCATCGACGGCGTGCTCAGCTTGTAGGAACGCATGATGGCGTCGATCATGTGCTTCAGACCCGAGTAGGTCTCGCTGTCGTAGTAGGCCATTGTGGCGGTCTGACCATCGCTCTCGATATACTTGAACTCCATGGCGTTCTCGCCGGTGAACACGGGCTTGTAGTAGAACTTCATCGACTGCGTGCTCGACTGCGAGATCTTGATGTCCACAATCACCTGGTAGCGCTGCATGGGATAGCCCATGTAGCAGAATTTCACGGCACTCACCACCTGCTTGAACGAGCCGCGTTTGGGCAGCTGGCCGTTGAGCTCGTCTAAGGCAGCCTTCACGGCACCCGTCGACAGGCTCTGGCTAAGTTCCCAATAGGTGGTGCGCTTGGTGGCCTCGCCTGGTTTCTCGGCCTTGATGGCCTCGATGGCTGCGGCAATGTTTTCTTCGCTGTCACCGCCCTTGGGCTGGTTCTTGGGGCGCATGTAGTGCAGCGTGTCGGTGAAGCAGTCCACGGCCAGGTCACCGGCCGAGATGGTCGACGTGTTGTCGTCGGTGCACAGCAGCGAGCCATCTTCCTGCGGCACAAAGTGCTGCACGCTGAAGCCCTCATATTCCAGCGGGTTCATGAAGCCGAACGCGTCGTGGCCGATGATGCCGTTGCGCGTGAACGTGTTCACCAGCGGGTCGTAGTCAGGATCGTCCGAGGTCTCGGCATAGAGCGTCATAATCAGGCCCGAACCGTCGGTAATCACATAGCGCTTGCCGTTGGGATAGGTGAGGAACACACGCGGAATGAGTGCGTTGAAGTACTTCGACCAGTTATCCACCACCGTTTGCAGATACTCCTTGTCGTTGGTGTCGGCCGGCAGGCGCGTCATCAGCATGGGGATGTTGTACTTCTTGCCCTGAATGTAGAGCGTGTCGCCGCTGTACTTGAGCACGGTGAACTCATAGTCGCCTTCGAAGCCACGGCCGTCGTTGCCCGTGCCGTTGCTCGTGTTCAGGATGTCGTCGGGACGCGAGAACACGTGGAAGTACTTGTTGTAGCTGCTGAACGAGAGCACGGGTCCGTTGTCGGTGATCATATCCCACTGCGAGGTGGCTTGGCCATACCTCACATCCACCGAGCCGTCGCCCTTGTCCACGGCGCCGATGTAGGGGTTGTGACCTGAGATGTCGACGGTGCCGTTGTCGTGGAACTTCATCACATACACATAACCCTGCATACTCTCGTTGGCGTAGTACTCCATCTGCCACACACCGCCCTTGTCGAGGAGCACCTTGGCGAAGTTGTCGGCAGCCTCGTCGAGGCGCACGGCGGCACTCTTGTCGAAGATGTCGTCCTGCTCGAGCTTGAAGCACGAGGTGGTCACCATCGGCAACAGTAGCAGTAATGCTGTAATCTTAAATATCTTTTTCATTGTCGGATATCAATTTAATAGGGTTGTTGTTCATTCGTGTCCGAAAGCCTCTTTGCGCAGTCGCTTCACCAGTGCTGTCGGGTCGGCCTTGTACTCGTCTTGGCGCTTCTGCACCTCGGCACGCAGCTTCTCCAAATCCAGACCCCACTGGTCGTGGAGCCACTTGGTGGCAATCTCCACCTTCTGGTTGATGGCGCGAGCACCATCCACATCGTCCTCGTCCTCGACGGGATACACCTTGATGGGGATGAAGCTGCCGGTGTTGTCGATCACGAGCCAGCGACCCGTGTCATCTTTCACGCAACGCGAGCCGTTGGCGTCGGTGTAGTTCACGCGAACCAGCGTTCCCGTTTGGTCGTAGATGTTCTCGCTCTCGATGGGCGAGATGGCTTCCTGATACAGGTCCTGTCCGTAGCGCATGAGCACGATGTCGCCATTCTCGAGCTCCTTGGTGGTGTAGCCCATACTCGGCAGGAAGTAGGCCTTGTTCTCGTCACCAGCCTTGTTGTTCTCGAAATAGAAGTAGGAGCAGTAGAACGTACCGGTGGTCACCTGATACTCTGCCCAGCCTTTCGATGCGCGGTCCATCATCTCGGCCCAGTCGTCGTCGGTCATGGTGATGCGGTTGGCCACCACCTCGGCGAAGTCCTCGCGCTTGGCACTCGAGGCATACTTGGTGACGAAGCCCATCGAGTTCACCACGCCGTCGTGCTCGGTGCCGCCACGGCTGGTCCATTCGTTGGCATCATACTTCGAGTTGGAAATCTCGTCAAACTCCTTCGGATAGTTGATCTTCTGGTGCAGGATGTGGGTGAACTCATGATGCATCGTGTGGAAGTAGTACTCGTTCATCATTTTGAAGTTGTTCAGGTTCATCGAGTTCACCTTAAACAGGTTCACCTTCACACCACCCTCGGCCAGACCCACGGTCTCGTAGCCGCTGTTGGGGTTCATGGCTGCCGAGCCAATGATGTGCAGCACGCGGGGTGCGTTGGCCTTGAGGAAGTCTATGCCATCGTCGGCCACCTCGGTGTAAACATCAAACCACAGGTATTTCACCAGCAGAGCCAGGTCCACGGCCTTGTCGTAGTCGGCCGGGACAAGGTTGTAGTTCATGTTGGTGCCCACGTCCTCCATCTTGTAGATGTATTTGACGTTGTAGGGCTTGCGGTAGTTCTCTTCGAGCCACTTGTCGAACTCGTAGGTCACCGAGTTCGGGTCGAGCACATCGCCCTCTTCGGGGAAGATCGACGGGCCGAACTTGTCGTCGCTACACGAGGGCAGCGACAGCAGTGCCACACAGCCCAACAGGAGCGAGAGGAAATATAATCTTGACTTTTTCATGTTCATTACGGTGTTAATGATTGTCATGTTGTTCTCAGGTCATTCAACCGGCTTCGCACCCGGGTTGACATCGGTGGGGATGTCGTCGCGCACGTTCTTCTCCAGACCGGCAATCCACACCTCGTAGGGCAGCTGGATGGCGCGGCGCTTGTCGTTGAG
>JAFYCU010000103.1 GCA_017545095.1 Muribaculaceae bacterium | reverse complement strand
GACGTGCGCCTTGTCGGGGTGCACATTCTCATCGAGCATATCGTTGCAGCCCGCCCCCACAAGGCTCACGAGCAGCAACAGAGCGAATATTTTGATCTTGTTCATAGTCGTGTGGATTTTAGAATGTTGCTTTCAGGGTAAAGTTGAAACTGCGGGTGGCAGGGATGTTGTAGTTGTCGATGCCCATGCCACCGGTACCTCCGGCGGTCGAGGCCAGGATGGCCGGGTCGTTGCCGGTGTACTTGGTGAGCAGGAACAGGTTGCGACCCGTCAGCGTGGCCGTGAGGCCCTTCACCGGCCACGTCTTCTTGAACATCGGGGTGAAGTCGTAGGCCAGGGTCACATAACTCAAGCGGATGTAGGAACCGTCCTCGATGAAGTTGCTCGACACCTGATAGTAGGTGTTGATGAAGTTCTGGTCGAGCACCACCGGGGTGGTGTTGGGCACATAGGTGGTGGTGCCGTCGGCACCAGGCACGGCCTGAACGCCCTTGAAGATGATCTCGCGGTTGCGGTATTTGTCATAGAGGTGGTTCATGCCGTTGGTGATCAGGCTGCGGCCCGTCACGTTGGCCACATCACCACCGCAGCGGCCGTCGAACAGGAACGACAGCGTGGCGTTCTTGTAGCGGAACGAGGAGCCGAGGCCCAGCAGGAAGTCAGGCTCGCGGTTGCCGATGTAGATGCCCTTCTGAGGGCTGATGATGGGATAACCGTTGGCATCGCATATCACGTTGCCGTTGGGGTCACGTTCGTAGTCCTTGCCCGACAGACCCGTCGACGAACCGTTGAGGCGTGCCACGGGGAAGATGTCGCCATACTGCGTGCCCTGGATTTCGATGATGTCCTCGGGCAGCTTGGTCACGCGACCACGGTTGAACGAGTAGTTGGCAAAAGCCATCCAGTCGAAGTCGGCACTCTTGATGATGTCCTGTTGCAAGGTGACTTCCATACCGTGGTTCTTGATGGTACCCTCGTTGCGGGTTTGCAGGATGGTACCCGAAGCGGGCGACACACGCACACTCACGATCTGGTTCTCGGCCAGCGTCTGGTAGTAGGCGATGTCGAGTCGCGTGCGGCTGTTGAAGAATCGCAGGTCAGCGCCAATCTCCCACGAGCTGTCCATCTCCGGCTCCAGGTCGGTGGCTCGCGAGGTGGTGGGATCCACACCGTAGCCGCCGTCGGGGAAGGTCACCCACTGCTTGTAGGTGTCGGTGAACAGATAGGCCGGGCAGTCCTTACCCACCTTGGCCCAGTTGCCACGCAGCTTGCCATAGGAGAACCACTTGTTCTGCAAGTGGAAGAGCTCGCTGAAAATCACACCGGCGGTGATCGACGGGTAGGAATAGGAGGTCTTCGAGGCCTGGCGCAGTCGCGACGAGCCATCGTAGCGGTAGGTGGCCGACAGCTGGGCAATGCCCTTGTAGTCGAAGCGCAACTCACCGAAGTAGCCATACTTGTTCCAGCGCGAGTGGGTCAGCGACGGGCGGTTGTCGGCCAGCAGGTCGAGCACCTGGCCCTTGTCGTTGCGCGTGGTGTTGAAATAGGTGTTGGCAAAGCTGTAGAACTCTCCACCCAGCTGGAACCACTCGTTATAGAGCGAGGAGTCGAAACCGGTGCGCTCCTTATATTCCATACCGTAGAGCAGGTTGAAGGTGAAGTCTTCGGCAAAGGTTTTCTGGTAGGTGCCTATGAATTGTGCCGTGAACTGCTCACCCCGCGAGGGCTGGAAACTGAACGAGCCGTATTTGTTCCAGATGTGCTGGCCGTTGAGCGTGGTGATCAGGTCCTCGGGGAGGGTCTGCTCATCGGTCGAGGCCCAGTCCGAGAGATACTCCGACAGATTGAAGCTCAGGTCGCCATCGTAATAGCGCGGCACAGTGTAGGACTCGTAGGTGGAGAAGCCGCGGTCGTAGCCAATCTTGCCCGTGAGCACCAGATTCTTGATCGGCTCATACGAGAGCTGGCCGTTGATCATGAAGCGGCTGCTCTCGGTGCGGCTGTAGTCGTTGTAGCGGCCATAGTAGGGCGAGATGGCAGCGGTGATGCGCTCGCGGTCGAGCAGCACATCCCAGTTGTCGTAGGTGGCGCCCCAGTTCACGTGGCCCTCGTTGGTCTGATAGTCGGCCATGTTCTTGTTGATGCCCCAGTAGTAGATGGTCGACATCGAGTTGCCGAAGCCGCGCGACTTGCTGTTCACAACATTGGTCGACAGCTGGAAAGTCACCTTGTCCGACGGCTTGTAGGTGCCCTTGAGGAACACCGTGATTTGCTTCTTGTAGTCGTTGGGCACAATGCCGTCGTGGTCGAGATAGGCCACCGAGGCATAGGAGTTGAACTTCTCGGTACCGCCCGAGATCGACACGTCGTACTTCTGCATCAAGCCGGTCTCCAGGAACTTACCCACGTTGTCGTAGCGGGTCTGTTCGCCAATGTAGGGACCCCAGCCGCCACCATAGGTGTTTTCCTTGTACATACCCTTGGTGCCCGGTGTGAACATCGACTGCACCTGGGGCACACGCATGGGGGTGTTCACCTCGAGCGAGGCACTTGCCGTCACCTTCACCGTGCCGTCCTTGCTGCCGCTCTTGGTGGTGATCATGATCACACCGTTGGCAGCCTCCTGGCCGTAGAGCGCCGAAGCGGCGGCACCCTTGAGCACGGGCATGTTCTCGATGTCGTTGGGGTTGAGGTCGGCCAGCGAGGAGCCTTGGCCACGAATGGCCACACCGTCGACGATGATGAGCGGCTCGTTGTTCTGCGAGTTGTTCACCGACGAGATGGCGCGGATAATCACCTGAGTCGAGGAGTTGGGCGAGCCGCCGCCGGTGTTCACCTGCAGGCCGGCCACCTTACCCTGCAACGAGTTGGCGAAGTTGGCCGAGCCACCGGCGGTGACCTGGTCGGCATCCAGACTCTGCACAGCAAAGTTCAGTTTCTTCTTCTCCTGGGTCTGACCCATGGCGGTCACCACCACCTCGCCGAGCACTTGGGCGTTCTCGGTAAGCTCGATGTTGATGACCGATTTGCCACCGGTCACCTTCACCGACACGGGATTCATGCCCACGTAGGACACGTCGAGCACATCGCCATCGTTGGCTTCGATAGCGTATTTTCCGTCCAGGTCGGTGGCCGTGCCTCGGTTGGTGCCGTGCACCTGCACGGTGGCCCCGATGATGGGCTCGCCGTCAGACGCCTGCGTCACCGTGCCAGTCACTGTGCGCGCATAGCCCAGCACCGCCAGGAGGGAAAACAACACAAGCAGTAGTTGTTTCTTCATAATTACATCTTGTTAAGTATTTAATTTTCGTTCAATCAATTACACGTTGCCCGCACCCACAACAAGGTGCAGGTGCGCAATAAACGGACAAATTTACAAACTTTTTTCGAAATCAAGCCCACAACGCCCTATCAATTCACATTAATTATATATTAGATACATTGTTTCACTGCCGGAAATCCTGGATAACCCGGAAACCCCGGAAACCCCGGAAATCCCCCAAAAGCGCACGAGGGGGCTGCCGTGCCGCTTGTGGCGGTGGCAACCCCCTCGGGATGTTGAATGTTGTTCTGTTGGGATTAAGCGCCCGGAGCGATAGCGTCGTTGGGGCACGAATCGGCGCAAGTGCCGCAGTCGATGCAGGTGTCGGGATCAATCTTGTAGATGTCGCCCTCGCTGATAGCACCCGTCGGGCAAACCGACTGGCAAGTTCCGCAGGCAATGCAGGAGTCTGAAATCACGTATGCCATAGTAGTAGGTAAAAAATTTTGAATGAATAATTAGTTGAATAGCGTAAGTAAATCTGGCTGCAAAAGTACAGCCTTTTTTTGGAATGGCCGCAATTTTTCGGCGATTTTCTGCACTTTATTGCAAAAACTTTGCCAAATCGGGCGAAAATGCCTACCTTTACCGAAATTTTTTCTCGACCATGGAAGATTGGAAAGACAAACTGGGGGCCGCCTTCGGTATGGAAGTGCCCTCCACCCCACCCGCCCCAGCTGCCGACGACAGCGAAAAACCCGCTGATGCCGTGGCGCAGCAAGGCACACAGGTGGTGCATGTGGTGCTCGACCGCAAGGGGCGGCACGGCAAGCAGGCCACCATCGTCACCGACCTGCAATGCGACGACAACGCCCTGGCCCTGCTCGCACGCGAGCTCAAGCAGCTGTGCGGCGTGGGTGGCTCGGCACGTGGCGGAGAGATCCTCATTCAGGGTGACCAACGTGACAAAGTGACAGCACACCTTAAATTAAAAGGATTCAAAGTGAAATGAACACCGAACAAGCGAAAAGCACCCTGGGCGGCAACCTGCTCGTGATCAAGGCCTCGGCCGGCTCGGGCAAGACCTACACCCTGGCACGGCTCTACATCGAGCTGCTGCTGCTCAAACCCGACGGACACGGACGGCTGGAGCTGAGAAACGCACAAGACTATCATCGCCACATCCTCGCCATCACCTTCACCAACAAGGCCACCGACGAGATGAAGCACCGCATCGTGAAAGAGCTGCACCAGCTCGCCACCCACTTCGAGAAGAGCGACTACCGCAGCTATTTCGAGCAGATGTGCACCCCCGAGGCCTTCCAGGAGCTGAGCCAAGCCGCGCAAAAGGCCCTCACGGCCATTCTGATGAACTACTCGATGATGAACGTGAGCACCATCGATGCCTTTTTCCAGTCGATACTGCGCAATTTCGCCCGCGAGCTCGACCGCGACTACAGCTACGAGGTGCAAATCGACGAGGACTTCGCCATCGGCACCGCCGTGCACAACTTCCTGCTCAGCTTGGGCACCGATGCCGAGCGCATCAACAATAGCCAACAGCTCAGCACTGTGGAGGGATGGGTGCGCGACTTCATTCACCGCAACGTGGAGCAGGACAACGGCTGGAACTTCTTCGGCAACAACAAGCTCACCGACCTGGCCAAGAAAATCAAAGACGAGGAGTTCCGCAAGCGCATGCAGGACATCAGGGAATACCTCACCCTCACCGACGACAACGGCGTGACGCGCAGCAACCTGACCCGCATTCGCCAGTTCCGCGAGCTGGCCGCCAAAGCACGCGACCACCACAAGAACAGCTACACCACCGGCTTCGCCACCGCACTGCCCCTCCTGCTACAGCGCCACGGCATTGACAAAGACAAGCTGAACAAAGCCAAGTCGCTATACAAATTCATGTGGGTAAACGCGATGAAGGACGGCAAAGAGCCCACAAAAGGCATGAATGCTATCAACCGCGACAACGTGCACGAGCAGTTCAAGGGCGACACCTCAACGTTGCCGACCGCACTGCTCGACGAGGCCATGGCCATGGTCAACGACCTGGTGAACACCTTCTGCTGCTGGCAGCTCCTCGACAAGCTGGTCGCCGACGTGGGACTGCTCGGACTCATCGGAGAGATAGACCTGAAACTGGAGCAATACCGCAAGGACAACAACGTGGTGCTCATTGCCGACACCAACGACCTCATCAACCACCTCGTGGCCGGAAACAACACCGTGCCGTTTGTCTATGAACGCGTGGGCACGTGGATCAACCATTTCATGATCGACGAGTTCCAGGACACGAGCCACAAGCAATACGACAACTTCGTGCCGCTGCTGCACGAGAGCCTGTCGCACGGCGGCAACAACTTCAACCTCATCATCGGCGACGCCAAGCAGTCGATCTACCGCTTCCGCAACGCCGACCCAAGCTTGTTTCGCGACTGCATCAACAAAGAATTCGAGCAACAGCTGCGCTTGGCCAACCTGCCCACCAACTTCCGCAGTCTGGAAGCCGTGGTCACGTTCAACAACCGCCTGTTCAAGCTGCTGGTGGATCACTACACAGGGGCTGGCGACACCGTGTCGGAGCTGGTGAGCAGCACCTACAAGCCCACTAACCACGACAGCGACTACCAGCAACTGGTGCACAAGCAGGGCGGCAAATACGCACCAGGCTATGTGCGCGTGCTGGCCAAAACCAGCACCGGCGATGACTACAACACCGACCTGGTGCTCAGCGACCTGCCCGACTATCTGCTCGAGCTGCACCAGCGCTTCCCATGGAGCAAAATCGGCATACTGGTCAACCTCACCGACGAAGGGACCAAGATTGTGCACACCATCCTCGAGCACAACAAGCAGCACGCCCACGAGCCCGACCAGCAAATACGCATCACCAGCGACGAGGCCATGCGCCTCAACAACTCCCCCACCGTGCGGCGCATCATCAGCATCCTGCGGTTTATCGACCTGGTGCAGTTTGCGACCGAGGACGAGGATGCCAGCCCCGCCGAGGACGACACCAATCCGGCCGAGGGCGACACCGCCCCGACCGCCGACCCGAAGGAGCAGCTGGTGAAAGCCCTGAGGCGCAAGCGCGTGGGCGAGTAGCGACACCACCGCGTGCTCAACAACTTCCTCTCGGCCATTGGCGGCAAGGAGAACCTCGAGGCCCAGGAAGTGGGGCGCATCCTCGACCAGTGCTTCACCAGCCACGACAACAGCAACACCGGCAACGTGGAGGAGCGCATGAGCCGCTATGCCCTCATGCTCGAGCAGCTCCTCCCCGACCCGCGCACACACCTGCTCACGCTCACCAGCATTGTGGAGCACATCATCCAGCTCATCGCACAAGAGCAGCACCACCTGCGCGAGACGGCGTTCCTGCTCGCACTGCAAAACCACGTCACCGACTTTGCCAACCACAACAGCGGAGGCACCGTGAGGGAGTTTCTGCGCTACTGGGACCAGAACAACCGCAAATTCAACATCGCCTCGTCGGCCGGCGAGGATGCCATCACCGTGATGACCATCCACAAGGCCAAGGGGCTGGAATTTGAGTGCGTGGTCATCCCGTTTGCCAACTGGCAGATGGACGACAGCGACAGGGAAAACCAGTACTGGATAACGAAAGATGCCTGGACCGCCCAGCACGGCAGCGACCTGTTCACCAGCGCCGGAACGGAGCTGCCCCACGATGTGATTCCGCCCATGCTGCCCGTGGACAAGAAATGGATCCGCAAGCTGGCCGAGCGCAACGGCACACTGGCTCCCTTTGTGGGCAGCCACCTCGCCGACCTGCTCATCGACAACCTCGACAAGACCTACGTGGCCCTCACCCGGCCACGCATGGAGCTGCACCTGTTCATCTCCACGCCCAACAAAAAGAATAGCAACATCACCACCATCGACCAGGTACTCAACCAGATGGTGTCGAAGGTGGAAGGCATGGCCGCCCTCGAAGGCCGTGGCTGGCACATGGGCACACCCAGGCCCTTCAAGCAAGATGACGACAGCGACCAGCCGCTCACCATGCCGTCCTACTACGTCACCCCCGCCCCCGGCAAGGTGACCGTGCGCCTGCCACACGACTCCGCCACACCCAAGAGCAAGGGACGGCAGCTGCACAACGTGATGGAGCGCATACGCTACCAGCGCGACGCCACCAAAGCCCTGAACCGCGCCGAGCAGCGCGGCGTCTTCACCGAGCCGTGGACACGACAGTGCTTCGAAGACATCCTACACAGCCTGTTCACCCACCCTGTGACCGCACCTTGGTTTGCCGACGACAACATGGTGTACAACGAGCGCAGCCTGGTGGGCCTGCCACCAGAAGACAAAGAAACCCCAGACTCCCAGGCGGAACAGGCCAATAGCGACACCCGCCGCCCCGACCGCGTGGTGCGGCGACCCGACGGCTCACTCATCGTGGTGGACTACAAGTTCGGCTTGCCACACAGGATAAAGCACACTGAGCAAGTGCAAAGATATGTGCAGCATCTGGCCGACATCACCGGAGCACCCACCCAGGGTTTCCTGGTCTACATCGCCCCGGGCAAGCCCCCCAGAGTGATGGAAACAAGGGAAGAAGTAAACAAGTAATAAGCAACAAGTAAATAAATAACAAGTAATTTTATGAAAACCATTAAGACCCTTTTGCTCACGGCTGTTGTGGCTCTTGCGGCCCTCAGTGCCCGTGCACAACTGCCCACGCCGGTCACCTATGCCGGCGACCCCACTGCCACGCAGTGCTACACGCTGCGCAACGGCTTGAAAGTGTTTCTGAGTGTGAACAAGCAGAGTCCGCGCATCTCGGCCCTGATTGCCGTGCGCACCGGCTCGCGCAACGACCCTCCCGAGACCACCGGTCTGGCCCACTACCTGGAGCACCTCATGTTCAAGGGCACCAGCCAGTTCGGCACCAGCAACCCCGCCGCCGAGGCCCCGCTGCTCGACACCATCCAGGCACGCTATGAGCAATACCGCCGCGTCACCGACCCCGAGCGCCGGCGCGTGCTCTACCACGAAATCGACAGCATCTCGCAGCTCGCCGCACAGTACAACATCCCCAACGAGTACGACAAACTCATGGCTGGCATCGGCGCCGTGGGCACCAACGCCTACACCAGCACCGACGTGACCTGCTACACCGAGGACATCCCCGCCAACGAGGTGGACCGCTGGGCACGCATCCAGGCCGACCGCTTCCAGCACATGGTGATCCGCGG
>JAFYCU010000102.1 GCA_017545095.1 Muribaculaceae bacterium | reverse complement strand
GAAGTGACCCTAAAAAGTTGGACACAAAACTATTGGGATGCAATTTATTGAGAGGGGGTTTTCTTGGGTTTTGACGCGGGGAGGGCGCGGCAGGTTTCGCTGACGAGCATGGCGAGGTAGTCGTGATCATCGACATCGGTAATTAGGAAGTAGTCTTTCGCACCGTCGTAGGGCGGCGCCATTTCTACGGTGCGCAGGAGTGGGCGGACGGCAGCGGTGGGCTTGAGGTAGAAGCAGTCGTCACAGATGAGGCCAAAGACCTTGCCGTTGCAGTAGATGGCGTAGTCGCCAAACATCTTGCGGGTGACAATTTCTCCTGCCCCAGCGCACTGGTCGGCAATGTATTGCACAAAATCGGGGTTGCTAGCCATAGTGTTTTATGTTTTGTGCTGCAAATATAGGAATTTAAATCAAGAATTTAAAATTTTAGTCGTGCCGTTGCCTGGGGCGAAGGTAGGCGGCGTCTCGGAAACAAAAATAAAAACTTTCGTTTTTATTTTGTGTTTCTCTCAACTTGCACTACCGTTGCCTGGGGCGAAGGTAGGCGGCGTCTCGGAAACAAAAATAAAAACTTTCGTTTTTATTTTGTGTTTCTCTCAACTTGCACTACCTTTGCAGTCGCAACTAATAACCAAAAGATATGTACGACCCTAAGTCAGCGCACGCCGAGGAATTTATCGACGATGCCGAAATTCGAGAAACCTTAGACTATGCCGCGCGCAACCGTGGCAACCGAACCCTCATTGAGGAAATCATCAACAAGGCCGCCACCTGCAAAGGTCTGACGCACCGCGAGGCCGCCGTGCTTCTCGAGTGTGACCAACCCGACCTGGTTGACCGCTACATGCAGTTGGCCCGTGAACTCAAACAGCGCTTGTATGGCAACCGCATCGTGCTGTTCGCCCCGCTATACCTGTCGAACTACTGCATCAACGGGTGTGTCTATTGCCCCTACCACGGCAAAAACCGCACCATCCCACGCAAGAAGCTAACACAAGACGAGATTCGCCAAGAGGTCATCGCATTGCAAAAGATGGGTCACAAGCGCCTTGCTGTCGAGGCTGGCGAGCACCCCATCTACAATCCGCTTGACTATATCATCGAGTCAATCAAGACCATCTATGACACGCGCGTGGGCAACGGCGCCATTCGCCGCGTGAACGTAAACATCGCCGCCACCGATGTGGACAGCTACCACCGTCTGCACGAGGCTGGCATCGGCACCTATATCCTGTTCCAGGAAACTTATAACAAGGCCAATTACGAAGCACTGCATCCAACCGGCCCTAAGAGTGACTACTGCTGGCACACCGAGGCAATGGATCGCGCCATGCAGGGCGGTTGTGACGATGTTGGCATCGGCGTGCTGTATGGCCTGACGACCTACCGCTATGACCTCGTGGGCCTGCTGATGCATGCCGAACACCTGGAGGCTCGCTTCGGCGTGGGACCTCACACCATCAGTGTGCCGCGCATCTGCCCCGCCGACGACATCTCGCTCGAGGACTTCCCCGATGTGCTGCCCGACGACATCTTCTGCCGCATCGTCGCCATCATCCGCTTGTCGGCACCCTATACCGGAATGATTATCTCGACACGTGAGTCCAAGCGCGTGCGTGAGCGAGTGCTCGAACTGGGTATCTCGCAAATCAGCGGCGGCTCGCGCACCAGCGTGGGCGGCTATACCACCGAGGAGCGCCACGATGAGACGGCCCAGTTTGACGTGAGCGACCAACGCACGCTCGATGAGGTCATCGCTTGGCTGCTCGACATCGACATGATGCCCAGTTTCTGCACAGCCTGCTACCGCGAGGGTCGCACCGGCGATCGCTTCATGACGCTAGTCAAGGCTGGCAAGATCAGCCATTGCTGCACTCCCAACGCCATGCTCACCCTCAAAGAATACCTCGAGGACTACGCGTCGCCCGAGACTCGCGCTAAGGGCGAGGCGATGATTGCTCGCGAACTGGGTTTGCTGCCCAACGAGCGCATCCGTGACTTGGCCGAGCGCCGTCTGAACGACATTGCCCATGGACAACGCGACTTCCGATTTTAACACCACACCGCAGGCTGCCCGGTTGCACATCGCCCTGTACGGCCGCCGCAATGTGGGCAAGTCAAGCCTTATCAATGCACTAGCGGGACAACCCGTCTCGCTAGTTGCCGATGTGGCGGGCACTACCACCGACCCCGTGCGCAAGGCGATGGAGTTGCATCCGCTGGGGCCCATTGTGCTGATTGACACCGCTGGGTTTGACGACGAAGGTACGGTGGGCACGTTGCGCAACCAGCGCACTCGTGAGATGCTGGCTCAGACCGATTTAGCCCTGCTCATCGTTGATGGCATGCCCCACGAGGAGGATTTGGCTTGGCTGCAACAGCTGCGGCGACAAGAGACACCTGTCGTGCTTATATTAAATAAGGTAGACCTATTGGCCGACCCAATTGCCACCGTACAAGAAGTGACTCAGCAATTAGGACAGGAGCCCGTTATGGTGAGCGCCTCGACCGGCAGTGGCATTGATGCATTGCGCCACGCCATTGTCCAGGCTGCACCCCAAGCTGTCAATGAACGTTCGCTCACTGGGTCATTGGTGCAACCTGGCGACATCGTCGTGCTGGTGATGCCACAGGACAAACAGGCCCCCAAGGGTCGGCTCATTCTACCGCAGGTGCAGACCATCCGCGACCTGCTGGACAACGGTTGTACACCCGTATGCTGCACGCCACCAAACCTTGAAAACACGCTACAGTCTCTTCGCAGGCCGCCAGCGCTCATCATCACCGATGCCCAAGTGTTTGACTTTGTGGCGCAGCGATGCCCCGACGGCACACGCCTCACGGCATTCTCCATCTTGATGGCTGCGTGGAAGGGCGACATCGATGCGAT
>JAFYCU010000101.1 GCA_017545095.1 Muribaculaceae bacterium | reverse complement strand
TTCGGAGCGCAGCGACGTATATGGGGACAACGAGCCACATACATTCCATTCAACGTCGGAGACGTTGCCCGACACACGCGGGCAGGCAACCTCGCCGAGGTTGCATTACCTTTCGGGATTCCGGCACCCCACATAGCCGCTGACGCGGCAATGTGGGGCTTTCGGATTCGAGTTCCTCTCCGAGGAACCGCTTTGCGATGCGGTCTGTCGCCCTTTCAGGGCTTCATTGGGGACAACATGTAGTTAATTGCCATTGCCAAACCTTATGTTCTTATGTCAACCGCAGTCAAGGGCTTATGTTCTTATGTCTTTTATTCCCTCGTGCAGGCTGGTGTCACCGCAGCAGCAGGCATGCATCGCCGTAGCTCAGGAAGCGGTAGCCAGCTTGCAGGGCGTGGTCGTAAGCCGCACGCCAGCGGTCGCCGCCCATAAACGCAGACACGAGCAGCAGCAAGGTGGACTGCGGCTGGTGGAAATTGGTGACCATGCCGTCGACGATGCGATATTGGAAGCCCGGGGCAATCATCAGTTGCGTGGCTCCCACCCACTCGTCGAGCTTGTGGCGATCGAGGTGATCGACGATGTTGCGCAAAGCGCGCTGCACGGTGATGGCACACGGCGTGGTGTAGGGCATCCACTGTCGCACGGTGAGGTCGGCGGCTTCGGGGTCGGCCTCGAGTAGCTGCCCCACATAGTAGAGGCTCTCGAGCGTGCGCACACTGGTGGTGCCCACCGCAATCACGGGGTGCTCGTGGGCCGCCAGCTCCGCAATCAGGCTGCGCGGCACCTGCACATATTCGTAGTGCATCTCATGGTCGCCAATGTGCTCGCTCTTCACCGGCTGGAAGGTGCCAGCACCCACATGCAGGGTGAGCTCGCGGCGCCGGATGCCCCGCGCGTCGCACTCGGCCAGCACGGTGTCGGTGAAGTGCAGCCCCGCCGTGGGGGCCGCCACACTGCCGTCGATGTGGCTGTAAACCGTCTGGTAGTCCACCGAGTCACTGGCCTCGGTGTTGCGGTTCAAATAGGGCGGAATGGGAATCTCGCCCACGGCTTCGAGCACGCTGGCGAAAGTCACCCCCTCGCCATCCCACTCAAAGGTGATGGCCCAGACGTTGCCCACGCGCTCGCCACGCGAGGCGGTGAGGGTGACGGTCTGGCCGTCCACGGTGAGCGACTGGGTCAGCACCCCTTGCTTCCACCGCTTGCTGTTGCCCACCAGGCACTGCCAAGTGCAGCGGCCAGTGGTCTGGAACACCAGCGCATAGTCGCGTGGGGCGATAGGCTCCAGGCAGAAAATCTCGATCAGCGACCCCGTGTCTTTGCGAAACCGCAGGCGGGCATTGATCACGCGGGTGTTGTTATACACCAGCATCGCCCCTTGCGGCAGCAGCTGCGGCACCTCGTAGAAATGCCGGTCGCTGATGTCGCCGCCGCGCCAGCACAGCAGTTTGCACTGCTCACGCTCGGCGAGCGGGTGCTTGGCAATGCGCTCATCGGGGAGCGGATAATTGTAGTCGCTGATGCAGATATTGCGTATGTCGTTAATCGCATTCATTGTCGTGTCGTGATTTGAGTCAGATTTGTATTTTGCTCTATCAATCAAACAATTAAGGACAAAAAAAAGACAAAAAAGACAATTATTGCACATTGTCTCTAATTGTCATTAATTGTTTGATAATCATTCTGTTTAATATTTAATAGATATCAATACTTCGCGCTTTATAATGTAGCTTGCTACTGAAATGCTTATGTTCTTATGTCAACCGCACTCAAGGGCTTATGTTCTTATGTCTAATTTTCTCATTTTTACACATCACTCGATCATCCCATGACCAGGGCCACGGCGAGCAGGATGGTGAAGATGAGCATGTTGCGCGCTGTGGCACCGAGCAGTGGGTTGAGGGCGGCTCCGTCGCGGTGTCGCAGCTGCCACCAGGCGGCGGTATGCAGCCCCAGATAAAGCATCGGCACCATCAGTGCCCAGCACGGCAGTCCCTGACCCAGCACAGCCAGCATCCACAGCGGTGTGAGCAGCGAAATGGCCAGATAGCCATTGATGAGGTAGGCCGCCGCTGCCGGCGCACGGCCGAAGATAACCACCGACGTGCGCTTGCCCGCCTCGCGGTCGTCGTCCACATCGCGGTAGTTGTTCACCAGCAGCACGTTCACCGCCATCAGCCCCACCGCCATACCGGCCAGCAGCACAATGCGTTTGAAACAAAGCGCCTGCACATAGTGGGTGAACACCACAGGCACCACGCCAAAGAAGATGAACACCGCCAGCTCGCCCAGGCCGTGGTAGCTCAGCGGGTAGGGCCCGGTGCTGTAGGCCAGGGCCGCCACGGCGATGACCATGCCCACGGGCAGCATCCACCAGCCGCCATAGGGAATCAGACACAGCCCCACGGCAGCATCCACAGCCAGCGTGGCGATGGTGACGCGCCGCAGCACCTCGGGGCGGATGTCGCCCTCGGTGACCCCGCGCCGGGGTCCCACGCGACCCACCTTGTCGGCTCCGCGACGCCAGTCATAGTACTCGTTGGCGAAATTCGACACCACCTGCGCCAGCAGGGCGAACGCCACACACAGCAACGCCGGCGTCCACCGCAGTTCATGCATCCATGCCGCCAGGGCGATGGCCATCACCACGCCTGATAGCGACACCGGCAGCGTGCGCAGGCGCATGCACTCAATCCATATCCTCACTTGTTTCATCGGCTCGATGATTTAGGGCTGCAAAATTACGAAAAAATTGGGCAACTGCTTGCCTGTTTCAATGGCTTTTCGTAAATTTGCAGTCGAAATCGGAATCATTATTAATAATTCTAAAAACTAACGTTATGCAAGAGTTCAATCCCGCTCAGCCGCCCATGATGAGGCCGCGCCCGCAGCTCGGCTTTATGGAAGCCGTGAAGATTTGCCTCACCGAGAAATACTGCTGCTTCAAGGGCCGCGCCCGCCGGTCGGAGTTCTGGTGGTTTGTGCTGTTTCAGCAAATCGTGAGTTGGGTGCTCACCCCAATTGTTTTTGTCATCTATTTTGCCAATCACACGATTCAGGACTATCTGAGCGACCCCGTTTCGCTGACCACCTCGCCAGGCATCATCCTGCTTGGGGTGGTTTCTTTGGCTTTGTTGCTGCCGAGCTTGGGCGCTTCGGTGCGCCGTCTGCACGACACCGGACGCACCGGCAAGTGGCTTTTGCTGCCCATAGCTTTCTATATCGCCGTCATCGTTAGCTCTATCTTGTCTGCTATGTACCCCGAGCTTGTCATCAGTTTGAGCATTGTGATACTTCTTCTCTACCTGGCCATGTTAGCCTCAGTTATCATCCTGATTGTGTGGTGGTGCCAGGACAGCGACCGGCAGGAGAACGCTTACGGCCCGTCGCCCAAGTACCAATGAGCCTCGCGCCGCCAACTACATCACAGCCCCCGTTGCCACAAGCACTGGGGGCTTTTTTTCGCCGATTTTCCCCCGAACTGTTGCGCAATCGGAACGGAATACTTATTTTTGCAGCCCGAAACGCGCATTGGTTTCATTCGATATGGTTTTTGACTATGGAACAAGCCCCCAACTCTCTGCCCTCGCCGCTGCACAAGGCGGTTGAAGCCATCAAGACCGCCATTCTGCAAGGACAGTACGAAGCTGCAAAGGACGTCAACCGCACGCAGCTGTCGTTGTACTTCAGCATAGGGAAATACATCTCGCAAAACACGCGCCAGGGCACCTGGGGCACAGGTGCCTTGGAAGCCATCAGCGCCCAACTGCAGCGCGAATTACCAGGGCTGAGGGGATTCTCGGCAACACAACTAAAAGAAATGCGCTCATTTTATGAGAATTGGATAATGTTTGATGTTAATTCGTCGGTCATGACCGACGAATTTGATAGACGAACCTCAAGCCTATGGGTGTGGCCACCTACAGTTCTACGGCAGAAATGCCCGAAAAGCTTCGCAAAGCGCTGCCCGACATCGAAGATCTAAAGAAACTACTTTAACGCGATTAGAACTATGATCCGATATCTCGTCATCCTGCTGGCCTTGTTGGCCCTTGCCACGGCTTGCCGCCGTGGCGGCGGCGAAGTGCCCGACCCGGCTCCGAGCGTCTACTACTGGCGCACCACGCTGCGACTCGACAGCACCGAACGCGACTTCCTGCGCCGCCATCATGTGGCCAAGATGTATACGCGCTTCTTCGATGTGGTGATGCGCGACGGCACACCCAACCCCAACGCCACACTGCGTTTCCAAGACTCAGTGCCTGCCGGCGTGGAGGTGATTCCCGTCATCTTCATCGTGGAGAACTGCCTGCGGCACGACCTCGACGACTATGCCCAGCGACTCGTGGACCGCGTGGTGCAGATGTGCGAGACCAACGACCTGCCCGCACCGCGAGAGCTGCAAATCGACTTCGACTGGACACGCAACTCACAGGATGACTATTTCCGCTTCCTGGGTCTGGTGCGCGAAGCCGCCACCGGCCACGGTATGCGTCTGTCGGCCACCATCAGGCTGCACCAGCTGTCGATGACCCCGCCACCGGTCGACTATGGCGTGCTCATGGTGTATAACACCGGCGACGCCACACGCACCAACGGGCACAACCCCATCCTCGACTACCGCGACGTGCAGCCCTATCTGAAGCACGTGGGCAACTATGCGTTGCCGCTGTGCGCGGCCTACCCCACCTATGACTGGCAGCTGCTCTTCGACTCCAATGGCTTCAAGGCACTGCTTCACTACGAGAACCTGGCCGACAGCACGCTCTATCATCCGCTGCCCAGCGGCCACGAATGGCTGGTGGTGGCCAGCCGCGACCTGCCCGAACTGAGCGACGACACCAACACCGCCACGTGGGTCATCGTGGGCGACACCGTGCGCCGATGGCACGTGGCTCCAGCCGAAATCGTGCGCGTGAGCCGAGCCTTGCAGCAGCAGCGGCCCGGCATCAACGCGCAGGTCATCACCTATGCCCTCGACTCCCGAAACATCAATCAATACAATACACAAGACTATGAAACGATTTATCATCCTTAGCGCACTGGTGCTCGCCATGGCGGGCACTGCGCTGGCCTGCGGACCCTGGGGCAGGCCCATGTACTATGTGTTCAGTGCCTACAACCGCCAGCAGCTGGGTGAGACGTTCACGCCCCGCTTGCAGAAGTTCTGGGTCGACTACACCGGCAGCGAGAACGCCTCCTACGAAATGAACAACCTGAGCTGGGTGGATATGGAGAACTTCGAGGCCTCCACCAACAGCATTGTGCGCAAAGCCCTCGACAGCGGCGACAAGGAGATGGAGGAATACCTGCGCGTGCTGGTGTCGTATATCAAGCTCAGCAGCGACCTCGACGACGACAACTGGGCCTATCCCACCAAGAGCCAGAAAGCCCAGCGCAACATGCGCATGCAGTATCTGCACGACCGCGCCAAAGCCTACAACGGCACGCGCCTGCTGCCGCAGTACCGCCTGCTGGCCATGCGCACGCTCATGGGCTTGGGCGACACCCAGGGCATCATCAACTATTGGAACCAAGCCGAGGGCACGCTGCAACCCAGCGTATACCGCGACATGATGCGCAACATCTATGCCGGAGCACTGCTGCGCACCGGCAAGAAAAAGGAGGCTTGCGACATCTATGCCGAGCAGGGCGACATGCTCTCGCTCAAGTGGATCATGCGCGATGGGCGCGACCTGAACGGCATGCGCAGTGAGTATGCACGCGACCCCAACGCCCCCACACTGATCTATTTGGTGCAGGACTTCGTGAACCGTGGCAGCTTCACCCTGCGTGCACAGTATGAATACGACTGGGAAAACCCCGCCTACGTGGCCGCCTCGCAGCAGGAGATGCGCCAGTTCATCGCCTTTGCAGGCCAAGTGGTGAAGGAGGGCAAGACCCAAGTGCCCGCCCTGTGGCAAAGCGCAGCCGGGTTCCTCACCTGCAACCTGGGCGACACGCAGCAAGGCCTGGCCATGCTCGACAAGGCCATGAAGATGAAGGGCACCCAGCGCATGCTCGACAACGCACGCATGTGCCGATGGGTGGCCTCGACCCAGACCGCCGACGGCAGCAAGAAGTATCAGGACTACTTCCTCGACGAACTGAAATGGGCCCAGACCGTGGAGAAGAAGGAAATCGACCAGTATAACAGCGACTACAACAGCTACGGCTTCGCCTCGAACCACTACACCGAGGTGATGCAGAACATCATGTACGACATCATGCCCGCCAAGGCCATGCAGTGGGGCAACGCCAACCTGGCCACGGCCCTGCAGGGCTGGATGAGCAACCACGAGCGCCTGATTGCCGGCAACAATGTGGGTGAGGACTACTGGGTGAGCGGCGACTATAAATACGCCCTCGACTCGCTCGGCTCGCAGGAGATGATGGCCTACCGCGACTACCTTACCACGGGCAAGGGAGCCACCACAGCCCTGGAGCGTTACCTCAACACCGGAGCCTCGCCCGACATGAACGCCGACTACTTCAACGACCGCATCGGCACCAAGCTCATCCGCGAGGGGCAGTTCAAGGCCGCCATCCCCTATCTGCAAAAAGTGCCGCTGAGCTACTACGGCAAGCAGGCCATCTCGTTCTATATGGCCCGCCGCGACATGGAGATTCCGCGCTGGTTCAAGCACCAGGTGGTGTGCCACGGCGAGTGGTGGGGCGAGTGCGGCGAAGACCCCACGCCGGTGAAGAGCAACCAGAAGCTCGACTTCTGCGAGAAGATGATTATCCTTCAAGATGTGGTGGACCATCCCGAGGATGCCGGCATCACCGCCGTTGAGGCTAAGTACCAGATGGCCGCGCTGCTCTACCAGGCCAGCTACAAGGGCGAGTGCTGGTACATCAGCCGCTACGGCCAGAGCTGTGCCGACGAGTGCTGCTACCGCGGCGAGAAAGACTTCGTGGCCTGGGCGGCACAGCTGCTCGACGAAGCCGCCTCCATGCCCAACAACGACTTCGCCCTGCGGCAGGACATCCTCTACGCCCGTGCCTACGTGCCAGCCGGCACACGCTACATCACCCGCACCTGGGATGCCGACTACAACATGACCGAGACCAAGAACACCGCCAGCCGCGAATACACCACCATGAACGACCTAGCCGACTTCTACCGCACCAACAGCCGCCAGACAGCACGCTACGTCAGCCGCTGCGACATCCTCCAGCAGTTCCTGCGCGGCAACTACTCCGGCCAATGGGGCGACTGAAAAAACTTTAACTTGTTTGCCGATTTCGTTAATAGCGAAATCGGCAAACAATAAGCAAACAACCACCCCGATTTCTCATCATCCAACTCATGAAATCCATCAAATTAGATATTTCAATCTCTGGTAATTCGCTAAAACGCTATTGCCTTTTTCTTTTGTTATCTTTATACTCAACTCTTTCATGGGGGACTTATACAAGAACTTATTCTTTTGTATTCAACGCTGAAGATTTTCAGATTGTTGAAAATAATGGCATCTCCAGAATCATATCAGACAAACATACCTTAACCTACAACCCTGATTCTTCTAATTTTGCCATTCCTGAAATAGCAGTGAATCTTTTGATTGGTAAAAACGAATCTCTTAACAATGTAAATGCATCGTTCTCAGAGAACACCACATGGGAAAATATAGTTATAGATACCATTCCGATAGCCACGACAAACGTTGGCCTTCCAATGTTTTCAAATAAACCCCACTGCAATAGTCCAAGGTCCACTCAAATTATTTCACCACAAATTGTAAGTTCAGGGACTTTTCTGTCGGATGGGTACAAATATATTGGATTATTGATTACTCCTTTTTCGTATAATTCATCTACATCAGAACTAACGTTGTATTCTATCACAACCATCACTTTAACTTTTAATGGCAATAACAATAACAATTATACACCAATCATCAGTAATGGCAAAATCGGGAACTCGATGCATGATGTCTTGTTAGATTTAGTAGAAAACCCACATGAAATGAATATATTTTATCCACAAAGTCAACAATCCACACAATCAGATTGGGAATATTTAATTGTTGCGCCCAGTTGGGCTGCCAATTATTTCCAACCTCTTGCTGATTGGAAAACCCAAAAGGGTGTACGCGCCAAGGTGCTGACTATGAGCGAAATCAACCAATACCCTGGCAATTCGACTCAAATGAAGATCAAAAATGCACTATACGATTATTACAATGGAACATTCCATGGTCTGAAATATGTTTTGCTCGGAGGTAATGCGAGCCTAATTCCTGTTCAAGAATGCCAAATCCAATATCATTCTTCGTATAGAGACACCACAGGCTACACTCCATGCGACTTATTCTATGCCTGTTTTGACACAATGGATTGGGATACTAATAGGAATGGAATAAGTGGAGAATTATCCGACAGTGTGGATATCGCTCCTGAGATTGTTTTGACTCGCGCTCCTATAAATAGCGGTATCGACATCGTCAATTTCGTTAACCGTATCATCAAATATGAATCTGGTTCTCCAGATGTCTGTTATTCTGATGGTAATATCCTGATGGCTGGATCCATGAGGCACTATTATTATAATGGCCAGAGCGATTCTCAAGAAACGGGAGAGTATATTTATAATAACAGCATTAAAGATTATTGGAACGGCCAGTTAGTGCGCCTTTTTGATACCTATACCGATTTCCCTGATAGTGCTAATTATCAATGTAATGCAGAACATTTACAGGCAGAACTTAAAAAAGGCTACACATTTGCTACAGTAATCGCGCATGGTCGTCAAGATTTATGGGGTCTTGAAAATTCATATTATCTTAAATACCATGCCGACACTTTATTTAATTCGTGTAATACCATAATTGCCACTACGGCCTGCTTAACCAATGACTTTCGTGTGACGAGCTGTTTAAGCAATTCATTCATCAATGCAGAGAATAGTGGAATTTTGGCATATTGGGGTGCTTCAAGAGAAAGTTGGTCTTCATACTCAGAAGATCCTCTATGCATTTTTTTCAAGAGTATTTTCACAACTAACGCAGGATTTGGACTTGCTGCGACCAACGCAAAATTATCTTATATTGGGAAAAGCAACAAAATTTCTCTTCCTTATAGATGGTTGATGTTTACAATTAATCCGCTTGGTGACCCAGAAATGCCCATCTTTACTCACAAGCCTAAATATCAAAACGATGTAAGATTTCAATTTGTGAACAATCAATTGCTTGTCAAGTCAAGTTCCAATGATAGTTGTAGGATTTGCATCATGGGCAATGATAATAGTGGTGAACCTTATTATTCAGTGCAGCAGTTTCGCAGAACCGCGCTATTCAATGGCTTGTCTGGAAATGAATATCAAATATGTATAACCAGACCAGAATATCTTCCTCTTCAAGCTACGATAAAAAGGACTGAATATTTGCAAAACGAAACAATCAATGGCAATCGTTTAATCACTGCCGAAAGAACTTTCATTGGCAGTGATGTGACAGACTCCTTACCGAATGGGCCCATTGTGATTCAAACGGGAACTACGACTATTTCGAAGGGATTGGGAGTTTCCATCACCAAAGACTTTGAGGTAAAAAAAGGTGCCAGCCTAATCATTGAATAGGCTTAAATGTGGAATAAGACTATGGATTCAGCAAAAAACAAATTATGCATTTGGGCAATTATCGTGCTATTGTCCTGTTTATTGCCCGCTATGGCTGGGCATCGTTACCACACGTTTTGTGGTGATGACCGTGAATGGTGTGTTGAAGAAGATGGAAAAGAAGTGATTTATTTGATGAAAGGTGACACGTTGATGGGAGGACAACAATACAAAATTGTCACGGCCAAAGAATATGATGGTTCTTATATCCACGAAACTGTGCGGTATTTTGCAGCCGTCAGAGAGGAGAACCGAAAAGTCTACATCGTCTATTCCGGCTCTGATCAAGAAACAATGCTTTATGACTTTAGCTTAGGACTTGTTAACAAGGAGATTGCTCTAGACGATGATAGCCGATGCGTTGTCGTGAGCTCTGAAAATCGCATTGCGTCAATCGCTTTTGACCTCTATCATGAAATCAATGATGAAGTCAGGCAAATCTACGAACGCCGGGGGGTGAGATTGAAATCAACCGACAATAGAAGCAATGAACATTACGATGCTTTAGTCGAAGAGTTGGGGTGGCAAATTCACGCATTCTACACGCCCACTCAGGCAAGGCAATTGTTTGCCAGTTCTCGGCAGACCGATTATTGTGACAATGCCAGTAATTGGGCAACGAACTCCATAAGCTACTTCAATGTTTACTTCTGCCCAGAAAACACTGGCGACATCGATTTCAACGGCATCATCGACATCGATGATGTGAACGTCATCATCAACTTGATGCTCAACCGTTGTATTAGTGATGAAATGGACGAAATCGAAGCCGATGTGCTGACGGATTATCAAATCGATGTTGATGACCTCAATATCCTGATTAACAAAATGCTATACTAAGCCAACAGCCTGCCTGTTGTGCTGTCAGAACACAACTCCAGCAGTTCCTGCGTGGCAACTACTCCGGCCAATGGGGCGACTGAAAACAAATGAATTAATTATTTATTGTGGACAAGAAATCGAAAAAGGTTGCCAACGAGGCAGTAAACACTGGCTTGCTAAACGATGTGGCGGTGAGCTATGTTCGGTCGATATATGAAATCCCCGAAGTGTATGGCGAGCCAGTGTTTATCCACCATCACCTTTCAACGACACCGACGGCTCGTTTCCGATTCATCGACCTGTTTGCCGGCATAGGCGGCATCAGGATTCCTTTCGATGAGTTGGGCGGTGAGTGCGTTTTCTCCTCGGAATGGGACGCTGCGGCCTGCACCACCTACACCGCCAACTTCGGTGTTCATCCGTCTGGCGACATCACAAAAATCTCGGCCAACGACATTCCGCCGCACGACATCTTGCTGGCTGGCTTCCCCTGCCAGGCTTTCTCCATCATGGGCAAGCAGCAGGGGTTTGCCGACACGCGTGGCACGATGTTCTTTGAGATTCAACGCATTCTTGAGCATCATCGTCCACAAGCCATCCTGCTCGAGAATGTGAAACAACTGGTGACCCATGATCATGGCAACACATTTGCCGTCATCAGCAATGTGCTTCAGGGATTGGGTTACCACATCAAATGGAAGATTCTCAATGCCCTTGATTTCGGCTTGCCTCAAAAGCGCGAGCGGGTGATTATTGTGGGATTCACGAGTGAGCAATGCTGCAACCAGTTCGATTTCGATTTCCCCGTCATTCCCTATAACTTGAGCGACATTTTGGAAAACGACGATGCCGTTGACCCCAGCCTATTTGCTTCCGACCACATTTTGGCAAAACGCGCCGCGAGAGTGGCCGGGAAAACCGTTTTCTACCCATCGATTTGGCATGAGAACAAATCAGGCAACATTTCAATCCTTGATTACTCATGCGCCTTGCGCACAGGTGCATCTTATAACTACTTGTTGGTGAACGGTCGCCGCCGCCCCTCGTCGCGCGAACTGCTCAGGCTGCAAGGTTTCCCCGACGACTTCCGCATCGTGGTTTCGCACCAAGAAATTCGCCGACAAACGGGCAACTCCGTCGCCGTGCCCATGATACGTGAGGTCGCCAAACGAATGATTAATATTCTATATTCCAAGACATGAAACATCCCAAATTAAGAGACTCCAAGCGTCTTGTCACCAATGAACTATATGAACTGGGCCGAGTTCCCAAAGATGTCATTAAGAAAATTGGCGGACACTTTGTGTATCTTCTCCACACTGGCCGCACCGATATCAGCGGTGATGATTGGGCCGACACATTTGCCCAAGCAGTTGGTGGAACACATTTCGCAAGCCCTGTAGGCATTGCCGATGTTGCTGTTGGCAAAATGGCATGGTCGATGAAAACGGTAAAGAATGCCCATGTTTTTCAATGCAAAAACGTTAGGCTCATCAGTGGCCGATGCAGTCCCGACTATTCCTATGGCATTCAAGACCCACATGCCAATATAGCTCGAACAGGACAGGCTGTGCTTGCTGTGTGGAACGAACGCATCAATATTGCTTATGATGAATATAACCCCGTGCGGGTCAACGTCCTCATCCGCAGCAATGACATGACCGAGTTTGTTATGTTTGAGGAATATATCGAACGCTATAAGACCATCGATTATGAATGGCGAGAAAATGAAAACGGGAACTTGATTGGGGTTCACAAAACCACTGGCCGCACCTGCTTCACTTGGCAACCGCATGGGTCGCAGTTTACCATTCACAGCGTAGTTCCTGCCGATGCCATCCGATTTAAAGTGAAGATGCCACCAATCATCAATCAGGAAATCGCCTTAACCAACATCGGATTTGATGACTCCTGGGTTGAAATTCTATAAATTCATCACTCCAGCAGTTCCTGTGCGGTAAATACTCCTGACAAAGCTTATGTTCTTTTGTCTAATTTCACCAACTTATTTTCACCCATCACTAAAGACACAAACCATATGATTACGAAAGACAACATTCCAGTGGGGTTGTGCAGCGACCATGCCGGGTTTGAGACCAAGCAGGCGGTGATGCGCTGGCTCGACGAGCAAGGCATTGCCTACCGCGACTTCGGCACCTACAACACCGACAGCTGCGACTACCCCGACTTCGCCCACCCCTGCGCCCTGGCCGTGGAACGCGGTGAGTGCTACCCCGGCATTGCCGTGTGCGGCAGCGGCGAGGGCATCAACATCACGCTCAACAAGCACCAAGGCATACGCTCGGCACTGTGCTGGATTCCCGAGGTGGCACGCCTGGCACGCCAGCACAACGACGCCAACGTGCTGGCACTGCCAGGACGCTTCGTCACACCGCAAGAAGCCATCGCCATGGTCGAGGCCTTCCTCTCCACCGACTTCGAGGGCGGTCGACATCAGCGACGCATCGACAAAATCGCCGTGAAGTGATACAGGAGATTAGTTGGTAGGTGGATTTTTGCCTACTGACACATGATTATCGCCCGGGAGAGCCAAATGGCATCCCGGGCGATAGTTAATTTCAGCAGATTGTCGCTGGGGTGAAAAGGTTTATCGCACAATCACTTTCTCACCATTGTGGATAAAGATACCGGGTGTTTGAGGGTGCGACACGGTGCGCCCGTTCATGTCGTGCCAGGTGTTGCTGGCGGGGCGTGTGTCGATATCGGTTATCGACGTGGCTGAGATTGGGGAGATGTGTAATGGTTCTTTCGAGAAATTGCTGTAGTCCTTCGCTTCATCAAAAATGAGCTGGTGATGCTCGTGGTCGTAGCTCACCCATTCGGGTGCCACAATATAGCTTTTCAGCAGGTCGATATAACCGATCTCATTGCTCAGCTCACCGGCGATAAAGGTGGAGCCATCTACCGTTACCGACTGGATGGTAATCCATCCCTGCGGCACACCTCGGGTAACAAACGTGCATCCGCCCTCCAACCGCAGTTGGTCTATTCTCATTTGGAACTGCACACCGCCCAGTTCTAAGCTCCCGCTGCCCGAAACGCGCAAATCCTTACCACTCACGATACCCATCGTCGGGGCAACGCAGTTCTCGCCAGTCAGCACTACGTTTAACGCATCGAATGACCAGATTTTGCTGGGAAAACCCGATGAATTGTCATCAGTGTTCACCACAAGTTGGTCGAGCTTGAGGGTGTTGCTTGCTGCATCATAACTCGCTTCACCGCTGTTGAAAAATGGACTGCTGATGGACGCCGCATTGTAGGTGGTTACTGGAATATCGGTCAGCATCACGCCATAGTACTGTGCTGGCGCAGCTTCGGGGCCGATGATGGTCACTTTGGCCCCTTGGGTGGGATGCATCGTACAACCAACAAACGCCGTTTCGGCAGCCTCGATGTTGCCTCCCCAACCGCTGGCTTGCAAGCACGCATCGCGCACGGTCAGCACCTCGTCAACTACCACTGCTTTGTCCTTTTGGTTATATGCCTCTACCAAACCACATCCATCAAGGGTGAGATTGCCGTTGCTCACACAAATGGCATTCAGGGGCATCTCGTGTTCCCACTGCCAAGAATTGGCAACGAACACCTGCAACGAACCGCTGCCGGTGATGCGCAAATCACCCTTGCTTATCAAAGCACCAAAAGGCGCATCAGGCTCGCCATATTGCCCTGCCCACTGCGAGGCATTGTCGGCATCAATAATCCAGATGCTATTCTGACCTTCCAGTTCAATAGTCAACCCATCGGCAGTGCTGATGAGATTTGCTATTTTTGCATCATGCAGCACTAAGGTATTGGTCAAGGCTTGATAGCTAACTTCACCGATGATGCCCGGTCCTTTCACGTCCTCGGCATTCTCGGATGTCACGCGCACTCCGTTCACCACAATGCCATAATCGGTCTGAGCCAGCAATGGCAATGCCATCGCTATGGCTGTCAAGAAAAAAATGAAACGTCTCATAGTTAAAACTCTTTAGGAGATTAAGTGGGTTCAACAAAAAGTCATGTAAGCCAAATCTGGGGGGCAGCCTCCCTCACCATACCCCTATTTTGACCTTAATTTCATTCTGCAAAATTACGATATTTGTTTTACACTTTTATTACCCCCCCCACATTTTTAACATTAATTATATATTGACACGCCATTTCTCTTTTTCTCAGGCACTTACACTTCAGTCTGATTCTCGTTCTCGTAAGCGAGCGTAATCACGTAGCCTTGTTGGACGGTTGACGTGAGTGTGAAGGTCCTATTGCGATAATGCGCTGCCAGGTTCACCACGCCCTCATCCACGACACGGAAAGGCTGGAGTTCGAAGCTCGTCATCACAGCATCAGGGTCTTCGGCAACCTTAAAGAGAGCCTCTTTGGCCGTCCAGGCGATGAGGTTGGCAATGATGTCATCATCCTCGATGAATTGCTGCTCTCGGGCGGTGAGGAAGTGGCTTCGCACCCGCAGCACGCGCGGCCCGACGCGCTCCGCGTCCACACCCACAGGATGACTGTGGTGTTGTGCGATAGCCAGCAGTCCTGTGGTGTGGGTGATGCTCAGGTGCATGCTGCTGTGCTCCACATGTGGCACTCCCTCGGGCGTGTGTAGCAGTGTCACCTCGTGGCCGAAAATGATGTGCAGCAGCAGGCGCTCCACCAATTGCTCGATGCGACGGTTGGTGGCCTTGAACGTTCGCAGCAGCGAGGTGTCGATGCCTCGGCGGCGGCACAGCAGCATGAGGTCGCTCACGGTCTCGTTCACGGCCCACACATGCGTGATGCTGCCGTCGCTGTTGGTGATGGAATGAACAAAAGGCATGAGGGAAATAGGGAAATGATTTGTGGTCACGCCGCACCATGCTGCGGGGCAGTGGTTTCTTTCACCGTCACCTGCACCTTGTCGATGCGGTAATGCTCCACCTTGGTCACCTTGAACTGGAATGGGCCGTAGTCGAGCGACTCTTGTTCAGCAAAAAAGTCTCCCTTGATGTCGAGCAGCAGTCCGGCAATGGTCTCGGCCTGCTCACCATGCTTGCCCAGAGCCTCGTCCTGGTCCACATCGAGCACGCGGCAAAAGTCGCTCAGCAGCGTCTTGCCCTCAAACTCATAGGTGTTCTGGTTCACGCGGGTGTAGAATTTCTCCTCGGTGTCGTATTCATCATCGATGTCGCCCACAATCTCTTCGAGCACGTCTTCGAGGGTGGCAATGCCCTGCGTGCAGCCGTATTCATCCACGATGATGGCCATGTGAGTTTTCTTCTTGCGGAAGTCCTCGAGCAGGTCATCAATCATGCGTGATTCGGGTACGAAATAGGCAGGGCGGATAAGCGACTGCCAGGCAAAGCGGCTGTCACGCTTGCCAATGTAGGGCAGAAGGTCTTTGGCATAGAGGATACCCTTGATGTTGTCGGGCTGTTCGTCGTAGACGGGCATGCGCGAATAGCCGGTTTTGATCACCTTGTCCACCACCTCGTCCCAGGTGCTGTTGATGTCCACATCCACCACATCGATGCGCGGTCGCATAATCTCGCTCACCGTTTTCTCGCCAAAGGTGAGAATGCCCTCGAGCAGCTCTTTCTCGTCCTCGTTGTTCACATTGCTGGCCTCGAGAGCACGCGACAGGTCGTCGGTGGAGATGTCCTCGCTCTGGCGCGTGACGGCGCGGTTCATGATGCGCGTGCTGCGCACCAGCACACGCGACAGCGGTGAGAACAGCTTCACCGCCACCGACAGCGGTCCTGAGGCCGCCACGGCAAACTGCACATTGTGGCTCGTGGCATAAAGTTTGGGGATGATTTCACCAAACAGCAAAATCAGAAACGTGAGAATCACGGTCTGCACCACAAAGTCGGCCACCGGGCTGGTGAACTCCATCATCTGGCTCATGGCAAAGTTGAGCACGATAATGATCATCACGTTCACCAAATTGTTGCCGATGAGGATGGTGGCAAGCAGCCGTTCGGGGTTGCGCAGCAAGTCGGTCACGCGCTCGCGGGCCATGTCGTTCTCAATCTCGTCGGTCTGCGTTTTTTTCAGCGAGAAGAATGCAATTTCCGACCCCGAGTTGAAAGCCGACAAAAACAACCCTATCAGGGCAACTACTATGGCAATGATACACCCCGTGGTGGGGGCATGAAACACGATGGGATATTGCTGCAAGGCCTGTGTGAGCAGCAACAGGCAAGATAACGGGTCAGGGTCCAATTCAGTTTCAGTTTTCAGTTATCAGTTATCAGTTGCCAGTGTTCAGTAAACGAGTAAACAAGCAGCGCAATGCGGTTCTCGGTTCTTGGTTCTCGTTTCTTGCTTCGCCACCAACCGGCAACAGCCTGCAAAGGTACAAATAATTTGATTACCGACAATAAAAAGTATGATTTTTTTTGTTTTTCAGCCATTGAGCATAGCTTGAGCATAGCTCGAGCATAGCTCGCGGTACCATCGCTTGGCCCAGCAGTGTCGCGCACCGATGTGGCGTATGCAACACCTTCAACGCTGCCAGAACGAAGGGATGAAAAGGGCTATGATGGAGATGATTTCCAAACGCCCAGCGAGCATGAGAAACGACATAATCCACAACCCAGTGGGCGGCAAAAAGTCGTAGGAGCCTGTGATGCCCGTCACTCCGGCACCAAGTCCATTGTTCGACAGGCAAGAGAACGACGAGAAGAAAGCATCCACAATGGGAAAACCTTGTGCCACAAGCACCAGCCCACCAAAGACGATGAGTAGCGTGAAAATGGAGATGAAAGCGAAAACCTCGTTTCCTTTCTCGTTGTCAACAATCTGATTGTTAACACTCACCGAGCGCATGAGCCGAGGCCTGATGTAGCGTTTCACCACTAGTATGAAATTCTTGAGCAAATAAAGAATCCTGTCCACTTTCACACCGCCAGTGGTTGACCCCGCGCAGGCTCCCACGTACATCATCAGAAAAGTGACGGTGAGCACAAAGAAGCCCCAGCTCTCCCAGTCGCCGGCGCTGAACCCGGTGGAGGTCATTGCCGACACAATGTGGAACAGCGGATCGACCGTGATGCTTTGCACACCCGTGTAATGCCCCTGAACCACGATGGCTATCGCCACCGACAGATAGAAGAGCAGGGCGATGAAGACGTAGGCCCGGAACACATCGTTGCGCCAGCCCCCCCGCCCGCGTCGCTTGATGCTGGCAAGGATGAGACTGAAACTGATGCCTCCGATAAACATGAAGATGGTCAGCACTACCTTGATATAGGGCGAGTTAAATGCTGCTATGCTATCGTTGCGTGTCGAGAAGCCACCCGTGGAGATGGTGGTGAAACTCTGGCAAAGACTGTCGAAGAAGTCCATGGGTCCCACCCACAGCATTGCGAGCAGCAAAACGGTGAGCAGGCAATAGATGCCCCACAAAATCTTGGCCGTGCGAGAGATGCGCGCACCTAGTTTGTCGTGGGTGATGCCCGTGGCCTCGGCATGGAACATGATCAGGCTGCCGCTGTTGTTCAGCGCCGGGATAAAGGTCAAGGTGAAGATGATGATTCCCAGTCCGCCTATCCATTGGGTGAGCGCCCGCCACAGCAGAATGCCGTGACTGCAGCGCTCCACATCGCGAATGACGGTGGCCCCGGTGGTGGTAAAGCCCGACATGGCCTCGAAGAACGCTTCTCCGGCGTTGAGCGGGAACGCGCTCAGGAGAAAAGGCAACATGCCAAACAGCGAAAACACCACCCAGGCCACCGAAGCCAGGAGCAGCCCGTCGCGACGGTAGAGTTTTTTGCTTTTGGGATGAATCAGGAACGTGCCGGCCGCCCCCACTGCGATGGTCACCCCCAGCGTGATGGCAAACGCTTTCCAGTCGCTCTCGCGCGCAACGAGGCATGCCAACAGCGGAAGCGCCATGAAAGCAGCCTCGACCAAAACGAGTTGCCCCAGCACGCGCAGAATCATCGCAAAGTTGATTCCCCTTTGTGGCGAAAGTGCCTTCTGTTCCGAGCCCATTTCAGTTGAATAGTTTTTTTGCCTTTTGCAGGGCGCCGGCGAAACACATCACCAGCACAATGTCGCCACTGCGGAATGTGGTCTGGCCGGTGACCAGCTCGCTCTTCCCGCAGCGAATCATTCCGGCAAACGTCAATTCCTCGGGCAGATGCAGGTTGGCCACCGTGGCGCCATTGAGCCGGGAATTCTGCTTGATTTCCAACTGCACCACCTCGGTGTCGGGCAGTGCCAGGCACTTTGTCGACGATGCCCCGGCATCGATGAGCAGCTGGAACACGGTGTTGGCCACAAGCATCTGCTTGTTCAAGATGGTTTCGATATGGAACGACTCGGCCATATTGATAAATTGCATTTTCTCGACCTCGGCAATGGTTTTTCCCACACCGATTTCAGTGGCAAGCAGGCAGGTGAGCACGTTCTCGGAGGCATTGTCGGTCAATGCCACAAAGGCATCGGCCTGGTCGATGCCAGCTTCCGAGAGCACCTCGAGCTCGGTGGGCTCACCGTGGATGACATCGCACAGGTGGGTGTGACTGGTCAAACGCCTGCACTTTTCCAGGTCACCGTCGATTACCGTGAAACGAAACTCCCGAGCGGCCTGTTTCACGGTCAGTTCGGCGGTGCTTCCGCTCCCGGCAATCACCACGCGCGAGATGTTGTGGCCGACCTTGCCGGTCAGACGAGCCACCTCGTTGACGTAGGCCGGCGTGGTGGCTATATACAGGATGTCGTCGGGCAGCAGCTGGTGGTTGCCATTGGGTATGAGCGTGGATTGCGCACGACGTATCGCCGCCACATGGCAGATGCGGTCGTCGCCCTTCAGCTCGCGCAAGTATTTTCCCGCCAGCGGCGCATTGTGCGACAGCCTCACGCCCAACAGCACCATCTCGCCCTTATTGAACTCAAACCAGTTGCATGCCCAGGAGTGCCGCAGCGAGTCGATAATGCCTTGCGAGAGCAGGTATTCCGGAAAGATGATATTATCAACCCCCATGCGCCTGATAACCTCATAATTGTTCGGCTCCAGATAGTCGTAACGGTCAACGCGTGCAACCGTCATCTTGGCACCAATCGACTTGGCAAGTCCGCAAGCCACAAAATTGCGTTCGGCCACTTCGGTGACTGCGATAAACAGGTCGCAGGTTTCGGCCTGGGATTGGCGCAGCACATCCAGGTCGATGGCATCGCCGACAACCGTCATCAAGTTGTGCTCCGAATCAAGCAGAGCAAGCTTGGTGGTGTCCTTGTCGACAATATAAATGTCCATATGCTCTTCCGACAGATACTTGGCCAAATGAGACCCCAGCGTGCCCGCACCAATAATTGTGATAATCATTGTGAATAGTTTTTTGCAAGATTGTTCAATCATGATGCCAAATGAAAAAGCTTTCACACGGCACCGCAAAAGTACAATATTTTTTCAGAAATCAAGTCGAATTTTCTTCGATTTATGGCCATCGCCAGCCAAATCCCACCAGTTCTCATAGTGCCAGGGCTGTGCCTTGAACATTATTCTAGTGTTGAATGTGAGAAAAACAATTCGCTGCGTCAGGAGAACAGGTCGTCGGCGGTCACTTCGCTTTGGATTTGTCCGCTGTAGGGATTGGACTCCAATCCGTAGGTGGTGACCATGGTAAGATGCAATGCCTAGGTAGGTTTTGCCCACGCGCCGTTGCCCATACACAGCCACAAACTCGGGGCGTCCCGAATGATAGCGGCTCTTGAGTAGAGCCTGTTCTTTTTCTCTGCCAATGATTTCCATAGTCTATTCTCGTAGATTGTCACGCCGCAAAGGTACAAAAAAATAGTTACGGCACAACAATTTTCAAAAATAGTGATCCGTAAGTGGTCAAAAAATCGAGTTACGGCACGGCAATTTTCGAAAATAGTGATCCGTAAGTGGCCAAAAAATCGAGTTACGGCACGGCAATCGGTCTGAAAACAGACCCGTGTCGCAAGTTTGCGCAACTTTTGGGCTCTATAACGAATCGTGTGGGTAGTTGATTAGACTAAAAGAACATAATGAGCAAAAAGATAGAACGACTTAAAGATGATAAAAGCGTCTAAACGCGCTATCAATAAACATCTTACGCATAAATACGCACATCATTGTTTATGAATCTTTTGTTCCTTTTAGTCTAAAACACCCACACAAATCGTTACAGAGCGAACTTTTGATGCCGCTTGGGGCGAGTGGGTTTATGAAATAATTTGCGCCGAATGTTTGGAACTTTGCGGAAAAGCCATTAATTTTGCGGTCTATGAAACGATATTTGACAATCATCCTGTGTCTTGCGGCTGTGTTGGGCTTGCAGGCACGCCAGGAGACGCTGTTGAGCGAGGGCTGGCAGTTCACGCGCGATGGCGCGAAGTGGGAAACGGTGACCGTGCCGCATGACTGGGCCATCGGCGGGCCGTTTGACAAAAAATGGGACTTGCAGGTGGTGGCCATCAAGGAGAATGGCGAGGACGTGGCTACCGAGCACAGCGGTCGCTCGGGTGCCTTGCCGTGGATAGGCCGAGGCACTTATCGGCGCACGCTTGTCGTGCCGGCAGGTACAGGGCGCGCCGAATTGCTCTTCGACGGCGCGATGGCCTCGCCCAAGGTCTATGTCAACGGTGAGTTGGCCGGTGGCTGGGAGTATGGCTACAACGCGTTCCGCGTCGACATCACGCCGTACGTCCACCGTGACGGCAGTGCCAACGACCTTGAGGTGCGCCTCGAGAATCTGGAGGAGAGCAACCGCTGGTACCCTGGCGCGGGCATCTATCGCCCGGTGACGCTGGTGACCACGGGGCGCGATGCCTTCGACCTGTGGGGGCTGTGCGTGCGCACGTACCCCAAGCGTGGCAGCGACGGCGACTACATCGTGGAGGTGAGCCAGGAACTGGCCGGCAATCCCGGCGAATGGCCAAGTTGTGAGATGACCTTCGACATTCTCGACGCCCAGGGCCGCGTGGTGGCCAATGGCAGCAGCGGAGTGACGGGCGTAGGCACGTTCAAGGCCGTGGCCACGCTTCACAACCCGCAGCTGTGGTCACCCGAGAGTCCTTACCTCTACCGCGTGGTGACACGCCTGCACCGCGACGGGCAGGTGGTGGATGAGCAGGGCACGCGCTTTGGTGTGCGAACCATCAAGTTCTCGCGTGAGCACGGCTTCCAACTCAACGGCGTTACCCGCAAGTTTCGGGGTGTCTGCCTGCACCACGACCTGGGGCCGCTGGGGGCCGCCGTCAACAAGACCGCCCTCATCCGCCAAATCAAGATGATGAAAGAGATGGGTGCCGATGCCATTCGCACCTCGCACAACATGCCCTCGACGTGGCAGATGGAGGTGTGCGACTCGCTGGGCATGATGGTGATGGCCGAGAGCTTCGACTCGTGGAGCGACCCCAAGGTGCGCAACGGCTACAACCGGCTGTGGGACGAGTGGTGGCGGCGCGACATCGTGAACCTGATTCGCAACCACCGCAACCACCCGAGCATCGTGATGTGGAGCGTGGGCAACGAGATTCCCGAACAGTGGAAACCCGAGGGCACTGAGCGCTACAAACGGCTCATCGAACTGTGCCACCGGCTGGACCCCACGCGCCCCGTGACCTGCGGCATGGACCAGCCCGACGGCGACCTGGCCAGCGGCTTCGCGCAGGCTGCCGACGTGCCGGGGTATAACTACCGTGTCCAACGCTACGAAGAGACTTTTCCCAAACTGCCGCAGGGCTTCCTGCTTGGCAGCGAGACGGCCTCGACAGTGAGCACACGCGGCCACTATGTGTTTCCCGACACATGTGCCACCAATAAGGTTTGGCCCGACGGCCAGTGCTCGGGCTACGACACCGAATACTGCTGGTGGAGCAACCTGCCCGACGATGACTGGCGCTTGCAGGACGACCTGCCGTGGACCATCGGCGAGTTTGTGTGGACGGGCTACGACTATCTGGGCGAGCCCACGCCCTACGATGCCTACTGGCCCAGCCGGAGCAGCTACTTCGGCATCGTGGACCTCGCAGGGCTGCCCAAAGACCGCTACTGGCTCTACCGCAGCCACTGGAACACGTCGGAGCACACGCTGCACCTACTGCCCCACTGGACCTGGCCCGGACGCGAGGTACAGGTGACACCGGTGTATTGCTACACCGACTACCCCACGGCCGAGCTGTTTGTGAACGGCAAGAGCCAGGGGCGCATCAGCAAGGATCCCACCTCGCGGCTCGACCGCTACCGCCTGCGCTGGCGCAACGTGCGCTACGAACCAGGCGAACTGCGCGTGGTGGCCTATGACGCCGCCGGCAACCGCGCTGCCGAACAGGTGGTGCGCACAGCCGGCAAGCCCGCCACGCTGCTATTAGAGCCAGAACGCGAGGTGATTGCCGCCGACGGCAACGACCTGGCTTTCGTGACGGTGAGTCTCGTTGACAACAACGGCACGCTGTGCCCCGATGCTGTCGACCAACTGTCGTTCAGCGTGAAAGGTGCCGGCACGTTCAAGGCCGTGTGCAACGGCGATGCCACCAGCACCGAGTCGTTCACCACGCCCACCATGCGCCTGTTCCACGGCCAGCTGGTGGTGGTGCTGCAAGCCGCCAAACAGGCCGGACCGCTCACACTCACCGTCACCGACCGCAAAGCACACATCAAGCAAAGCCTTACCCTGCAAGTGAAATAAGCTCTAATGATGGTTGTGTCTGTCATTCAAAAAAGCTCATTGTGTTATCCTTTATTATTGGAAGGTAACGCTGGTTTGCAATTTAAAGGAAATCTTTGGTGCATGGCACAAGATATGGAATCCACCGTGACCTGCACTACGCAGGTTTCCCTCACACGTCGACCACGTTGCGTAGCACCCACCAGGCGAGCAGGGCGACGAGGACGGCCAGAGCAGTCCAGCGGTTGTTCAGGGCGGCCCAGTAGCGGGGCCAGGTGGTGCGTTTCCATTCGGCCAGCAGGTAGGCAGCAATGACCACGGCGGCAACGGGCAGCGCGGCATTATAGCGCACCACATCGAGCAGGTTGCCGTGAAGCAGCGCGTGCAAGGCACGCTGGCTGCCGCAGCCCGGACATTTCCACCCCGTGAAGGTGCGGAACACGCACCGTGGAAACAGATTGCCCTCGGCCGAGGGGTCGAAAACATAATAAATGGCCGCCGCTATCACAGCGACAGCCATAATGAAAGTGATGAATTGCTTCATCTTGCTAACATATTACTGCTATCTAACAATAAAATGTTCCTTTTGTTGGTTCATGACATCATCGCCATTTGGATGAGCGACACAAAAGGCGAGAGGATGATACCGCCCACAATGGTGCCGATGCACCACCAAGCACTCACCTCGCTGTAGTGTTCGGCGGCGGCATAGTCGCCCTCGCTGTATTTCTGCGACACCTTGGTGCTGTAGATGATGGCCACCACGCCCAGCGGCAGGCAGCACAAGATGGTGGCGATGATGGCCCACACCAGATTGGTGGGTGGGCACTTGGGCATGGCCTGCTGGGACTGCTGCATAGGTTGGGGAACCTGCTGCGGCATGGCGGCGGCAGGCGGCAACGGTGTGCCCGTGACGATGTGCTCGACGGGAATGGGCGGCATGGCTGGAGCATCGGCGACAGGCTCTCCCTCGGGGATGCCAGCGTTTTCGACAACGCGAGAGGCTACGGGCTGGTAACAGCCGGCCAACTCGCTCATCTCGGTAATACGCACCCAGTCGGTCATGCCCGAACGCCACACAAAGGCATTGTCGGTCAGCGACATCTTCTCCAGCTCCTCGCGCGTCACAGGACCAGCTTGGACACCATCCTGATTAATCCAATATTGAATCTCGCTCATCTTGTTGCAACTTTTAATTTCGCAAAATTACAACTTATTTTTCAATTCTGCACACATTGTGCCGAAAAAATCACTACCTTTGCACAAAAATGTGCGGGATGCGAGATGCAAGAAGGCCAACTACACAACACCGCATCGCGTTAAAAAGATTGTTTCAAGTTTCGCAAATAGTATGGACAGACGAGATATGTCTGAAATTCAAGCAAATAGCTCCCCCTCTAAGATAGAGGGGGCAGGGGGGAGTATGACGATTTCGTCAAAGTTTCACTCAAGATTGCATTGCCCTTGTTGGGACATACTCCACCTAACCCCCTCTAATAGAGCTAATAGAGGGGGTGCTGTCGCTGCTATTTCCGAAACTTGAGAGATTGTTTACTCGTCTTCTGTCAAATGATAACTGAAAACTGATTACTGATATGTCATTGCAATGTGGTATTGTGGGACTGCCCAATGTGGGTAAGTCGACGCTATTCAACTGTTTGTCGAACGCCAAGGCGCAGTCGGCAAATTTCCCGTTTTGTACCATCGAGCCTAATGTGGGTGTAATCACGGTGCCCGACGAGCGTCTGGCCCGTCTGGCCGAGCTTGTGCATCCGGCACGCATCGTGCCCACTACGGTCGAGATTGTGGATATTGCTGGCTTGGTGAAAGGGGCCTCGCGCGGCGAGGGGCTGGGCAACAAGTTTCTGGCCAACATCCGCGAGACCGATGCCATCATTCATGTGCTGCGCTGCTTCGACGACGACAACATCACCCACGTGGACGGCAGCGTGGACCCCGTGCGCGACAAGGAGGTCATCGACTTGGAGCTCCAGCTGCGCGACCTCGAGACCATCGAGGGCCGCATCGCACGCGTGAAGAAGCAGGCCGAGGCCGGCGACCGCGACGCCAAGGTGCAATACGAGGTGTTGGCACGTTACCAAGAGGCTTTGCAGCAGGGACGCAACGCACGCAGCGTGGAGCTGAACAACAAAGACGAGGAACGCGTGGCACACGACCTGTTTCTGCTCACCAACAAGCCCGTGCTCTATGTGTGCAACGTCGACGATGCCTCGGCAGCCACCGGCAACGCCTATGTGGAGGCCGTGCGCGAAGCCATCAAGCACGAGGATGCCCAGCTGCTCATCGTGGCCGCGCAGACCGAGAGCGAGATTGCCGAGCTGGAAACCTATGAAGAGCGCCAGATGTTCCTCGAGGAAATCGGCCTCGAGGAGAGCGGTGTGAACCGCATCATCAAAGCCGCCTATGCCTTGCTCAACCTGGAAACCTTCCTCACTGCCGGACCCAAGGAGGTGCGTGCATGGACCTTCCGCAAGGGCAGCAAGGCACCGCAGTGCGCCGGCGTGATTCACACCGACTTCGAGCGAGGCTTTATCCGCGCCGAGATCATCAAATACGACGACTACATCCACTACGGCAGCGAGGCCGCCGTGAAGGAGGCCGGCAAGATGCACATCGAGGGCAAGGACTACGTGTTCCAGGACGGCGACATCGTCGTGTTCCGGTTCAATGTGTAGAGGGTGAGAAAACAAGTAAACGAGCGTTTTTTAGCGTTTTTGTAAACAAGCGTTTTTGTAGAGATGCGGCATGCCACGTCCACGAGCTGCAAGCTACAAGTGGCGCAATACGGCACATCGTGCGTTAGCCATCTTGCATCTCGCGTCTTGCATCTTGCATCCCATTCGCAGAAAAGGCTGGCGCTAAAAAGCACCAGCCTTTTCTGCGAAAGGAAAGAATTATCGCTGCACGATGCGCATGTGGGCGCTGGGGTAGCGCAGCACCAGACACGCTGCCTCGGTGAGCACCAGGGCTTCGGTGTTGCGCAGGCCGCTCGACTTCAGGCTCAGGCTCTCCACGTTGAACGGCACGTGCACATACTTCTGCATGTATTCCGGGTCGATGACGATGCCGCAGGTGTCCATGCCCACCTCGTCGAAGGTCTCGCTCAGCACCAGGTAGAGCGTGCCGAACTTGCTGCGCACCTCGGTGAAGTCGATGCCCCACTTGGTCACGGCCTGTCCGCTCATCACCACGCGGGTGTAGTCGAGCTTGTTGAACATACCGATGAGCCTGCTGCCGCCCACCAGCACCTTGCGCTTGCTGCCCTTGTTGCCGGTGAACGCCTCACGCATCAGGTCCACCACCTGCTCATTGTCCAGGTCCTCGCTGTAGGTGAACGTCTTGCCGGCCTGGTGCCAGATGCCGCCGGTGAGCATCACGTTCTCCTTCTTCTCGCTGTCCCACAGACGGCCTTTCACGCCGAAGAGGAACGACTTCTCCATGCCCAGGCGCATGTCGTAGATGGCGGCCTCCTCGTGGTCGGTCATCGTCCAGTCCACCTCTTTGTTCGACAGTTGCTGCAGCGTGCTCTGCTCCACCTGCATCTTGAAGATTTGGCAATAGTTCTGCGCCTTGCTGGGCAGCGACTCGAATTGCGGCGACATCACATCGAGTTCGGTGGCTGCACGTCCCATGCGCACCAGCGTGGTGCCTGCGGGGATGTCGGGCACACAGCCCATCACGTTGCCGATGCGCTTGCCGTTGGCGGCCATCACGGTGAGCCCCGACGCGTCGCGGGCGGTGACGTAGAGCACCAGGTCGCGGCTCTGGCGGGTCACCCCGTCGGGCTCGTAGCCGTACACGCCCTGCACCAGCACGGTGTCGCTGCGGTCGAAGATCTCGGGGTTAGACACGGTGAGCACCGCTGTGGGCGTACTGCCTTCGGGCAGCGTGTCGGGGGCTTCGTAGTCGTCGGTGACCTGCGCCAGCGTAGGCTTGGTGTCCACGTTGTAGTAGTCCACAATCATCGAGCCGGCATGCTTGCGCTCGGCGTAGCGCGAGAGCTGGTCCACAGGCGTGGCCATGGGGCGGATTTTCACCACCTGGCGATCCACCTCGTTGAGGAGCAGCCCTGGGGCCGCCTCACGGGTGATGTCGGTGGTGAGCGGTTCGTCCACCACATGGTGTCCGCCCGCCACACCCGGCACCACAGCTGCAGCCAGCACGCCACTCTCGCCGGTCAGCAGCAAGGCCATCACCACCACCGTGGCCACAATCAGCCACAGCACAGCCATCTCGGGGTTCACACGCACCCACTTGGCAAATCGCTTGATGTAGTTCATCATGATAAATAAGGAGTTAAAGGGTTAGTAATTCATTGCCGAAGGTCTCGCTGTGCAGGTCGTGAAGCCAGCCGTGAACCAATCGACGCTGC
>JAFYCU010000100.1 GCA_017545095.1 Muribaculaceae bacterium | reverse complement strand
GTTCTCGGTTCTTGGTTCTCGGTTCTCGGTTCTTGGTTCTTGGTTCTCGTGGTTCTTGGTTCTCGGTTCTTGGTTCTCGGTTCTTGGTTCTCGGTTCTTGGTTCTCGGTTCTCGGTTCTTGGTTCTTGGTTCTCTGTTCTTGGTTCTCGGTTCTTGGTTCTCGGTTCTTTAATTGTTAATATTCGCTTATGTGTGGCGTGGTTTCGAATAATAGTAGTAACTTTGCAGTTTGTAAATCAAAAGCGAAAACAATGAAGGAAGACAACACCAAACGTGCTTTCCCGCTGGGGAAACTGAACCTGATTCTCATGGCAGCCTGTCTGCTGCTGATTGTGATGGGCTTTTGGCTGATGGCCGGCAGCGCCAACGAGGGCGAAACGTTCAACAACGCCATCTTCGAGAGCCGCCGCACCACCGTGGGGCCGATGATTGCCCTGCTGGGCTTCGTGCTCATGGCTCCCGCCATCCTGTGGCGACCCAAGCATAACCACGACGATAAACCGCAGGAGTGATGGATTGGCTGGAAGCTCTCATTCTGGGCCTGGTGCAGGGCCTTACCGAGTATCTGCCGGTGAGCAGCAGCGGACACCTGGCCATTGGGCAGGCACTGTTTGGCATCACCGAGGACAACCTCGCCTTCACGGTGCTCGTGCATGTGGCCACGGTGCTCAGCACGCTGGTGGTTCTGTGGAGCGAGATTGATTGGATTGTGCGCGGCCTCTTCAAGTTCAGGATGAACGACGAGACCAAGTATTTCATCAACATCCTCATCTCGATGATTCCCGTGGGCATCGTGGGGGTGTTTTTCAAGGACTATGTGGAGGATGTGTTCGGTTCGGGGCTGCTCATCGTGGGCCTCATGTTGCTGGTCACGGCGGCCTTGCTGGTGTTTTCCTACTATGCCAAGCCGCGTCCCAAGGAGCGCATCTCGTGGCGCGACGCCCTGGTGATTGGCATCGCCCAGGCATGCGCCGTGATGCCCGGCCTGTCGCGCTCGGGTAGCACCATCGCCACCGGACTGCTCCTGGGCAACAAAAAGGAGACGCTGGCGCAGTTCTCGTTCCTGATGGTGATTCCGCCCATTCTGGGCGAGGCTTTGCTCGACGTGATGAAGGGGCTGAAAGGCGAGGCGGCCTTTGGCGGCATCGACACCCTGCCGCTCGTGGTGGGCTTCCTGGCCGCCTTTGTGAGCGGATGCTTCGCCTGCAAGTGGATGATCAACATCGTCAAGCGCGGCAAGCTCATCTACTTCGGCATCTACTGCGCCATCGTGGGCCTGGCCACCATCCTCTGGTCGATGATCTAACGAGAACCAAGAATCAAGCTTGTGGCTTAGAAAAGTCCCCCTTAGGGGGATTTAGGGAGCTACGAACTCATCACTCATCATGATGCTTAACCCGATAGCTGGCGAAATATTCTGCATCGACAAGCCGCTCGAGATGACCTCGTTTATGGCGGTGAAGCGTGTGCGCACGTTGCTGTGCCGCCGCCTGGGCATGAAGAAGATGCATGTGGGCCATGCCGGCACGCTCGACCCGCTGGCCACCGGTGTGCTCATCATCTGCACCGGTCGCAAAACCAAACTCATCGAGCAGTTGCAGAGCGGCGTGAAGGAGTACACGGCATGGATACGTCTGGGCGAGACCACGCCCTCGTTCGACATGGAGACCGCTGTGGATGCCACCTATCCTTGGCAGCACATCACCCGCGAGCTCGTGGAGCGCGTGCTGCGCGAGCAGTTCACCGGCCCCATCGAGCAGGTGCCACCGGCATTCTCGGCCTGCAAGGTCGATGGCAAGCCGGCCTACAAGCTCGCCCGCAAGGGACGCGACGTGGAAATCCGCGCCAAGACACTGGTCATCGACCACATCGAAGTGCTGGAGTGCGGCTTGCCCGCCGAGCCAGTGCTCACCGTGCGCGTGCAGTGCAGCAAGGGCACCTACATCCGCGCCCTGGCACGCGACATAGGCGTGGCCCTGGGCAGCGGGGCGCACCTCTACGGCCTGCGACGCACACGCGTGGGCGACATAGCCGTGGAGCAGTGCGAGCAGCTTGACGCGCTGCTCGACCGTCTGGCGCACGCCGACTATGTACCGCAAGAGCAAGCCCTGGCCGACCTACTCGAACAGGAACGCATCGCCAATCGACAGCGAGCCGCCGAACTCAAGGCAAGACGCAACAGGTGAGATGCTCACCCACAGTTTTCATTCATGACCAAAGAACATATGAGCAAATATTGTTCATGGTTCACAGTTCCCTCTTGTAACTTGTAGCTCGTAGCCATTTTGAATCTTTTGTTCCTTTTAGTCTAAAAACAGCCCTACCAAAGGTCATAGAACAACAATTTTAGCGATCCGATGTTCCAATTCCATCCCATCCTCAAAAGTGTGCTGTGGGGGGGCGACCGCCTCGCCGCCTACAAAGGCCTCGACACCGACCAGTGCCAGATTGGCGAGAGCTGGGAAATCTCGGGCATGGAGGGGCGCGAGTCGGTGGTGGCCTCGGGACCCGAGGCCGGCCGAACCCTCATCGAGCTTATCGCCAAATACCGCGACCGGCTGGTGGGCGCAGGCGTCTATGCCCGCTATGGCAACGAGTTTCCCTTGCTGGTGAAGCTCATCGATGCCGGCAGCGACCTCTCGTTGCAGGTGCACCCCGACGACAGCACGGCGGCGCGGCGGCACGGCTGCCCAGGGAAGACCGAGATGTGGTACATTATCGATGCCGACCCCGGGGCGTGCATCCTGGCCGGCTTTGATCGTGAGGTGGATGCCACCCAATTTGAGCGCATTGCTCGCGACGGCAGCCTCCTGCACGCCGTGCGACACTATCCCTCGCACGCTGGCGACGCGTTTTTCCTGCCGCCGGGCACCATCCACAGCATTGGGGCAGGCAACCTGCTGGCCGAGATTCAGCAGTCGAGCGACATCACCTACCGCGTCTATGACTACAACCGCCGCGATGCCATGGGCAACCAGCGCGAGCTGCACACCGCCCAGGCCCGCGAGGTGCTCGACTTCGGATGCCATGGGCAGCATGTGCTCCACGCCAGCCGTCACCCGCTGGCGGCATGCCCGCACTTCGTGGTGGATCACTGCACGGTCGACGGCACACGCAACCTGCCCACGGCTGGCATCGACTCGTTTGTGGTGCTGCTGTGTCTGAGCGGCGACCTGACAGTGACCTGTGCGCAGCCCCTTGCTGAAGGCCTCGGCACCGCCGCGCTGCGACAGGGGCAATCGCTGCTCATCCCCGCTTGCGCCACCCGTCTGCGCCTCGTGGGACATGCACGCCTGCTGGCCGCATGGATGCCGAAAAGCGAAAAATGACAATCTTTGTTCACGCGTGAATACCGTGAAGGAGGTTGAACATCGCGCGCGTTAGCCAGCGTGATTCTTGCTTCTTGTTACAATTTGCTTCGGCCCTCAGCCGCACCAGGGGAGGCTCTACATGTGTCACGCGCCTATTGGCCATAAAAACAATTACCAACCGACTGAAAATCAATCGGTTGGTAATCTTTGGCTTGCTGTCCTACCCGGACTCGAACCAGGAAATACGGCACCAAAAACCGCTGTGTTACCATTACACTATAGGACAATGCCTGTGTCAACTATGGCCTGCGGCCACAAATTGCGGTGCAAAGGTACTGCTTTTTTCGCAAACACCAACTATTTCTTGTCGATTTTTTTGAAAAAAACTTTGCGACGCAAGTTTTTTGGCTCTTGATGTGTGGCTACTTCACGATGAGGAGGTAGTAGTTTTTCTTGCCTCGCTGTGCCAGGATGTACTTGCCGTTGAGGAGCATGTCGGTGTTGGCGGGCATGTTCGGGTCGGCGATTTTCTCTTTGTTGATGCTCACGCCGCCGCCTTGCGTCATCTTGCGCATCTCGCCCCTGCTGGGGAACACGGCGGCATTGTCGACGAGCAGCGTGCTCAGAGGCGTGCCGGCCTCGATGAGGCTGCGGCTCACCTCAAACTGCGGCACCCCTTCGAACACGGCCAGCAGGGTGTCCTCGTCGATGCGGTGCAGGATGTCCTGGGCCTTGTTGGAGAACAGAATTTGCGAAGCCTCCACGGCCATCTCGTAGTCTTTCTCGCTGTGCACCATGATGGTGATTTCGCGTGCGAGGCGTTTTTGCAGCGGTCGCAGTCCGGGGTCTTGTGCCTGCTCGGCTTCGAGGGCCTCGATTTCGTCGCGGGTCAGGTCGGTGAAGATGCGGATATATTTCGCGGCATCCACGTCGCTCACATTGAGCCAGAACTGGTAGAACTTGTAGGGCGAGGTGCGCTTGGGGTCGAGCCACACGTTGCCGCTCTCGGTTTTGCCAAACTTGCCGCCGTCGGCCTTGGTGATGAGCGGGCAGGTGATGGCGAACGCTTCGCCGCCGTTCATGCGGCGGATAAGCTCGGTGCCGGTGGTGATGTTGCCCCACTGGTCGCTGCCGCCCATCTGGATT
>JAFYCU010000099.1 GCA_017545095.1 Muribaculaceae bacterium | reverse complement strand
CATGTGATAGGATGCCCAATGAACCCCTTCGCCCAGTTTTAGCGTGGTGAGCGAAGTGCAACCGTCGACCAAATAGTTGGGCAGCGTTTCCACATTGGGGATTTCCAGTTCGAGCAGGCCAGTCATGCTGGCAAAGCAGCTCTCGGGAAGCGTGGTTACGCTTGATGGCAGTTTCAGACTGGTGACCGCCGTGTTGTTTTGGAAAACGGTGCCCACGGTGGTCACATTGTAAATCACTCCGTCGTGTTCGACGGTGGCGGGAATCACGATGTCTCCACTGTAGGCGACATCGCCCGTGGTCAGCGCCACATCGTTGCCGCTGATGTTGTAGTAGAGCCCGCCTTCTTCAAAGTCGTAGGCCCAGCCGACCAGTGTGGTCATGGCACACACGGCAACGGCCGCCAATGATTTGTAGAATTTGTTCATAATAGTTTATAATTTAGGTTAATATCACATTCTGAGTCAAGTAGATGCCATATCTGGCGGTCTTGATAGACTGAAATTGTCAAAACCTGGGTGCAAAAGACACCTATATAAAATCACGCAAATTTATTACAAATTTTTGATATAGGCAAGCATTTGCTTGAAAATTATTACCTAAGTTCTGTTTTGGAACAAAGTTGTGGGGTTTTGTAATATGTCGACTCTGATTATCGGAAGTTCCTCAGTGCGGTCGTGCGTGAGGGTGAAGGTCACACGAACAGACTGTCCATGGTGACCACTCGCTGGAATCGGCTTGCATGTGGTGTCATTGCCAGCCCGTAGGTGGTGACCAACGTGAGTTGCAAGGTGGCGCGAAGTGCAGTCTCGCTGGCAAATACTGCTGCTTTGTGTCGCAGGGCTTTGTCGCAAGCTGCATCCACTACAAACTCATCGTTGGAGAATTTCATTTCGCATAGGTTCACCACGCGGTCGGCACGGCTGATAACCATATCGACTTGAGCCCCATCGTTGTCGGAGTCGCTGTGCCAAGGGCTCATCTCACATTGCACAGCGGCGATGCCTAACGCCGCTTTCAGCTGGGGTGTGTGGCAAAATACCACTGTTTCGAATGCGAAGCCTCGCCAGGCGTTCAATTTGGGCGATGTGTAGTTGTTTTGCCAGAAGCTGCTATTGGTAGTCTTGTTTTTGTCGATGAAATAGAGGAAAAACAGGCAGAAAGGGTCGGCAAGGCGGTAATAGGTGTGTCGGCGTGTGTGGCCAAAGTTGACATAGCTGCTGACAAAGTCACAGGCGATGAGCGTGTCGAGTAGCTTGCTCAAGCCACCGCCCGAAGCGATGCCCGTGCGGGCGATGATTTCTTTTCGGGTAAAGCCCATGCGTTTTGTGCCAAGCAGGCGGGTCACCTTGGTGTAGTCGTCGGCATTTACAAATAACGAGGCAAATAGCCGCTCAAACTCGTTGTGCAATGGGGCATGGGAGTCAAAAAACAGGCGGTCAATGTTTTGTGCGAGCGATTCGCCTCGGCGCAGCATCGACAAATAGAAAGGTATTCCGCCAAACACCATGTAGCATTGTAGCTGGTCGTATCGGTCGAAAGTGATGCCCTGATGCGCAAAATATTCCTCGCATTCGGCCAAAGAGAACGGGGCGAGGTGGATTTCGCTGGTTGCGCGGCCATATAATCCGCCGTGGTTGTTGAGCAATTTATCGTTGATCCACGACGTGGCCGAGCCGCACACGATGAGCATGAGTTGAGGTTGCCCTGCTCCCCATCCATTCCAAAAGTGTTCCAATGCGGTGACAAAGCCCGACCGTTGCGTGTCGAGCCAGGGTAATTCATCGATGAACACAACTTGTCGCTGTGTGTGGTGGTTGGCTTCGAGTAGAGCTGTCAAGCGCGAAAAAGCCTCAAGCCAATTTTCGGGCGGGGAATGGTGTTTGTCGCCATACCGAAGCAGGGAGCTGTGGAAGGCCATGAGTTGCTGATTGATGAGCAAGCCGTTGGCAAGTTCGGTGGGCGACAGGCCAGTGTGGTAGAAGGCGAATTCCTCACCCAGCAATTCGCGCACCAAGAAAGTCTTGCATACCCTGCGGCGACCATAGATGACGATGAACTCAGGACGACCAGAGCCGTAAAGGCGTTGTAGTTCAGTGATTTCGGCCTTTCGGCCAATGATAGTCTGTGCCATGTGTTGTGAAATTATTTCGCCGCAAAGGTATAAAAAAAAACCGTTCTGGCAAAATAATTTGCGACTATTTCGCCGGAACGATGGTTTCTGGGTGCGTTCTGGCGAAATAGTCGCTTGCTTGCTGTTGGAAATCATGGCGCGGGAGAACGTTGGATAGGTGGCAGCAAGGAAGGTGGGGGGCTACTGGCGACTACTATCGGAGGCACGTCGTAGATGTGCCGTTGTAGTGAGTGTCGTTGCCACACAGTGCGTCGCACAACTTCAGGTCTCCGACCTGAATAATCCACTTGGCTCCGTTTCGTTGAATGGTTACCATATTGCATGTTCTGGTTAATAAATGTGAAATATTTGAGTGAAATAAAAATGATTTGTAACTTTGTGAACTAAATATTTTCGAATGAAACGTTATAATCGTCTTTACTTGTGTGCGTTTCTGCTGCTTGTTGGGCTGTTGCCTTTGCGTGTTTCGGCTCAGCAGCCTGCTTTTGCGTCTTCGTCAGCCTCATCGCTCAGCTCGCCTCCTGTGTGTATCACTACGCCAGGCGAAAGGGTGTTTGTGAATGTATTTATTACAGTGCCGACATTTACCACATTCTCTTGGTTGCGTCTTCATTTGACCTTACCCGAAGGTCTGCGTCCTTGCCCCTACAATAATGACCCGGAGAATCCCCAATACTTCTCAAAGTATTATGGTAAAGCCACTTTCTCCAACCTTGGTGATGCGTCTCAGTGGCCTCATTACACGATATCATGTGAGCGTTCTTCCTTCTTTTCGGGAGGCTCCCGCTATCTGTTTGCTGTGTTTGCCGTGGAGGGTGTTGAGGGTTACTCACATGGTTCTCGAGATATACTTGCCTACACAACCAGCAGTCAAGATGAATGCATCATTGGGAGTGCCGAGGAGCCGGTTGTGCTCACCACCGTGGAGTTCTCGACTGTTGAGGAAACCTTTGACCTCACGGGCGACGGGCGGGTGGATACCGACGACGTGGATGTGGTGATTGGTGCGATTTGGCAGGGTGGAACTTCATCAGGCGGCAAGGGCGACTTTGACAAAGACGACGAAGTGACGGTCAACGACCTTAACATCATGATTGGGCAGGCTTTTTCGGGCGTGCTGCCTAAGCAGGCATCGCAAGCCGATGATGTTGCGCAGGATGCCAGTGCCACGGCGGCTGTTGGGCGGTTGACACCGCCAACCCCACCGTTGGAAGCTGCTCAAGAGGACACGGTGAATGTGTTTATCCGAGATTTCGAGATTGAGCTGGGAAAGACCAAAGATGTGCAGGTGTGGATGAATTGTGCGTCAATGTGGGCGTTCCAAGTTGATTTACAGCTGCCCGAAGGTGTGACGATTGAGCATGCAGCGTTGTATGACTGGTCACAAAACTTGAGTGAATTGTATCGTTTGGAAACGCGCAGGCTCGACAATGGCAACTACCGTCTGCTGGTTTACTGCATCGACAAAAGAGGTACTATAGGTGGCACAAAAATGCGAGTGATCGACCTGACGCTGAAAGCGGCGGCCGAAGCTCCAGGCAACAGTCAGGCGAAGGCGATTTTCAGCAATTTCAAATACTCAGTGTATTCCCATTACCTTAGCACAGGATTGTGCAAGCCAGAATGCAATGTGTGGGTGCATTCTGTGTTTGTGAAGACGATTACCCTCGATCCGTCGAGTGCGGAGCTTGGTCAGGGCGAGAGCGTGCAAATCACGGCCACCGTGCTGCCCGAGGATGCCAAGAAGAAAACGCTGATATGGTACTCCAGCGATGACGCGGTGGCCACGGTGAGTGCCGATGGCCTGGTGACGGCCACGCCCGGCGTTTGGCCGATGGGAGGCAATACACAAACGGCCACCATCTATGCCGTAGCGTCGGATTACGGCCATGTGAAGTCGTCGTGTGCGGTGACGGTGCATCGGTTGCCCGTGCTCAGGGCTCCCGCGCTCTACGTGAGTATGGCCGATGCGGGCCGCGTGATTGAGCTGCCATTCACGGTGCTGATGAAACAAGACGGGAATCTCGCCAGCGTGCAGCTGAATGTCAAACTCCCGCAAGGGTTGCGTCCCTGTGCCGATGAAGACGGCTGCTACGGCGCAGCCGGCGCAGACATTCCCTGCGACCGTTTTGGCGCGCCTGTTGTCGCCTACTCGGACAACTGCGACAATCCAGCCCTTTGGCCTAATTACACTGTGCTGGGCATGAATCCCAACAAGGTTGGGATCACTGCCAATCCATGCCAGTTCTACACCATGTACGTCACGGTGGACCCTGAGAACTACCGGCCAGGGCAAGAGCCGATGTCGGCATGGCTGAAATACAGCGATGCTGATGACGTCAGTTACAAATCTGCCAACACCTACGTGACCTATGTGTACTTTGATAAGGAGTTGCGTGGCGATGTGAACGCCGATGGTGTGGTGGATGTGGACGACGCGAATGCCATTCTGAACATCATCATCAGGAAAAAAACGGCATCGTCCTATGCCGGCAAAGCCGATGCCAATGGCGATGGCCTTGTGGATGTGGATGACCTGAACATTGTGATAAACACCATTCTGCGCCGTCCCATCTCAGTTTAGCAGAGTCGTTGTCATGTCCACCTATCGTCCTTGTCCGGCAATGAACTCCTGGAAGGCGGCTTTGTAGCTGTCGCCGATGGGGATATAGACGTCGCCGAAGACGATGCGGTTGCGGTCGATTTCGCGGATTTTGGATTTCGACACGATGAACGAGCGGTGCACGCGGATGAAGCGCGACGGTGGCAGCAGCTGCTCCATCGCCTTCATGTTCATGAGCGACAGGATGGGCCGGGGGCTGTCGATGGTATAGATTTTCACATAGTCTTTCAGCCCCTCCACATAGCGGATGCTGTCGAGGGTGATTTGCAGGAGCTTATACTCGCTTTTGACGAAGATTGACTTGACCTCGTCGTCGGCAGCCGGTGTGGGTTTGGCCTCGGCCTGCTCCACGAGCGAGAACCACTGCAGGGCTTTGTTGCAGGCCTCGAGGAAAGTGCCGTAGGTGATGGGCTTGAGCAGGTAGTCGAGGGCATTGCTGCGGTAGCCGTCGAGGGCATACTGCTCAAAAGCTGTGGTGAACACGATGCGTGTGCTCTCGGGCAGCAGGCGTGAGAGCTCGAGTCCGTTGAGCTCGGGCATTTGTATGTCGAGGAACAGCAGGTCGACGGGGTCGTTGGTCAAGCCCTGCAGGGCATCGGTGGCGTTGGAATACTTGCCCATGAGCTGCATGAACGGGATTTTGGCCACATAGCTGGCCAGCAGTTCCACGGCCAGGGGCTCATCGTCGACAATGGCGCATTTGATGGTAGTCATAACTGGTAGGTAGAGGGTGGTGGGTGGTGGCCGCGATGGAATCGCGGCATACACTAAAAGGGCTTGGTTCTCGGTTCTTGGTTCTCGGTTCTAGCTTCTCGTATTCAGCACAATGGTTGAGCGGTAGGTGTTGTCGTCGGGGTTGACCCCTTTTTGCCAGGTGTAGTGGCCGGGGTACATCAGCTCCAAGCGCTTTCCCACCTGCTCCAGGCCTATGCCGCTGCCGCTCTTGTCGTTGTCGCGTTTGGGGTGGTTGCTGTTCACGATGTCGCAGGTCACCTGTCCGTCGTGCTGGTGTATGGCCACGTGGATCATTCCCTTGCCAGCGGTGGAGATGCCGTGCTTGAACGCATTTTCGAGCAGCGAGATAAACAGCAGCGGGGCCACCGGGGTGGCATCGTCGGGTGCCACGTCGATGTCGGTGGTGATGGTCACACCATTGGTGACGCGTATTTTCATCAGTTCGATGTAGTTGTGCATAAACTCCACCTCTTTGTATAGCGGCACGTGAGGCTGCTGGTTGTCGTAGAGTGCGTGCCGCAGGAGCCGGCTCAGCTCCTCGATGGCGGTCTGTGCCTTGTCGGTGTCGAAGGCGATGAGCGCGTAGATGTTGTTGAGCGTGTTGAGCAGGAAATGCGGGTTGAGTTGGTTGCGCAGGTTGGTGAGTTCGGCCTGTACGCGGTTTTGCTCGGCAGCTTTACGCTCATTCTCGACGTGTTGCCAGCGGCGGCTCATGCTGATGGCCAGACTGAGTCCCACCACCAGCATCAAGGCGATGCCGTTGTAGAACAGCATGGGTGGTCGAGGCCCATGTCGTTGCTTGTCGGTGGGTTGCGCGGGCACTTTGTCGGCCAAAAAGTCGCGTGAGAGTTCCCACCATCCGAACATGAAGCCCAAACAAGCTGCAACAGCCACGAGGTTGATGATGAAAAAGGCTCGCTTGCGGTTGGTGAAATAGAACCGTGGCACCAGCCACAGGTAGTTGAGGTAGAAGAGGAACATGTAGCTTAGCGGTCCGCCCAGTCCGCGCACAAAGCGTCGCAGCATCACATCGGTGCTGTCGTGCGGGCCGAAGAAGAACAGCGGGATAAACAGCACAATGCCCCAGCACAGCACGTGCAGCGTGATTTCTTGTCTCGAGAACTTGCTCATGAAATTGGTTGAATGTTGGTTATAACGTTTACTGGTTTATTATCACGCCGCAAAGGTACACAATAATGCACAATGCACAATGCAGAATGCACAATTTTTTTAGTGACGAGTGATGAGTGATGAACTTGGTTCTTGATTCGGTCATCAGCCGCACCAGGAGTGCGTCTCTACTGGTAAGTCACTCCTTCAGGAGGGGTTTGGGGAGGCCTTCTCTTTATTCATAGCGTATGGCTTCGATGGGGTCGAGGTTGGCGGCTTTTTTGGCGGGATACCATCCAAAGAACACGCCGGTGATGGTGCACACGACGAAAGCCAGCAGCACTGTCCAGGCCTCGACCGCTATGGGCCACTGCGCAAGCACTTTCACCGCCGTTGAGAGCCCCACGCCGAGGAGCACGCCAATCAGTCCGCCGGTGATGCTGATCATGATGGCCTCGATGAGGAACTGGCTCAGGATGTCGATGCCTCGTGCGCCCACGCTCATGCGCAGTCCTATTTCGCGTGTGCGCTCGGTGACCGACACATACATGATGTTCATGATGCCAATGCCGCCCACCACGAGCGAGATGCCTGCCACGCAAGCCAGCAGCAGTGTGAGCATGCTCATGGTGCTGGTCATCATCGAGCTGATTTCCTCCTGGCTTCGTATGCTGAAGTCGTCCTCCTCGCCCTCGCGCAGCTTGTGGTTGTTGCGCAGAATCAGTGTCACATCGTCGATGGCGAGCTGCGTCATCTCCTCGGTGATGGCGCTGGCGTAGATGCCCTGTAGGTGTGTCTGTGCCAGGATGCGTTTCATCACGGTGGTGTAGGGCATGAGCACGATGTCGTCCTGGTCCATGCCCATGCTGTTGTAGCCCTTGCTCTTGAGTACGCCCACTACGCGCACGGGCATTTTGTTGAAGCGGATCACCTGCCCAATGGGGTCGGCTCCGCTGGGAAAGAGGTTGTCGACGATGGTTTTTCCAATCACGCACACCTTGGCGCTGGACTTGATGTCGGCCTCGCTGAACATCTCGCCGCTTTCCACCTTGAGCTGACGGATGGTGAGGTAGCCCTCGCTCACCCCGCTCACACTCGACTGGTAGTTGTTGTTGCCGTAGATGAGTTGCCCGCCGCTGCTCACGCTGGGGCTCACCGCAGTGAGGTACTTGGCTTGTTCGCATATGCTCTGGTAGTCGGTGATGGTGAGTGTCTGCATCTCGTCGGCACTCATGCGTGCGCCGCCGGGGCCGCGGTCGGCACCGGGATTGATCATGATCATGTTCGACCCCATCTCGGCGATGTTTTGCTTGATGCTCTGTTTCGACCCTTGTCCGATGGCGAGCATGGTGATTACCGAGGCCACGCCGATGATGATGCCGAGCATGGTGAGGAAGCTGCGCATCTTATTGTTGTTGATGGCCTTGAAAGCAATCTTGAAGAGGTTGGTAATGTTCATAGTGGATAGCTAATCGTCATTCACTGGTAGTTGTGCTAATTTCTCGGCTGCATCGAGTATGTTGTGGTTGCACACATCTTCTCGGATTTTTCCATCGCGCAGGATGATGGTTCGGCTGGAGTATTGGGCGATTTCGGGGTTGTGGGTCACGAAGATGATGGTGCGTCCCTCGCGGTGTAGTTCCTGGAAGAGCACTAGGATTTCAAACGATGTGCGTGTGTCGAGGTTTCCAGTTGCCTCATCGGCGAGAATCACTGCCGGGTCACCTGCCAAAGCACGTGCGATGGCCACGCGCTGCATCTGTCCGCCCGACATTTGGTTTGACTTGTGGTTCAGCCGGTCGCCCAGTCCCACCCGTTGCAGGGCTGTGACGGCTCGCTGATGCCGCTCGGCGGCGCCGATGGTGGAATTGTACATCAGTGGCAGTTCCACGTTCTCCACAGCCGTGGTCTTGGGCAGCAGATTGTAGTTTTGGAACACGAAGCCAATTTTGCGGTTACGGAGCAAGGCGCGTTGGTTCTTGCTCATGGTGCGCACCGGCGTGCCATCGAGCAGGAATTCGCCGCTTGTGGGCGTGTCTAAGCAGCCCAGGATGTTCAGCAGCGTGCTCTTGCCCGATCCCGAGGTGCCCATGATGGTGACAAACTCCCCCTCGGTGATGGTGAACGACACGCCTCGCAGTGCTTTCACCACCTCATCGCCCACGACAAATTCGCGTCGGATGTCGTGTAGCTCAATAATGGGTCGATTGCTCATGGTCGTTGTCATGGTTTCTTGGCGTTGTCGCTACCTTTTTTGTCTTTAGCTCTTGGCCCGGGCATGAAAGGCGAGCCACCGCCAGCCCCGGCCTGCTCGGCGTTGCCGTTGGGGCCGCTGATGATGTCGGTCACCACCACGTCGCCCTCACCGAGTCCGCTAGTGATTTCGGTGTGTGTGCCGTCGCTCACGCCGGTAGTGACCTTGACGGCGGTGAGCACGTTGCCTTGCAGTGTCCACACCTTGGGAGCACCGGCCACGTCGTTGATTTGGTATTGCTTGCCCAGCAACTCGGGCTCGGGTGTGAAGCGCAAGGCCTTGCTGGGTACGCTCACCACGCCGTTGCGCTCAAGGGTGAAGATGGTCACGCTGGCCGTGAGGCCGGGTTTGAGCTTGAGGTCGCCATTAGGGGCGCTGATCACCACTTCGTAGGTCACCACGTTGTTGGTCGTGGTGGCTTTCTGTCGCACCTGTTTGATGGAGCCGGTGAACACATCGTCGGGGAAGGCATCGACGGTGAAGGTTACACGCTGTCCCTCGCGCACGTTGCCTATGTCGGCCTCGTCCACATTGGCCACCACCTGCATATCGGTCAGGTCCTTGGCAATGGTGAACATCGTAGGTGTGCTGAAAGAGCTGGCCACTGTTTGGCCCTCTTCCACCTCTTTGTTGATGACGATGCCGTCGATGGGCGAATAGATGGTGGCATATCCCAGGTTGGTGCGAGCCTTGGTCACGCCCTGTTGAGCTACCTTGACCTGTTCCTGAGCCTTGCGCAGGCTCTGTAGGGCCACGTCATACTCGCTGCGGCTCACCAACTGCTTCTCGTTGAGTTCGGCATAGCGGGCATAGTTTTTCTGCTGGTATTCCAGTTCAGACTGTGCCGAACGCAGGTTGGCCTGCTGCGAAGCCAACTCGCTCTCAAGGTTGGTACGGTCGAGTTCGGCAATCACCTGTCCTTTCTTGACCACGCTGTTGTAGTCGACATAGAGCCTCTTGATGATGCCCGACACCTGTGTGCCCACATCAACGGTGGTCACGGCCTCAACGGTGCCGGTTGCCGTGACGCTGTTGGTGATGTCGGCCGGGGCCACTTTCACGGTCTCGAAACTGATTTTTGCCTCGGTCTTTTTGTGCGTGCATGTATAAAGCACGGCGGCAATGGCCGCGACGGCCACAAGGGCGATGATGATTTTGTTACGCTTTTTCATTTGTTAAGTGGGTGGTGGGTAGAGGGTGGTTGGTAGAGGGTGGAAAGAGATATGAGGAATTGTGCGTGATGAGTGACGAGACTGCGTCTCGCCTTACACCGACAAGCCAGCGCATCGCGTCATTATCCATTATCAATTAATCGTGATTCCTTGTCCGGCGTAGTAACGCAGGAGGGCGGTGTTGAGGATGGCCATGTATTTGGCTTGCAACATCTGCTGTTGTGCGGTGATGAGTTGGGTTTTGTCGGTGGTGAGCTCGATGATGTTTTTCAGTCCCAATCGGAACTGCTCGCTAGTGAGTTCGTAGCTTGTCTGTGCCGCTGCCACCTTTTCTTGTGCTGCGATGAAGCGTTGCTGTGAGCTTGTTGCCTGTTGCCAGTAGGCCTCGATGGTTTTCCAGAGCGATTTTTCGGCCTCGGCCATTTCGAGTCGGGCGTTTTCTTTGTCTAGTCGTGCCTTGGCCACGGCGTGTTGCGTGCTGCGGTGGTCGTAGATGGGCACGCTCACCGACACTCCGATGGCATTGTTCCACTGGTCTTTGAGTTGTGAGAACATGTTTCCGGCCCCGCTGCTGTTGTTGGTGCTCGACGATGCTTGGGCGTTGATGGTGGGGCGTTTGCTGGCTTGTGCCAGTTCGATGTCGATGTCGCTGCGGTCGATGGAGAGTTGCTTGGAGCGGATTTCTGGTCGCAAGGCCAGGGCAGCGGCATAGACGTCGGCCTTGGCGGGTAGCGGAGCGAGCACATCGTCGGTGAGCTGCGGGTCGGCCAGCTCCAGGGCGTAGTCGCCGTCGAGCTCAAGCATTTGCTTGAGTTGCAGCTTGTAGTCGTCGCGGCTCATCTCATCGTTCACAAGCTGGTAACGGTCGGTGGCCAACTGCGACTCCAACTGCGACACATCGGCACGGTTGAGCAGGCCGGCCTTGAACAGGGCTTGCGAGCGAGTGAGCTGCTGCTCGGCCAAGGTGATTTGTTCCTGGTCTTGCTTGATGGCCTCCTGTGCATACAGGATTTGCACATAGGTGCGTGTGATGTCCTCTTCGAGGGTCATCTCCGAGGCATCCACAGCGAGTTGGGCGATTTGGGTGTTGAGTTCCTGCTGGCGGATGGTGTTCTTGGTTTTCCCGCCGTCGTAGAGCGGCATCGAAGCATTGATGCCGTAATTGCCGCTGTAGGATGTTTTGTGGTTCACGCTCACCACCTGGTCGCCGTTCAGGGTCAATGTGCTGGCCTGAAACGGGCGGTAGCTGAGTCCTTGGCTGGTGGAGAACGACACGCTGGGCAGGCGGCTGTCGCGGGCGTTGAGCACGTTCTCTTGGGCTTGTTGCACACTGATGCGTCCTCGCTTCAGGGTTAGGCTTTCTTGCTTGGCTCGTTCAATGCATTGTTGCAGGGTCCAGGTTGGATGCTGAACGGCTATGCTGTCGTGGGCGGTGGACCACAGCGCAACACCACAACCCAAGAGTGTGGCAAGCATCTTCTTGATGGTTTTACTCATATTGCCTATTAAGGTGTTCTGATTTATTTCTTTGCAAAATTATGAAGTTTCATAATAAATCGCAACTTGATTCTACAGAATAAGTTGGATAATAGGGGATTCGCTGTTTTTAGTCGGCAAACCCAAGTATGTGGCAGGTTCAAAGACGTGCGACCGCGTGGTCAAGGTGCAGGGTTTCGCCGGGAGAGGTTGACGCTCACGATGCTTGGTCGAAGATGCGCAGGGTGCGGATTTGTCGTCGGCACAGTTTCACCAGATGAGCGCAGAGCAGGAGGAACACGATGGTCATGGCACCGGCTATGGCTTCGCTCACGCTGCCCATGAAGAGCACGGTATCGTAGGCCCCATGCGCCAGCACCGGAGCTGCGAGTACCATCACCCGATCGCGGCGCGAGTGACGGCCGCCCAGGTGCACCAGCGAGTAGAAGTAGCCCATGAGCACGGCAAAGGCGAAGTGCCCCGGCACCGAGAACAGGCCGCGCATCACCGCCATGCCCTCCCAGTCGTCGAGGTTGCCAAGCAGGTAGGCCACGTTCTCGATGGCAGCGAAGCCCAGACCAATGCTTGCGGCATACACTACCCCGTCGAAGTATTCGTCGAAATAGTGGTTGCGGCGCAGCAGCAGCCACAGCATGAACAGCTTGGCCAGCTCTTCGGGGATGGCGGCCCCCACAAAGGCCATGTTCACGGCACTCAGAATGCTGTGCGGCTCTTTGGAGACCAATCCCACACCCACCAAGGTGCTTTCCATTACTATGGCAAGACCTGCTGCCACCAGGCCATAGCCAAAACCCTTGAGCAGCTGCGGAACAGGCTCTTTGACTGGGTCCTTGCGGTAGATTAGCCACAGCAGCACCACAGCGGGCAGCAGTGCTGCCAATGTCGCGTTGAATGTAATCATATCGCAGCAATGTTGATGGTTTTTCTATTTATCGGGTGCAAAGGTACACAAGATACAGCTACAGTGCAAAAAAAAGAAGTCGCAAAAAACAGGCAGCTGCGGTGTCGGTGGGTACGCGTACCCGTTGTCACCACAGCTGTCGTCAACACAACAAACAATTTATTAACCATTATGCTTATGCTCTTTCCAATGCTTTTCTCGTCTTTTTTTTGATGATGCAAAATTACTATCAAGCTCGCAAGTGTGCAAATTGTTTAGACCGATGGCGCGATAATATAGAAGATTCCCCCGATTTTGCCGATAAACGCCTTTTGGCTCGATTATGTGCCAAATGGGGTGGTTGCGGGCTTGTTTTCGGCGATGCCGGGGCGGGTGTTCATCCTCCAATCGAGCGAGTTGTCGCCTCAGGCATTATCACTCCAATTCTCGGATAGAACGTTTTTTTCTGGCAATTATTGCGTGCGGTGTCGGCTTTTTGTAGTAAATTTGCCACACGAACAAGAAATGATTACTAACACTCGAATATTATGCAAGAAACCCGACCGCACCTTGAGGCCCTGCGCGACGCCATGCGCCGCGTGAACGTGGCCGCCGTCATCATCCCCGGCACCGACCCCCACCACAGTGAATATGTGAACGACCATTGGAAGCTGCGCGACTGGCTCACGGGCTTCACCGGCAGCAACGGCACCGCCGTGGTCACTGCCCACGATGCCCTGCTATGGACCGACTCCCGCTACTTCCTCCAAGCCGAGCAACAGCTTGAGGATAGCGGTTTTGTGCTCATGCGTGAGAATGGCGACGAGGCCGACCTCACCCGCGAGGAATGGCTCGCACAGAACCTCGGCGAGGACGACGTGATAGCCATCGACGGACGTCTGTTCACCGTGATGGAGGCCAGCCGCCTGGAGCGCTTCTGCGGCGAGAATGGCTTCATGCTCGCCACCGAGTTCGACGTGGCCGAGCGCGTGTGGGACGACCGCCCGCCGCTGCCCAACGGACCAGCCTATGTGCACGACGAAGCCTTGGCCGGCGAGCGGGCCAGCGACAAAATCGACCGCGTGCTCGAGAGCGTGGAGAATCTGGGTGCCGACGCCATGTTTATCAGTGCCCTCGACGACATCGCCTGGCTGCTCAACCTGCGCGGCAGCGATGTGGAGTTCACGCCCGTGGTCACCGCCTTTGCCTATATCTCGGCCAAGGACCGCAGCCTGTTCATCGACCGCAGCAAGGTCACCAACGAGGTGGAGCGCCACCTGAAGCAGTGCGATGTGCGTGTGCGCGACTACGACGATGTGACGCGCTATCTGGAACGCCGCAGTGAGCACGACACCGTGCTGCTCGACCCCAACACGGTGAGCGACACGTTGGCCAATGCCATGCCCTGCCAGAAGGTGTATGCCGCCTCGCCCATCACCGCCTTGAAAGCCATCAAAAACGAGGTGCAGATCCAGGGCTTCCGCCGGGCTATGGAGCACGACGGAGCCGCCATGGTGCGACTGCTCAAGTGGGTGGAGGAGACGGCTCCCGGTGGCTCCATCACCGAGCTGGATGTGTGGGAGCGAGGCAAGCAGGAGCGGGCACGCAGCAACGACTACCGGGGCGACAGCTTTGCCATGATTGCGGGCTATAAGGAGCACGGGGCCATCGTGCACTACGAGGCCGACGAGCAGAGCGCCAGCACGCTGCATGGCGAGGGGCTGCTGCTCATCGACAGCGGCGGACAGTACCTCACCGGCACCACCGACCTCACACGCACCATCACCCTGGGCAACCCCACGCCCGACGAGATGCACGACTACACGCTGGTGCTCAAGGGGCATCTGGCGTTGGCGCGTGCGCAGTGGCCCGACGGGCTGTGCGGTGTGAACCTCGACGTGCTGGCGCGCCTGCCGCTGTGGCAGGAGGGCATGACCTACTGGCACGGCACCGGACACGGCGTGGGCCACTTCCTGGGTTGCCACGAGGGGCCGCACAGCATCCGCACCGAGCAGAACCCGGTGACGCTGCACGCGGGCATGGTGGTGAGCGATGAGCCGGGGCTGTACAAGGCCGGACGCTACGGCATCCGCACCGAGAACCTGCTCCTGGTGGTGGAAGGCACGCAGAGCGACGAGTTCGGGCGGTTCTTGCGTTTCGAGACCCTCACGCTGTGCCCCTACGACCTGCGGCTCATCGACCGCTCGATGCTCACCCCCGAGGAGGTGGCGCAAATCAACGCCTACCACCGCGAGGTGCGCGACCGACTCGCATCGCTACTCGATGCCGACGAGGCACAGTGGCTGGCCGAACGCACGCGGGAGCTGTGACGAGTGATGAGTGATGCAGTGGGCCTTGTGGCATAGAGCGAGAATCGTCTCGCCTTACACCGACAAACCACCGCATCGCGCCATTATCAATTATCTATTATCGATTATCCATTATCAATTATATCAATGGCAATTATCAAGAAAGTGAGGGGCTATGAGCCCAAGATGGGCGAGGGTTGCTTCCTCGCCGACAATGCCGTGGTTGTGGGCGACGTGACCATGGGCGAGGGGTGCAGCATCTGGTTCGGTGCTGTGCTGCGTGGCGATGTGAACACCATCACCATCGGCAACCGGGTCAACATTCAGGACAACGCGGTGATCCACACCCTGTATGAGAAATCGGTGACCGAGATTGGCGACGACGTGTCGATTGGTCACAACGTGGTGGTGCACGGTGCCAAAATCGGCAACATGGCCCTGATAGGCATGGGGAGCATCGTCCTCGACCATGCCGAGGTGGGCGAGGGGGCCATTGTGGCGGCCGGCAGCGTGGTGCTCGGCGGTACCAAAATTGGGCCGCACGAACTTTGGGCCGGCAGTCCGGCGAAGTTCAAGAAAATGGTCGACCCCGCCCAAGCCAGCGAAATCAACGTGAAAATCGCGCACAACTACCTGATGTACTCCACTTGGTACGATGTCGATGAGACACCCAGCCGTTGAACGGCAGGCTACCCCAATCGGATGACTATGGCATTATACTATTGATAGGACCAAGGGTAATTGCAAACTTGGAGATGCCGATAGGCATCGTTCTATCGATAGAACTGACGACATTTGCAAACCGCTGAAAGGGAGATGCCGACAGGCATCTGATACGGGTAGCCAGCCAATTGGCTGGAACATGAACGTAAGGGACTTGTCAAGGAATTGAAAGGCCAGTCCTCGCGATGGATAAACGAGAAATTCCTGCATGGGTCGTTCAGTTGGCAAACCGGATATGGTGCTTTTTCGTATAGCAAATCGCTTGTGCCAGCTGTGACATCCTATATAGCCAATCAAAAAGAACATCATCGCCATGTCTCGTTCCAGGAAGAATTGGCCAAAATCTTTGACAAGGCTGGCATTGATTACAATCCCGACTTCATGATGAAAGGCTTTGTCGAGGTGGATGAATCGCGTACCTAAAGGCACGCGGTTGTGCGAACTATTCCGTCCCCAGCCGTTGAACGGCTGGCTACCCCAATCGGATGCCTACGGCATCCTTGATATGTGTTAATAATTTATAAATATGTGGGGGGGGTAAATGCAGATTCAAATAAAATATATAACTTTGCGAAATCAATGAACCGTTATAATTAATTCATTATTATGAAACGCATTTACACTAACCTGCTCTTGTTGCTTTGTGTGATGGGAGCGATGGCACAGGAGGCCGACTATGTGCCTCTGGTGCAGGAGGGTGTGCGCTGGGTGTACCGCTACAGCGATGTGACGATGATCGACCTCACCGACCCCGTGACTGGCGAGGACTATCCCGGTTGGGAAGGTCGCGGCGACTATGCCTACTACATGGAGTTCCGTGGCGACACAATCATTAATGGCCTGACCTACAAGAAGCTCTACCGCAGCATGAGCCGCGACTTCGACGAGCGCACGCTGCGCCCCGTGGCCTGCCTGCGCGAGCAGGACAAGCGCGTGACGGGCTTCGAGGGCAATGACCCGACGGAGTATGTGTTCTACGACTTCAACGACATGGAAGCCTTTGTCCGCGAGAAGTACAGCGAGTGGGGCGAAATGTATGGCGAGGAGTTGGGTAGTGCCACCGCCACGCCACTCACTGTCACTGTGGGCGGGCAGCCACGCAATGCCTACCAGGTCTATAACTGCTGGGGTGACTGGTCGCTGGTGATTGAGGGCATCGGCAACGATGTGGTGAACCTGTTGTGCTTAGGCCCGATGGATGCCATACCCCCATGCATCTGCCCCATGCCGTTAGGCTTGGCGCGGGTCGAGGACTTGGACGGCAACCTGCTTTACAGCGGCCGCTACGACTACGGTCCCTACACGGGCAAGGGCAGTCTGGAACTGCTGAACCACATCATCAACGTGATGCTGGGCCGCGAGGTGTTCTCCCGCAAGTGGGGTATAGGCACAGAATGCTGTGATGTGAATGCCGACTTTGTGGTCGATATCTCGGATGTCAACGCGCTGATTACCATCATGCTCCAGCAGTGAGATATGCTATCGGCTAAACAGCTGAGCCGCCTTTCCCCACCGGTGGGGAAAGGCGGCTCTGACTTTGTTTCGCGATAGCGTCAACCGCAGTGGAAGTACTTGTTGACGAGTTTTTGCAGCTCCTTGGGGTTGCCGTGCACATCGGTGCGCAGCGTGCTGTCGTTGAAGGCGCGCAGGGCGGCGGTGATGCCGTCGATCATCGCGGGACTGAACACGCCGTGCTGCTCAAACACCTCGCGGCTCTGCTCCAGGCAGTCGGCGCTGGCCACGCAGCTGTCGGGCAGCTGAGCCAACTGGTCGAGCACGCACTCGTTGGCCTTGTCGTGGATGTTCACGTTCACATAGGTGCGCTTGGCCACCTCGAGGGCATCGGGCATCTCGAAGCCGTGGCGGCAGGCCACGCACAGACCGGCGATGAGCTGATAGACGTCGGCCGAGCCGTCGGGCGAGCGCATCTCCACGGTCTGCTTGATGGTGGTGTCGAACTGCGTGGGCTGCTCGCCGGGATTGGCCTTGGCGCTCATGTCCACATTGGCGGTCCATCCTAGCGGCACACGCACCAGCACCGAGCGATTGCGGTCGCCCCAGCACACGTTGGTGGGAGCCTCCTGGTGGGGCACCAGACGGAAGTAGCTCATCGGGTTCTTGTTGCCGAAGGCGGTGATGGCCGGTGCCAGGTCCATCATGCCGGCAATCATGCGGCGTGCGTCGTCGCTCAGCTGGCCGTCCTTCACCATCATGTTGCGGCCGTCCTTCACCATGCGCATGTGTATGTGCAGACCGCTGCCGGCCTTGCCCACGGTGATTTTCGGGGCAAAGGTCACGTTCAGGCCGTATTGGTAGCCCAGGTTGCGGATGATCCACTTGGCCAGCGTGAGCTGGTCGGCAGCCTGCTCGGCGGGCACGGGCAGGAACTCAATCTCGTTCTGCTCATAGGTGAGGCCGTCTTGCGAGAAATTGCCCACCTCGCTGTGGCCATACTTGATTTGTCCGCCGGCCTGTGCGATATATTTCATGCACATCTGGCGGAACTCGCCCTGCTTGGCATAGGGGCCACTCTCGTGGTAGCCGCGCTGGTCGATGGCGGGGAACTCCTCCTCCTCGTCGGTGATCACATAGTATTCCAGCTCGCCCATGGCGTGAAACTCCATGCCGGTGACTTGGCGGAAAGCCTCGCAGGCCTTGTGGAGCGTCTGCTCGGGGGCACTGGCCAGCGGGTTGCCGTCCTTGTCGAAATAGGAGCACAGCATGGTGAGCGTGGGCTCCTGGGCAAACGGGTCGACAAAGGCGGTGCTGAAGCGCGGCAGCACATACAGGTCGCTGCTGCCGGCCTGGATAAACGAGAACAGGCTCGAACCGTCCACGCGCTCGCCGCACGTGAGGATGGTCTCGAGATAGGCCAAATCGTTGATGACAAAATTGAGGGTCTTGAGCTTGCCGTCGCCGCCGGGATACATGAAGTTGACCATCTGGATGTCGTTCTCCATCACATAGCGGATGATGTCGGCACGGGTGAACTCACTCGCGGGTTTCTGCAGAAACGCCACCACAGGGTTGGCGTTCAGTGTCAGGTGTTTATTCTCCATTACTAAAGGTTAATGTTATGTAGAAGGTTGATGTTTTGTTTCGGTTTGTCGTCATGAAAACCACTCCGAAGAAGCACAGCAAATCTTCGGGACTGCAAAGGTACAAATTAATGCACAATGCGCAATGCACAATGCACAATTTTTTTGAGTGACGAGGGAGGCGGGATGAGGGCGGGTGGCGGTGCTAGGGCTTCTAGGGCATCTATGTTATTCTTGCATCTCGCATCTTGCATCTTGCATCTTGATATGAAATAGCCAACTATGGTGTCAGTTGGTCTTGAAGAAGTCGAAGAAGAAATAGCATGCGATCCAGTCCACGCGGATGCCTCGTGCATAGCCCAGCACATTGTGCTCGGCATCGGTCACCTTGCCGTCGTTGATGCTTATGGTGCCCAGCAGGTTGCTCTCGCCGGTGCGCACCGTGCCGTCGGTGTTGATATATCCCACGCGGGTGCCCTCGTTGTCGAAAATCTCCAGCCGCTGGATGCGTCCGAGCTCTTTGCCCGACTTGTCCTTCACCGTGCCGTCGGGCTCGAACGACCCCAGCGTGTGTGCTGCAGCATCACGCACCAGCCCGTTGGGCGAGATGCGGCCAATGGCATCGTAGTTGGCATTGCGAAGCACCTGCGACCCTGCACTCAGCGACATGCACAGCGCAAACACAAGCAGCATTATATATGATTTGATAGTTTTCATCTTAGTGTCCTCCTTTTTGATTTGTTTTTTCGTTAGACTGTCAATGAGCCTAAGGGTTTATAGAGATGCAAGATGCGAGATGCAAGAGTCGCATTGCAGAATTGTGCATTGAAACAGCTCATTACTTTCCGGTGCCGTAGAGCATGTCCACCACGTGGTCGTATTGCTTTTGGCTGCTGAAGCCCTGTCGCTCCAGCACCAGGATTTCCTCAATCACCTTGTCGAGGTAGGGAATCGACGGGTTCTTCACGTTCTTCATCCCCTTTTCATACACCTTATAGTAGCTAAGTCCCTTCAGCTCCTTGTGGAACTTCTTCGCCGCCTCGCTGTCGGTGCCTTGCGCTGCCCAACGCTGCTTCACGAAGACGGCGCGGTGCTTTTCGAGGAACTCGCGCAGCTCCTGCGTGTAGCGGCCGTAATCGCCCACCAGCTCCATCTTCGCCAGCACCTCCTTCGTCTCCATGCCCTCGGCGTTGCGCATGGCCTTCTCCACCTCGAGCTTGTTATACGGCTTGCGCAGCACCTCCATCACCTGCTGGTCAAACACCAGGTTGTCGCGCGAGGCAAAGGTCTCCTTGCGGGCCTTGTTGGCCGCCTTGATTTCTTTCTCGAACGCTTTCTTCTGCTTTTCCAGGCTGCTGATCTCGCCCTTCACGTCTTTCACCAGCAGGTTCAGGCTGTCGAGCCGCTGGCGCAGCACGGCGATGCGCGCCTCCAGGTCGGCAATGCTGTCCTGACTGTCCTCCATCACGTCCTCGTGGTAGCGGATATCCTCCTCCAATTGGTTCACCGTGCCATTGGTGCGCACCACGTCATCGTCGGCGCGGCCTATAACGGCGCAAGCCATCGCTATCAGCGCGGCAGCACCCATCTTGATTATCGTTCTCATCGTCATCATATTTCATTACAACCTGCAAAGGTACAAATTAATGCACAAAGCACAATGCACTAAGCGGAATTTTTTTGTGGATGATTGATGAGTGACGGTGAGGGGTTGGTTTATTGGAATGCCGTCACCATTCCTGCTCTCCGGCATGACTCGCCACGCGCACACGAATGGAGTCGGGCAGCCCCGGAAAGAATCTGAAACCGGTAATCCGCTCCGCCTGCTCGAGCGTGTTCACATAATCGCTGCGCGAGCCGCCGTCGCCGTTCTTGCACATCCACGCAATGCATGCCGGCGAGTCGCCCAGGCGAAGCACCACCTTATAGAACGCCTCTGGAACCACCACGCAGTGCTCACCCACCACGTGGTGTTCTTGCTTGTAAAGCAACGGCCCGCTCACCACATACACGCATCCATACTTCTTCGCCCATTGCCGCGTGGTTTGCTCCATCTTGTTCCAAATGCCTGTGTTGGTCAGGCGGTCTTGTGGACAGATGTTGGTCAGCAGATTCGACTCATCCATCGCTACTGGGTCCCATTTGCAGTCGGCCGCTAGGCACATATGGCCATGCGTAAGGCCAAACTGATCGTAGATACCCCGATAGTCATCTTTGGTAGTTCGGGGTTCGGGTACATCAAAGTCTTCGTGATAGTTTCTCTTGTTCTTCACCAATGTGTCCTCGGCTGCAAGAGCCATATCGGCGGTCACGCGCCACATCACCCATCGCGGCAGCCGCGTGGCAGGGTCGTAGCCCATAGTGTAGCCCAAGCGCTCCAACTGAAGCAATCGCAGCGTGTCGGGTACTTCGGGCCGTCCCAGCGCTTCCAGCGGCACCTCGGTCGACGTCCAGTCAATGGACGCGCAACCCGACAGCAGACCGCTGGCTGGAGGTTCACCACCATGCCGCCCGCGGCACAGCACCAGCCCCACCGCCGCCGCAATCAGCACAAAAACAATAAACTTGCGCATCGAGTCTTATTCCGAGAATTGTGGTGGCAACACCCCATTTCCCGACTTTGTTGTGGAAGGCTTCAGCACCAGACCCTTGGTCACCAGGCTGTCGCTGGTCACCGTTTTCGACATCACATAGTGAGTCGACGGCTGCTGACCGTCGGTTTTATAGTATGTAGCCACAAGTTCCCAGCCGCGCTGAGCCAGATGATTCACCGCATCCATGCCCGAGACAAACTTCATGGGCTGCCCCTTGCTGTCGTAGAGCATGGCCGTAGGGTGGGACTGCATGCCGAAATCGAAGGTCACCACCGCTTTCAGCATCGCACTCTGCCCAGTCCATACCACCACCTCGCAGTAGGCTTTGCGCGACGCATGCTGCGCCGCAGCCAGCAACACCAGCGCGGCGCACACACAGGAAACCAACAAGCGTTTCATCGCCCGTTAAAATAGGAACACACCCAAAGCCCGCAGCAGTTGCAGGCAGCCGGCAATCATAATGATGATGCCCACGATGTTGCACACTAGGCCAATGGTGTCGCGTGCCCCCTTGCTACCGCTCGTAATCCATCCCGGCACCACACGCCAGATAAACACACCCAAAAGGATTTCAATAATTGCACTGATCATATCTCACTTAACCGTTTTTATTCTGTCGTTTTATAAGAGATTGTGAAAGTTTATTGAGCATAATGAATCAAGATTCCAAGTATGCTTGTTCTGTCTCTGAGTTTTTCACTAAAATGTATCTAAAAATACCATCTCTATGATTTTTAGGACTTATATTATTTAGAGATTTTGAATTTTAGGTACAATTGTACCCATAAAAGCAGTATAGGAAAGCTCATTTCGCCTCATTGTCAGCTCTTTACGTATTTTAGGTACAAATCAGCGAAAAACTCAGATTTGGATGCAAAAGATAAGCCAGAGCATTGAGTTGTACCCTAACAATAACGTTAATGAAGCTGAAATATTGCTCATCAATGTGATTGCTCTTCAACGGCTCTGGCTGTTAGTCTGTTCGTTTATGAAGAAGATGTGAACTAATGAAACTGAGTGATATTCTACTAATGAAAACTGTTTTAGAAATATATTGTTAGAGATGTGCCGAACCGCCATTCTTCGCTTAAGAAGATGGGAAAGTTGTTTTTGCGTTCGAATAGTTGTTTTCCATAAATGTACCAGTCAATATGCCGGGCATTCACTCCAATTCCCGCATTCCAATCCATGTATGCTGTGGCATATCCTAATGGTAGGTAATATTCATATCCACCACCAATGTAGAACTTTGATTGTTTTGCAAGATGGAAGAGATTAAATTTTAGATTGGCTGGAAATGCCATGTAATCTGCTTCCATAGTCAGCTCTTTGGAGTGGTATCCGCATTTCGTCCATTTGGCTCCAATAGTTAAATTCAAAAAATCGGTGTATCTTCCAAATCGAAGTCTTGCCCCAGCTCCATATCTATAATATATTTCCTCGTCGAATTTTTTGAAATCGGCATTCACGTCACCTACAAGCTCAATTCCAAAGGAGATTCTTCCTTTCCACCAAGAGTCGCGTTTAACCTGCGAATAATGCTCATATGTGTCATTGTAGCCATAGGTGTTGTTTGTCGTTGTACTTTGTGTTGATGATGATGTTGAAGATATGGGAGGTGAGCCGTATTGAGCGAGTTTGATGGTTTTTTCTAAGTTGCCACATTTGATGATGATGTCGCCATAACGTGTTGTTGAGTAATCATTTCGATCTACTGTAACAACAAGTTTATCATCATCTTTGCTTGCATTTGCCCAATATGGTTTGCTTTGAATCCACCATTCAGCATTACTAAAAACAGTGCGGTATTGCGAGCCTCCGTCATAGTTCATATAAATATATTCGTTTGTGACTGATAATGAAGGCGTGAATCCATCTTGAGTGATGTTGACTGTGATGGTTTTATCGTCAGCGGTAATGCAAAAATAATCTGTACGTGCTTCTGTGCCTTGATTATTGGAGACCGATAATGAAAGTTGATTGCCATTTCGAGTTAATATCCCCCAAGACCGCGTGTTCATACTAATGTACCATTCCTTATTGCAGGTGATGGTGAAATACTCATCGCCACCAGTTGCATCAAAATGTACGTTGTTTGTTGAAATCTCAAGAAGAGTCTCTATGATTGGATTGGGATTTGTCTCAGGTGCTTGGTATGTGGGTTGATTACTTTGAGTCTTGCTTTTTTGTCGCTGTGTAACCTTGCCTTTTGATTTCGTTTTATTTTTTGTTATCGTGCTTTTTGCCTTTTTCGTAGTTGTGGGATTGCTTTTCGTTGTCGGTTTTGTCGCTGGTTTGGTTGTGGATTGTTGGCGTTTGATTGTTGGCCGTTTCTGTGCTTGAATCTCAAATGAAGACAATGCAAAAATGCAGCAAGCACAAATGCAGCAAGCACAAATGCACAATACTAGTCGAATTATACTTTTCATTTTATCTTTCCTCATGTCCGTTAAATATACTATATTCTTCTTTGTGGTCATACCACACGCCAGTGCTTGGCTCGTTGTTTACGAATCGACCTTGGAAGTGTGAGTTGTCAGAATTGCTATAATAAATACCATCTATCCAGTTGTCTCCTTCCATTTGGCCATAGAAAAAGTCACCATTCTCATATAGTAACATTGCTTTGTCGTCTTGTCGATTGCCGTTGTTAAAACGACCGATATAATACTTGCGCCCATCTGGATCATCTTCGTGATAAACTGCAACCCCTACTCCATTAGGTTGTTGGTCATTCATCTGCCCATAATAGTTGAACTCTGGAAAACTCTTGTTAGTGACTTCACTTGGGTTAATGACCTTAAACCAGATGATAACACCCAAAAATGCGGCGATGACACCCAAAATTGCCACCCATGTTGTGTTGCGCTGTTGTCGTTTGAGCTTATTGTTCTCGCTCTTTAGGTTCTCGATATCTTTCTTTAATTCTTTGTTGGCATTTCTAAGTTTTCGGATAGTGTTTTGTACACTGTTGAGTTCTTCAGTGTTGAAATCCTTTGATTTATATACAAAAGTGAATCCGCTTGAATGAGATGATTCGATGATATCATTGATGTTATCATCGATGGAAAAATGTTTTACCGTATCTTTGCTAATGGCAAAGTTTACGGGTGGAAGTTTTTTGCTTTGGTTGCTAAGACGTTCGATAGCTCCTTGTAAAGTAATCCGCAGATTGGAAATTTCGTCCGACCGTTCGTAAAGATGATTGACAGCAGGAATGATGTCTCCATTTTCGTTAAATCTTACGATATGGCCATCACGTAGCATTTTCTCCATCGTGTTTTCAAAAAGAGTGAACAATGGCTCTATTTGCTTCATCATTGAGCCATTGAGCAGAATACATAAACCTATGCATTTAGATTCATCGGTTAGTTTTCGTATATAAGCATAGTAAATCAGTTCACCATTTCGGTGAATGCATAGTTGTGTTTTGGTTCTGGCTTGTTCGATTAATCTCTTGAAAATAGCTTTGGAGCTGTCGTCGGGATACTGAGTGAAGAAGCCATTTGCGCCAAGTTTGCCAAAAAGATAGACAGAACTGTTCATGTGCTGTTAGTTTAGTTTGAAGTTGATAACTTTGTTTGTGTTATCCACTTCATAGGAGGCTGTTCGGTTTAGCACCTCGTTACCCAACAATAAAGGTGCTTGTGAATTATTTGAAACAGTAGCTTGAACATCAGTGCATGTGATTTTGCCACCGATTGCAAGCTCACGTAAATTGACAACCATGTTGGCTACAATGCTTCCATCTGCAATTTGCGCATTCTGAAATCCTTCAATGTCATCTTCGGTAAGAACACCTTTATTGTATAAATAGTTAGCCTCATCAATTGAGATGAGCGTGGTTGAACAGCCACTATCGAGAATCATGTCCACACCAATGGATTGATTGATTTTTACCTCAATCAGTTTTACTCCATTGCGTTCGGTGAATGGAACAGAAACGGTTTCGCCGCTTTGAGGGTTGTTGTCCTCGGTGATATAGTTGTTGCTGTCCGAGCCATCGCTTGTTGTGTTCTCAGCATCAAAATAAGCAGGTTTCTGCTTGTCGTTGCCACATGAGGTCGAGCAAATGCACAACATCGTTAGCGACATAAATATTAATATATTTAGTCTCATTCCACTGTTATTTTTTTACGCGCAAAACATGTGTCGTTTCTAATAAACATCAATTCTGCTTTTCCTGATTTGAGTGCTTGAACTTTCGCGTCGTTTTTTTTTGATTCCAAAATTCTAAGCACTGTGGTGTCGCTTGACACGAATTGACCATTTGTCAATTGTTGCTCTGTTGATATCTCAATAGTATCGTTAGCTTTGATGGACTCATCCGCATTCAGATTAATGAAGCTTAACGATTGAGCATCTGTGTATTGGTTTGCATCTTGAATGGTTTGAGCTAATTCTGTGTTATTTGCTTCGTTTTCAGTTGTTTTGTTAGAGAAACAACTCTTAAACACAAAAAAGCAAATACCCGCTATAATAGCGATGAGAACTACAAGATAGATGGGTTTTGTTGGAAAACCACGCTCGGGTTTTTCTTCTTCGTCCCACGAATGAGGTTTTCGACTTATACTTCCTCCGTGCGAAAGGATGGAATTGTTGCCCTTATTGCTGTTTGTACCTCCACCAGATTTGGTTGTGTTGCCTGGTTTCGAAGACGACTGAATATTGTTTTGCGTGGGATTGCCGATAATTTCGCGCACGCGATCGATCTTGGATTGCAAAGCACTGCGTTGCTTTTCGGCTTCGGTTAGTTTTTGTTCCAGTTCACGTGTCCTTTTCCCGTCATTACTGCTTTGGGCAACTACTTGGGCAAGTTCTTGTTCTTTTTTGTTCAGGCGGGCTTGCCAGTCAGTTTGTTGTTTGCTTAATTCTTGTGTATGCGCTTGTTTGAGTGTTTGTAACTCTTGCGCGTGTGTTTGTTTGAGTGTTTGAATCTCTTGGTCTTTTTTTGCTGTTGCCTGTTGCACGCGTGTCGACGGCCAATTGATGGAGATTGAAACTTCGCCATCGCGTCGCATCAGCTTCTCGACATTCTCATCGCTTGCATCTTCAATATTCAGCACCGAACGTTTTCGCTGGTTGCCGACCTGTAGGTTGACCAAGTCGCTTTGGTCGAAAGTCATGCCCAATAAAGTCTCAAGATGCGTGAAATCGCTCAAAATGGTCTTTTCGGCATTTTGGAATGTGTCGCTTTTAAATTCCAATTGGTTGCCGCTGCGGTTCAGCAACTTACCCTCCAAGTAACTGTGGATGAACGAGTCGAGCAAGAACATCAAGTTCCGAACTCGTTTATAGTAACGGCTCATTCTCACAGTAATGGCTAAATAGCCAGGTCGTTTATCGGTGCCTCGAATATCCTTACCTATAAAATAGGTATAGTAAAACATCGTTTTCCCTCCAACGTTCAATGCTTGCACGCGTAGTTCGTTGAAGCCTTGACTGCCATCGTTATGTTCGTTGGTAAAGATTCTCTGAAAAAAGGTGTTCAAGAAGAAATCTTTTTCCTTGACATCGCCAACATAGTCAAATCCTTTGGGATGACCATGCAAGTAGAATTGAAATAATTTTTCGTTCATAGTGTTCAGATGCTTCGTTTGATGGCGTTCCAAAGTTTACTCGGATACGCGTCGTTTGAGATAGAGAACAAGATGTTAGTATTTCCGTATTCGTCTTTAGTCTCAGTGAACTTTCCTGTTTGGAATGGAATGAACCCACAGTCGTAGGGACGGAACCACTTCACAATTGGAATCTCACATTTGAATTTGTCGAAAATTTGTTTGTAAAGGTCGGAAACGTATTTGATAGCTTCTTTCTCGTTAACCACACCATCGCGGTTCTTCACGAAATTTGTTTTGTCAATCTTGTTGAATACGAAGATAATTCGATCTTGAGATGACATCTGCGGTTTGAGTGCTTCAATGCGATTTACATAGTTTGCGCGCGTATTAGCGTTTTCCCATGCTGGTTCCACAAACGCACACCACACTTTTCTGTTTGGTGAGTCGATAATACGATTCAAATAGTGTGGATAGCTCTTGTTGGGTTGTTTGGGGTCAAAGTAATACTCGCCTGGAGCTTCAAGGATTTTGCACAAGACTTTACCCGTGCTTTTTGCGATAACATCAACGAGCATGTATCCACTTGTACCTGGAGCCGCAATTGGGTCGTTGACGGTTTGATTAAATTTATCGCAGTCATCTTTGTACTGTTGGTCATAGGATGGACGGAAACTTGCATCAGGCTGCACTCCATATCCTTGTTTGCGCAGGAATTGAGTGAGACGGATGAGCGTCATGGTTTTTCCACATGATGTTGGTCCAAAGAGGACTACGAGCGGCGCTGTTTCATCATTGATTTCCACCACACCATTGAGAGCCTGTCCACCCTGAGAGTGGGATGTCGCATTCTGCTCCTCAAATGCAGTGTTGCCCACGGTGTTGGCTTCTTCTTGAATGACTGAATTGGGGGCGGATTCAGTCGGTTCTGTTGCTTGAGGGGAGTTGTTCGGGAAAAGAGGCATAAGATTATTGTTTAATTGTTATTTCTGAATTAAGTAAAAGAACACGAATGCGGCCACATCAACCAATAACGAAATCAGAATACAGAAAATCATGAACATGCTTCCTTTGTAAGAACCGAATAGAAATTCATACCACAAATCGTAGACGCTGATGATATGACTAATATTCGACTCCAAGTTGTTTGCGGTAAATCGTTGCTCATCTTCTTTATTGCTGAAATCAATAAAGTTTCGACATGTTTTGATGAGCGTGTAGCCTTTCATCAGTCGTTGGTCATTAAAATCTTCTTTCACATCTTTGGGATCGTTGGCGCTGACTTGTCCCTTGTTCCATGCTGCAATCCAAGTGTCGATATTCTTTGTGGTGGCTTTTGATTCACTGATGTATTTGTCCCGAAGTTTGCTTTGTGCTCGGTAAGAGTTCTCGATGTTTTTCTCTGCCACAGCAAGGTGTGCATAGATGATTTTGCGGTAAGTTCTAGCTAGTATTTCACGGCCTCTCACCGAATTGTCGGCTCCAGTTAGATTATCAATTTTCTCAATCCCGAGAAGATCAGCGATTGATTTTTTAATTTCTCGTGATTTTACGCCATCGCCTGGATTGAGTTCGTTTTTGATTTCGTTTTCTAATGCCGTACATTGCGTTTTGACATTATTAGCAAGTTTGGTTGTGTCGTTGATAATACGATTATCAATGGCTTGTCCTGTCTGGATTTGCATCAAATAACTGTTGGTCGTTTTTTGCTCTTCTGTGATTACATCAGCAATTTTGTTGCGGAATAGGAATGTGTGTGTGTTTGTGGGCAAACTGGTTATAATCCAAAAAAACAGCATAATAAGCACACCTCCAGAGAGCATGAGTCCGCGATGTTGGAAAAATTTGTCACGATTGAAACTGTTGGCAATCATGGTCGCACCTACCGAGGCCACTAAATAAAAACCAATGGCAATGCCATAGCATACAGCCAATGGTATTGATGGCCAGGTCAAGTTAAGCGATTCAGCTGTGGCCCAGCAACTAATGCCAGCAAATACCACATAGAGTATGCCCCATAGCATTTTTAAATAGTTTGTTTGTCCCATAGAATAACTTTTAAGTTAATTAATACGTTGTCTATAGGCACAAAAAAGAAAGTGTGAGCCCGTTGTCGTCCTCACGACTGCCAATGGGTTCACCACAAACCTGCAAACTGCCGTAAGTCAGAAAAACTACTCACACCTTTGGCAGGTATATGCAGGTGCGCTGGCTGATGCCGGCACGGTGTCATATATCAATACCAAAGGATGGCGCTTTCTGCTTATTCCAGTTTGCTCAACGAGGTGGTGATTCATTGGCAGGAATGAGCTTGACGCTTCCTTCAATATGCCGCTGTTCAACGAACAGCGCGGCAAATTTAAGGATAATTTCTCGAATGAGAAAATTTTCGAGCAGTTTTTCTGACGATATGGTGTTTTTTTTTGTTTTTTGTCGCTTAACGGGTGATAGGTTGTATTTTTGCTTTGTGTGAGTGGTGTGGGCTTCGCAGGGGTGGGGCCATGCTGAGCCATTAGTTGCGAGCGCGTGCGCTTATCTTGCGAATGGATAAAAGTTGTCTAATTTGTTGATTTGTGGCTTAATGACGAATTGTTTAATGTCGGTGCTTCACACTGGTGCGGCTGATGGTCGAGGCAAGAACCGAGAACCAAGCTGGCTAACGCACGCAACATCGCATTGCGGAATTGTGCATTGACAAAGGTTACAAGAGCATCTGCATCTGCTTGTGGAGGTCGCGGTCTTGGTCAAGGAGGTTCCAGATGGTGTCTTCGCTGAGCACTCCGCGCTTGAGGTCGGGGGGGAGCTGGCCGGCTTCGTCGGCTTCGAAGTCTTGGCGCCACAGGGGGCTGGTGTAGTAGTCATCGAGCTGACGGATGGCCTGACGTGCGGCGGCATAGCGGTCGAGGGCTGTCTGGAGCTGCTCCACGGCCTGCGTGGCTTGGTGGAGCAGGGCTTCCATGTGCTGGATGCGCTGGATTTGGTCCATAAGCAGTCTATCTTGGGGCGGCGATGGAATCGCCGCTTGCCACAAAGGGTGGGCTTGCCGCGAAGGGGTGGTGGGCATGCCGCGAAGGGTGGCTTGGTGGGTGGTTATTTCTTCCGGTTGCGCACCGAGCGGGTGGCTCCGCCGCCGGAGCTCTTGCCGCTGTTGCGGCTCTTGATTTTGGCGCGGCGGGCTTTCTTGCGGTCTTCTTTCTTTTGCTCTTCTTTGAGCTCTTCTTTCTTTTCTTTTCCGCGCTTGGTGCTGAGCTCCTCCTTTTCGCCTTCGGCTTGTTCGCCGTCGTCGGTCACGGTTTCGCCCTCGGCTTCGGCTTTGGCCTCGCGTGCTGCCTTGGCGCGTGCCTGGATTTCCTCGCGGTCGGGCACCCAGAGGTCTTTGTTGAAGGCCATCAGTCGGTTCTCGATGCTGTCTTGCGCGTGCTTGTACTGCTCGTCCTCGGGGTAGATTTGCCGCAAGGCCATGTTGCGCAGGTTTTTGGTCTTGTAGATCTCGCCGGTGTACATGCCCAGCTTGAAGAAGTCGTCGAGGCTGTAGCGCGAGAGGTTGTTGTCGTCGTCGGTGAAGACGTATTGGTTGGCCATGTAGGGGCGGATGTCGTTGAGCAATACCCAGAACATGGGGTAT
>JAFYCU010000098.1 GCA_017545095.1 Muribaculaceae bacterium | reverse complement strand
TTGGCGTTGTTGATTTCGATGTGGTGCATGCGGTCGGTCTCCTTCTCGCGGCGGGTGAGCTCATGCTTCTTGATGCGTCCTTCTAAGTAGTCGTTCACACTGGCAGCCACCACAATGCCATATTGTGTGCGGCCGTCCATGGTCTGCGCATAGATGTAGTACTTCTCTTCGGGGTCTTGAACGAGCCAGCCCTTGTCCTGGAACTTCTTGAAGTTCTCCACGGCCTTGTCATAGACCTTGGGTTCGTGTTCGCCCGTCCCGGCGGGGAAGTCGATTTCGGGCTTGATGATGTGATAGAGCGACTTTTCGTTGTCGCCGGCCTCGGCGCGAGCCTCATCGCTCGAGAGCACGTCATAGGGCTTGGAAGCCACTTGCTGCACCAGGTCGCGGGGTGGTCTCAGACCACGGAATGGTTTTACTAATGCCATAGCGTTTGTTTAAAATTAGTGTTTAGTTAATTAGTTATTGTTTAAATGATTGGGTTTTCGAATTTAAAGTAAAGATTTAGATGTGAAAAACACATTAGTTTGTCACTTTGATGGTCTGCTTTCTGTCGGGACCCACGCTCACGATGGTGATGGGTACGCTCAGGCGCTCTTCGAGCCAGGCCATATAGCGGCGGAACTGCTGCGGCAGTTGCTGCAGCGATGTGGCTTGCGCCAGCGGGGTGCGCCAACCGGGCAGCTCGGTGTAGACAGGCCGCACGCACGCGATGTCGTAGGGCATATCGTGGGTTACTCCGCCGTCGATCTCGTAGGCATCGCAGGCGCAAATGGTGTCAAAGCCGTCGAGCACATCGCTCTTGGTCATCACCAACTGCGTGACCCCGCTGAGCAGGATGGCGTGTCGCAGGGCCACCAGGTCGATCCATCCACAACGGCGTTCGCGCCCTGTAACCGCACCATATTCGTGTCCCACGCGCCGCATCTCAGCCCCGGTGTTGTTGGCCAGTTCGGTGGGGAATGGTCCGGCACCCACACGGGTGCAGTAGGCCTTGAACACGCCATACACCTCCCCTATTCGCTGTGGAGCCACGCCCAGACCGATGCAAGCTCCTGCTGCTGCGGTGCTCGACGAGGTTACATACGGATAGGAGCCGTGGTCCACATCGAGCATGGTGCCTTGTGCGCCCTCGGCCAGCACGCGCCGCCCTTGGGCGAGCTGCTGTGCCACGAAATACTCGCCATCCACGATGTCGAGCTTGCGGAGGCGTTCCACGGCCTGCATCCATTGCTGCTCGGCTTGTGCGATATCGGGGTGCTGCCCCATGGCCTCGAGCAGACGCATGTGCAGCTGACGTATGGACTGGTAAGCCTTGTTGAAGTCGTGCTCGATATCGCCCACGCGCAGTCCGCAACGGCGCACCTTGTCGGTGTAGGCCGGGCCGATGCCCTTGCCAGTGGTGCCGATGCGTGAGTCGCCCTTGAACTGCTCGCCAGCGGCGTCGAGCAGGCGGTGGGTGGGCATAATCAGGTGCGCCTTGCGCGACACCTTGAGGTGTGCCTCCACATCGACACCGCATTGCCGCAACTCGTCCACTTCCTGCATGAGCAGCACGGGGTCAAGCACCACGCCGCTGCCAATGAGGCAGGTCTGGTGCTGGCCGAAGATGCCCGAGGGTATGGAGCGCAGCACATGGTGTCGCCCGTCGAACTCGAGCGTGTGCCCCGCGTTGGGACCGCCCTGGAAACGGGCCACCACATCGTAGCTGGGCGTGAGCACGTCGACCACCTTGCCCTTGCCCTCGTCGCCCCATTGTAGTCCCAGAAGCACGTCAACTTTCATTGTCTCGGTATTCAAAATCGTTGTCGGTTGGTTAAAAATAAACACTGATGATAGTCACCCTCATTTGCTCCTCGCTCGTTTGCGCTTGCGTGCGCAGGTGCTGCAAAGTCCATAGGCGGTGAGTGTGTAGCGCACCGTGGTGAACGCGGTGTATTTGCGCGCATTCATAAACGCCGCCAAATCGGTGTCGCGCACCTCTTTCACCTTGCCGCACTGCGTGCAGATGAGGTGGATGTGTGGGATGGCTGGCACGCGCTCGTATTGCGGTGGCAGGCCGTCGAAAGTGAGCTTGACCAGAATTCCCGCCTCGAGGAGCAGGTCGATGGTGTTGTAGAGCGTGGCGCGGCTCACATGATACACCTCGTCTTCGAGCATGTGACGCACATCCTCGATGGTGAAGTGACGATTGAACGCCAAGACACAGCGAACGATGGCAAAACGCTCGGGCGTCTTGCGCAGCTGCTTGCTCTCGAGAAAAGCCGTGAATTTCTTGACAACGGCTGAGTTAGCATTGGGGTCGGTAGTCGTTTTCACCATTTGCGGGGCAAAGTTACAATGAATGGCGCAAATACTCAAATTTTTGCGCCATAAAATCGCTCACATCCATAAATATGGCGAAAGCTCTGGCCGGCGGTTCATTGGGCACTGACGGGGCGCACACTCAGGTGGAAGTTGCGCACTAGGGGTGTGGGGGTGCACACGGCGCGGCCTTGCTGCGGCTGGATGGTCACCGACCATGCGGCGCAGGCCACGTTGCTGCTGAAGTGGTAGCTGCCTTGCTCGTCGATGGGCAGAAGGTTAGCCGTCCAGTAGTGTCCGATGGTTCCACGTTCCTCTTGTTCGCCTCTGGTGTCGTATCCACCCATGGGCAGCAGGATGCTGTTGCCGTTGGGTCCCGTGACGCGATAGACGGTGCCACGGGCGTTGGGCAGGTCGGTGGCCATCGTCCACTGGCAGCGGTCGATGAGTTCCTGCCACTCGTCCTGGGTGGGCACACGCCAGTCTTTGTTCCACATGAAGCGTGCGATGTCGTAGTCGGTGCCGGTGATGTTGGCCAACGGTGATTTGCCGCCAAAGTAGGGGCTGTTCCACGTCACCGTGGTGACCTCGACGCCTTCCACCATTTTCCATTGCACCTCGATGGGATATTCATCGATTTTCACCTTGTGCAGGCCGCTGGAGTCGGCCCAGCCGTAGAGACCGCCCCAAGCTTCGGGATAGGCGGCTCCGATGTTGAACGTTGCCCACTTCACGCTCAGTCCCAGGTCGATGGCCTCGGGATTGACACGCACAGGCTTCGGGTCATCGTCGCCACAACTGGCGGCGAGCATGACGATGGCAAACAGAATTGCCAGAAATTTCGTTTTGTTCATTTGTTTTAGTTATGAGTAATGAAGTGATGAGTGATGAGTGAGGGCCTCGTGGCCTCCCCTAACCCTTCCAAAAGGAGGGGAATATCATATTCAGCCTGAATAATTCATTGTGTATTTAACCAAATTCGCATTCATATCTCAATCAGACAATTAATGTCAATTTAAGATAATGAAGGACAATGTAGAGTAATTGTCTTTTTTGTCTTTTTTGTCTTTTGTTGTCCTTGATTGTTTGATAATCGTCTCATTGTCTTTAGTCTCTTGTTTTGCCATGAATTATTCAGGTTAGGGGGCTTTTAGTCGGTTCTTGCTTTGCTCTTCAGCTGCACCAGGGTGCGGCTCTACTTGTAAGCCCCTCCTTCGGAAGGGTTTGGGGAGGCCATGAGCTTGGTTCTCGGTTCTTGGTTTTCGGTTCTTAAAAATTCCTTACTCGCAGTGACAGCCGGCGATGTTGAATCCGCGTAGGAACTCTGGCACTTGCATTCGTCGTTTGCCAGCCAGCTGGAGCTCATGCACGGGCAGCACGGCATCGGCAGTGGCTATGGACAGTTGCGCCTTGCCATCGGTGACGATGGCTCCGGGGGATGCATGACCGGGTTGCGGCTCACCGGTGGCGAAGATTTTCACTTGCCGGCGGGTGCCGTCGGGCATGACCAGCTCGGTCCATGCGGCTGGATAGGGCGACAGGCCGCGAATGTGGTTGTACACCTCTTCCCCACTCCGCTTCCACGGGATGCGGCAGGTGGCGGTGAAGATTTTCGGTGCTGGGGTGGCATCGGCTCCAGACGCGATGAGCTGGTTCTGCGCCACGGGACGTACCGTGCCGGCCAAGATGGTATCGACGGTTTCGACCACCATGTCGGCACCGAGCAGCATCAGTCGGTCGTGCACATCGCCCACGTTGTCGGTGCGGGCGATATCAATGGCACGCTGCTGGATGATGTCGCCGGTGTCGATTTCGTGCTTGAGGAAAAATGTGGTCACGCCCGTTTTCGTGTCGCCGTTCATCACCGCCCAATTGATGGGTGCCGCGCCACGATATTTGGGAAGCAGCGAAGCGTGCAGGTTGAAGGTTCCCAACGGCGGCATCTGCCACACCACTTGGGGCAGCATCCTGAACGCGATGACGATGAATAGCTGCGCCTGCAAGGCCTGCAGCTGGCCGATAAAGGCATCGTCCTTGAGGTTGGCGGGTTGCAGCAGTGGCAACTCGTGCTCTATGGCATATTGCGCCACGGCACTGCGAATGGTGTGGTGTCCGCGGCCGCCCACCTTGTCGGGCATGGTAACCACGGCCACCACGTGGTAACCGCCATCGACCAACCGATGAAGACTTTCCACGGCGAAGTCGGGCGTGCCGAAAAATACTATTTTAAGTTCTTCTTTCTGTTTCTGCATAACTGATATTTTTTGTCAAGATTGACATATAACAGGAGCCACGATTTGGGCAATTTGCTCAAGGTAGCTCTGGTCGGTGTTGTCGAAGGTGTTCAGTTCGCGGCTGTCGATGTCGAGCACGGCACGCGGCACTCCGTGTGTGTCGAGCAGGGGTACCACGATCTCGGAGCGCGACTCGCTGCTGCAGGCGATGTGCCCAGGAAACAGCTCCACATCGGGTACCACGATGGTTCGGCCGCGTTCGAGAGCCGTGCCACACACGCCGCGCCCACGGGCGATGCGTGTGCAGGCCACAGGACCCTGAAACGGCCCCAGACGCAGCACGCCATCGCGCTCGACGTAGAAGCCGGTCCACCAGAACCCCATGGCATGGTGGATGGCGGCCGACACGTTGGCCATCACCGACACGGCATCGTCCTCACCCTCGGTCAGAGCACGCACTTGCTCAACCAATAGCTTATAACATTCTTCTTTATTCATAATATAAGATGCAAGATGCGAGATGCAAGATGCGAGATGCGAGATGCAAGATTGCTTACGCGTGCTACAGAGCATCACGTTGATGATGCATTAATACAACTCCTCAGTATTCCACCTCGTTGTTGATCATCATTTGGGTGTCCCAGGGTGCGGGGTCACCACCGAGCCAGCGGTGGAACCACTCCAGATGCGCATTGTAATAGACCGGCATCGAGCGCATGTTGCTCGGCCAGTGCCCGTCGTTAGAGAACACAATCAGTCGGCTGGGAATGCCCATTGTTTGGAGTGTGTTGAAGTATTGCAAGCTCTGTGTGTAGCTCACACGGTAGTCGCGCTCGCCCGTGAGAATGAGCGTGGGGGTGGCAAATTGCCTGCTATATGCTGCAGGGTTCCACTTTTGGTATAGGTCGCTGTTCCACGGCTGTCCGTTAAACTCGTGGTTGGGGAACCACAGCTCTTCGGTGGTGCCCCACATCGATGGCACGTCGTAGAGACCCATCATCGAGGCCAGGCATTTGAACCGCCGGGTGTGCCCCTGAATCCAGTTCATCATGTAGCCGCCATAGCTCCACCCCATGGCTGCCATGCGGTCGGGATCGACATAGGGCAGCTGCTCCAAAGCATCGGCCACGAGCATCACATCTTCAAAAACCTTGCCTCCCCAGTCGCCCGAGATTGCTGCGCAAAACGCCTGTCCACGGCCAGTGCTGCCGTGAGGATTGGGATAGGCCACCACATAGCCTGCACCGGGATACACCTGCCAGTCGGCACGGAAACTGTTCATCCACTGCATTTGCGGACCACCGTGCACGTTCATCACCAGTGGATAGTGCTTGGAGGGATCGAAACCGTGGGGCTTGACGATAAAGCACTGAACGCTGTCGCCACCTGCCCCGCGCACCCACATCACCTCCGACGGGCGGAAGTCCACCTCGGCCTCGAGGGCATCGTTGTAGTGGGTGAGCTGCGTGGTGCGGCGTTGCTTGGTGTCGTGGCGGTAGAGCGCGATGGGTTTCCCTGTGGTGCTCGAGGTGAAGAAGAATGTGCCACGCGAGTCGGTGACCACACTGCCCGCCACCACATCGGGCACCAGACGGGTGATGCGACCGTCGAGGGTGGTTTGATAGATGGGCATGTAGCCGTTCACGTCGGCATTGAAATAGATGGTGCGGCTGTCGGCACTCCAGGCAAAGTCCTCCACCCAGTTGTCGAAGTGGCCAGTGAGCACGCGATGGGTGCCCTGCTGACGGTCGTAGATGGAAAGCCGGAAGCAGTCGCTCTCATATCCCGGAATGGCTTGGCTGCGATAGGCGATATAACGCCCGTCGGGGCTGTAGAGCGGCGTACCATCCCAAGCCTTGTTGCCGCTGGTGATGCATCGTGCCGTGCCACCGGTCACCGGCACGAGCCACAGGTCGGCGTTGGTCGAGGCTTCGGGGTGGCTGTCGTGGTTCGACACGTAGCACAGTTCGCGGCTGTCGGGCGACCAGGCAAAGAGTCGGTCGCCGCTGGGGGTGAACAGCAGCGTTTGCGTGCCAGGGGTGACATCGGTGACTTCGCCGCTGCCCAGGTCGCACACCATGAGGTGTGTGACACGGCCATCGGCATATTCAGTCCAGTGACGGTAGAGCAGGCTATCGGCTAGATGCGCCTGCACACGCCCGGTGTCTTTGGACTTGCGGCGAGCCATGGTACGCTCGGCATCGGCACCAAACTCAGGGTAAACCTCGGCCGAAAAAGCCACATAGCGCCCATCGGGCGACACCACACCGTCGGCCACACCTAGAGCGTAGCTGGTGAGGGCACGGCTCTCGCGAGTCGAGAGGTCATAGACGTACAGCTGCATGGCAGTGCTGTCGGTACCCATGTCGGTATAGTACACGCTTCGGCCATCGGTGCTCCACATGGGGCTGGCGCAGTTTTCCGACACCACGATGTCGGTGGCGTTGCCGCCGTTGCAGTCGGCCACCACAATGCGGCGGTTGCTCTTAAGCGTTTGCAGGCTGGTGTTTCCGGCGGAATAGACGATGCGTTTTGCATCGGGCGACAACGCCACGCCGTTCACACTGGTGATACGATACACGTCGCGGATGGTCACCGCACGCTTTTGTGCCATCACGCCCAGTGGCAAAGCACACGCAAGGGCTAAAACCAATGTCTTGTTCTTCATTTCGATAAGGAAATTTACGTTGTTTGGAATTTCAGCCGCAAATTTACGAAAAAAGACATGATTTTTTTACTCATGGTCTTGCCATCATTCAATTATTAACAATAAATAATGAATGGCGATTGGAAAGGTTGACTATTGCTCGACAAGCATAGGGAACACTCGCCTATTGCGCCATTGGGCATGAGCGTTGGCAGCGGATATTTTTCTCATGGCACATCATGTGTGCATACCATTGTGGATCCTTTTTGTTGAAATTATAACTGCAATGTCGAAATAATTAGCTATATTTGCAGCCTAAATCAAGCAATCAGGAGGCTGGCCATGGAGCAGCTCCGGCGCAAGGATTACGCCGCCAAGTACCGACACGACGGATGACCCGTGCGCCAGCTGGCCATCAACATCAGCCCCGACACTCGCACCATCGACGAATGGCTCATACAGGAGTGTGACCTGAACTTTTAAACGCTAAATCCAAATCCAAAATCAACAGTAATGAGAAAGATTGCATTTATCATGATGGGCATTCTGGCCGTGACACTCATGGCTTGCACATCAAAGAACAACAATGACCAACAAAATCAAAACGCAATGAAGAAGAGCAATACACTGGTGGCCTATTTCTCGGCCTCGGGCGTGACCAAGGGTGTTGCCGAGCAGCTGGCACAGATAGCCGGTGCCGACTTGATGGAAATCACCCCTGAACAACCCTACACCGCAGCCGACTTGGACTGGCACGACAGTCTGTCGCGCAGTTCGGTGGAGATGAAAGACCCAGCCTCGCGTCCGGCAATCAGGCCCGGCGCAATCAATCCGGGCGACTACGAGATTATCTATGTGGGATTTCCCATCTGGTGGTACACCGCACCCACCATCATCAATACGTTTATCGAGAGCTGCGACTTGAAGGGCAAGACGGTGATTCCGTTCGCCACATCGGGTGGCAGTACTATCGACAAGGCATGTGCCGACTTGCAAGCCTCCTACCCCGCCGTGAACTGGCGGCCTGGACGACTGCTCAACAACACCCCCGCCGACTCGCTCAAGCTGTGGGTGGAGGAGAACAAGAATTAGGATACACTTTCGTGCTATGATGCATATTGTCGTGCTTTGGGATGCCGCTTTGTTGCATTCCAAAGCATGTTGGTGTGTTCTAAAACCAACTCATTTTCTTAGGTCGAAGTCGAGCTTGAGTCCGCCACCCGGGCGTGCCGAAGCGGCGATGGTGCCTCCGTGGAGCTGCACGGCGTTTTTCACTATCGACAATCCGAGTCCAGTGCCCCCCATCTGGCGACTACGTCCTTTGTCCACGCGGTAGAAGCGTTCAAAAAGTCGGGGCAGGTGTTGCTGTGCCACCCCCACCCCATTGTCCTCAACCACCACATGCCATCTGTCTCCAAGGTCGTGGGCTGTGATGTGCACCTCGGTGCCCTTGCCTGCATAGAGCACAGCATTGTCGATCAGGTTGCGGAAAATGCTGTAGAGCAGCTGTGTATTGCCTGTGACTTCGAACTGCGATGGCACCTCGATGCGGAGCGACATCTCGCGATTGGCGAGCGTAGCAGCGGTGTCGTGGATGATTTCATCGAGCACATCGGCCACGTTAACGCGCTCGGTGGTGATGAGGTCGGTGGCGAAGTCCATGCGGTTGAGCGTGCCTATGTCCTGGAGCAACGCGGTGAGTCGTTTTGACTGCGCTAAACAACGATCCACAAAACGCTGCCGCGTGGCCTCGTCGAGGTTGGGCTGCGACTGCAACGTTTCCATATAGCCCTGAATCACAGCCACAGGGGTTTTGAGCTCGTGGGCTATATTCTGCGTGAGTTCGCGGCGCATGATGAGCTGTTTGCGCGACTGTTCCTCGCTGATGCGCTGATCCATGAGACGTCCATAATGTCGCAGTACCACACCCACAACCAGCACCACCACCATTGCAAATCCCAGCAGATGCCACTCCACGGCCTTGTCGAGCACACTGAAACGGTTGCGGTCAAAGTCCTCAAAGATGATGAAAACCAAGGCAAAGACGGCAAACAGTGAGATTACTCCCAGCCACATGCGTTTGCCCTCAGTCAGCTTGTTCATAACGATTGAAATAATAGCCAAATCCCACTCGTGTTGCCACACAGGCGGCATAAGGACCGAGTTTTTTGCGCAGCCGGGTGATGTTGACATCGATGGTGCGATTTGTGACCACAGTGCCTTTTGGCCACACCTGCTCGATGAGTTGCTGGCGCGTGAACACTTGTCCGTCGTGAGCCATCAGCAGATGCAACAGGCCGAACTCGATGGGGGTGATGGCCTCAGGCTTGCCATCGATGGTTAGCGACCGTCCGGTGAGGTCCAAGCGCAGCCCCTCGTGGTTGAGTGTCGATGACGTCACCGCTGTGCGTGCTAACACCGTCCTCACGCGAGCTTGTATCTCACGCAGCGAGAAGGGCTTGGTCACATAGTCGTCGCCACCGGCCTCAAAGCCATGTTGCAGGTCCTGTTCGCTGTCGCGCGCGGTGATGAAGATAATGGGCAGATCAGATGTGGCAGGGTTGTCTTTGAGCATCCGCGACAGCTCAAATCCCGACATACCATCCATCATCACATCAAGCAACAGCAGGTCGTAACATTCGGGCGACATGTCCAAAGCCTCGTCGGCCGACAACGCGGTCTTGACCTCATAGCCAAGTGACTCAAGATTAACCTGCAAGATGTCGCACAGGTCACGCTCGTCATCAACTACAAGGATTCGTTTCTTCGTATTCATGCCGCAAAGGTAATCATTTTATTCAAGATACGCAAGTAGTAGCGCGGTCGACTGTCGAGAGAGCCTGCCTTGCCAGCAAAACATGAATTATCATCAATTTGGGCTCAAATTGGTCATCCACGACTTGTCGTAGCCCAGTTTGGCCTGAACCACGTTGAGCACGTAATCGCCAAGCTTTTCACACTCGTTGACCACATCTACATAGCTACTGCCCACATCATAACTGTAGCGTTGGCGGTTGATGTCATCAATGTTGCGCTCGCGCAGGGTGTCGCGCAAGGTGTTGATGCGCCGTTCAATGTTGAGTGTCTGTTCCATGAGGCCTTCGGTGTGACGAGCACGCATCACTGTATTCATGTTCATAAGGCTCTCGTCGGCCAACTCCATCATCTGAAACAGATTGCCATATTGTTCATCGGTGAATTCGCGCTCAGCATCACGTTTGCGTTTAATGGTGCGTGCTATGTTATGACAGGCATCGCCAGTGCTTTCGAGTTCACCCACCTCGCGTATCATCGAACGTATCTTAGTCTTGGTATCGTCGCTCACATGGGCCTGACTCACTTGAGCCAGATAGTTGGCGATTTCATATTCCATCTTGTCGCACAGCTCCTCATACTTCTGTATGCGTGCATATTGTGCTTCGAACTGCTTGCTGTCTTTCAGCACAAGCAGTTCTCGCACCAGGGTGAACATGCGCTGCACGCGCTCGGTGAACACCACTATTTCTTTTTGTGCTTGCAACACAGAAATCTCAGGGGTCTTCATCACACCGATTTCAAGATATTTCAGTCTGAACTCCTTGTCTTCGGGTGCTGGTTTCTCCTTGATAATCCAGCAACACAGTTGCTGGATGCGTGGTGTGAAACCGATGAGCAGCAACATGTTGGTGACATTGAATGTGGTGTGGAAAGCCGCCAGAGCAAATGAAATGCGCATTGGGCTTGGCGTGGCCTCGAAGGGGTCGAATCCCACCAGCGAGCATGTGAACGTCACGAAGGGAAAGAACAGTAACAACACCCACATCACGCCAAACACATTGAACAACAGGTGAGCCATGGCTGCCCGGCGAGCCTGTACGTTGCCGGTGAGTGCGGTGAGGTTGGCGGTGAGTGTGGTGCCGATGTTTTCGCCCAGCACCAATGCCACACCCTGAAAGATAGTGAGCACTCCGCCCGAACACAACACCATGGTGATGGCCATCATTGCGGCCGATGACTGCACCATGCATGTGAGTATTGTACCCATGGCCAGAAACAGTACGATAGTGAGCATACTGCGCGAGTCGAACGACCCAAAGAAATGGCTCAGAGCTTCGTTGTGTGCCAGATCCATCTCCTTGCCCGTGACCGAGAGCATGCCCAGTGCAAACAGTAGAAACGACACACCAAAGAGCAGGTCACCCACATAGCGTTGCTTGCGGCCATAGATGAGCATGATGCCTATGAAAAATGCTGGCCACACCAGGTCGCTGACATTGAATGAAAAGCCAGCCCACATAATCCATGCCGACAGCGTGGTGCCGATATTGGCACCCATAATCACGCTGATGGCTTGCAGCAGAGTAAGCAGGCCGGCATTGACAAACGACACGGTCATCACCGTGGTGGCCGACGAACTCTGAACCGCCACGGTGAGCAGCACACCAGTAAGCATGCCCATGATGCGGTTGCCTGTCACCTTGCCCATCACATGACGCAAATGCGAGCCAGCCATCTTTTGCAGCGACTCGCTCATCACCTTCATGCCATAGATGAGTAACGATAGGGCACCCAACAACTTGAGCGACAAAAACACGTAATTGGGGGATGTTTCCATTGCAATCCTATATTGTATGATGTTGCAAAGGTAACATCTTATAAACAACCACGATGTATAAATGCTGTTACGATGTGGTTACAGCTTCAAAGGCTTCATTCGCCAAGGGGATGCTCGGCGAAATATCGCCACAGGGGTGCAGCCATAAGGGCTTGCAGCATCTTGTTGTCGCGCAGCATGGCGTGCACCTCACGCTGCGGCATGAGCAGCACCTCGATGTCTTCGCTCTCATCGAGGGCTTGGTTGGCAACACGCTCCACCCCCTGCGCCACAAAGCAGTGGGTGATGTTGTTGCAGATGCTGGGGTTTTGCCCGATGGTCATCACCTCGCGCCAAGTGCCGCCGCCGTAGCCAGTCTCTTCAAGCAGTTCACGCCGTGCGCTCTGCTCGGGCGTCTCGCCAGACTCACACATGCCGGCACACAGCTCCACGAGCACTTCGTCAACGGCATGGCGGTATTGCCGCACCATCACCATGTCGCCGCCAGTGGTGATGGCGATGATGTTCACCCAGTCGGGATACTCAAGCACATAATGCTCGGGGTTGATTACGCCATTGGGCAGCTGCACGGTGTCGACGCGTGCTGTGAGCCACGGACGCTGTATCAAATATCGACTCGATAGTGTTGTCCATTTTTGGATAGCCATAGTGATAGCTAATTGAAGTGTGTTAAGCAGAACGTTAAATTGATAGTACTAAATTTGTAGAGCCGATGTGGGTCATTATTGCAAAACGAACATCACATCGGCTCTCCAGATTAGTGTGATTAATTGCTTAAAATCATATTGATGATGGCATTCACATCATCGATGTCCACCTTGTTGAATGGGTCTCCATCTGCATTCGCATCACCGGGATAGTCGGCAGGTGTTTTGCGCTCAAGAATGATGTTTACAATGGCATTCACATCATCGATGTCCAGCTTGTTGTCGCCTGTCACATCGCCCGGGATGCCTTGCGTGAAGTGCACGGAACACAAGTGCGCGTACTGTACAGTGCTGCCCACGATGAAGCTGTTGTCGTCTTCGGTCGTGTATTTGGCAAAAATCAGCATCTCGCGTTCCCCCACTTCGTAGTTGGGCATTGCGGTCACCTGTAGGGTGTAGATATGGCATGGATTGGTGGTGACCGGGGTCTTGGTCATGTTCGCTCCCACAATGATGAATTCAGGCCAATTAGCAGCCTTGTCAAAATTGTCGGTAAAGACCACCAATGGTGTTTTGTTCCTGAAAGGTATGCCTTCGCCTCCATAACCGAATAAGCCCTCATCGTCGGCCATCGGTTGTAATCCATCGGGAAAAGTGACATGCATTTCGATGTTGGTGAAATTGCCGCCTTGTGGCATAGTGAGCGTGATAGGAATCTCCAAGAGTTGTCCCACACTTCGGGTCGTGACGGTAAGGTCAGGCGCCGATAATTGTGAGTACGACTTGGGTTTCACCACCACAGTGCATTGCGCATGCAGGTCGCTGCCATCCTGTGTGATGGCGGTGATATGGGCAGTACCCTCGGATTTGGCAGTGATCAGTCCATTGTTGTTCACCGTCACAATGGCGGGATTGCTCGAAGTCCAAGCCAACGTGTTGTCGGAAGCATTTTCGGGCAGCACGGTGGCAATCAACTTTGCCGTGGCACCCACCTCGATCTCACACTGCGTTGGAATGGTCAACGAGGTGACCATGACTGGTGTAACCGTAAGAATGCATGCTGCCGAAACACCGCTGCCGTCGTTGGCTGTGGCAGTGATGGTGGCCTGACCGGCCGACAATGCATTGACCACGCCATTGTTGCTCACGGTGGCCACAGTAGCATTGCTTGTTCGCCATGAGAGTGTTTTGTTGGCAGCATTGCTGGGAGCCACAGTAGCGCGGATGGGAAGCGTTTTGCCCACCTCAATTTGCGCGTTGTTGGGGTCGAGCGTGATCGACGACACCATGGTGGGTCGCACAGTCACCTGGCAGGTGCCGGCTTTGCCGCTGCCGTCGGTGGCTGTGGCGGTGATGATTGCCGAACCCACGCTGCGAGCAGTCACTACACCCATGCTGCTCACCGTTGCCACACTGGTATTGCTCGATTTCCATGTCAATGTCTTGTTGGTGGCATTGGCCGGAAGCACGGTAGTGCTCAGCTTAATGGTGTCTCCGGCCTGCATATCGACCGAAGCTGGTGTCACGGTCACAGAGGTGACGAGAACAGGTTTCACGGTCACGCGGCAGGTAGCCCGCTTGCCACTGCCATCGTTGGCTTTGGCGGTGATGGTGGCGGTTCCAGGAGCCACAGCGGTAACCATGCCGTTGTTGTTCACCTGAGCCACCGCGCTGTTGCTTGTTGTCCACGTGAGCGACTTGTCGGTGGCATCGGTGGGCATCACAGTGGCGGTGAGCGTGTCAGTTTGTCCGGCCGTGAGCTCGACCTCGGTTTTGTTGAGGGTGACCGATGTCACCAGCACAGGACGCACGGTGATGTAGCAAAGCTTATCGGCTCCCTGCAACCCCTCGTTGGTGTTGGCGTTGACGAAGTAGAAATTCTTCATCCACATGGTGTGAGTGTCCACCGGCAGTGTTGCTGAAGCTTTTATGGTGAGGTTTAACAAGTGCAGTTTGCTCGCTGTGGGCAGGCTTCGCAATTTGGCGGCATTAAACGCCAAAAGACGGAAACCGCTGCTCACCTCACCGCAGTCGAGCGTGTAGTCGGCAGCACAGGCCAATGAACCGAAGTCACTTGAGAACTCGGCACTCACCACAGTGAGTCCTTCGGGTAGCACCACATCGGCCTGAAACATCCAAATAGGCACGGTGCTGTGCAGGTACACAGGCACGGTCACGGTCTCGCCGCGACCGATGGTGAAATCTTCGACATAGAGGTAGTTGACATTCGACACCGTTGCTTTGCGGACAAAGGTTCCGCCCTCGATGCATAGGCGCTGGCGGTTGACGGTGAAAGTTTGTGCCATCATGCTTGTGACACAAAACAGTGTCAGAAACATAAGCACTTGACGGAGATATTGAAAGGTATTATTCATTGTTGAGAAGGATTACAGATTGATGTTATTGAGCCAGAATTTCATCGATAATCGTGTTCACATCAAAGATGTTCACGATGCCATCGGCATTGACATCGGCTAAGTCGGCATAGCGCGTTGTGCGTTCAAGGATGATGTTGATAACAGCGTTCACATCAAGCATATCCACCTTGCCGTCGCCGTTCACATCGCAAGTCGACTCGTTGAAGGTGACATTGCATATCACCTCAAACTCTTCCTTGGTGCCAAAGGCTAACGACTGGTCATCCTCCTGAGTATACTTCATAAAGGCGCGTATGGGGCGCGAGCCGATTTCAAATCCTTCCATCGGGGAGACAAAGAAGGTGACAAAATGGTTGGGATTCACAGTGTTTGGCGTTTTGGTGATGTTGGCGCCAACAATGGTGTATGTGGGCCAATTCTCGGGTTCGTCAAAGTTGTCGGTATAACTCACCACTGGCATTTTAGGCTTACCCTTCATCACAATGTCATCACCCGCTTCGGTGTACCAACCTTCGTTGCCACTACGGTCGGCTACAACAAAGTAATTGTCGTTATCATCCATGTCGACCTTGCACACGTCAAGTCCCTGAGGTAGTGTGAAATTAAGCTGAATATTGGTGAAGTTGCCACCCTCGGGCATGGTGAGTGTGAGCGGTGTGGGAATTGGTTTGCCGATTTGTCCACGCGTGATTGTCAAGTCGGGGGCAGAGACTTTAGGCAGCCCTGTGGACGGGCTTTTGACGGTGACCTCGCAAGTAGCCTCCACACCGCTGCCATCGGTGGCGGTGACGGTAATTGTTGCCGAACCTGGCTTTTTTGCGGTGACCAATCCATTGCCGTTGACCGTTGCCACGGTGGTGTTGCTCGATTCCCATGAAAGCACCTTGTTGGTGGCGTTGGTGGGCCTGACCGTTGCGGTGATGCTCTCGCTTTGGCCTGTAGTGAGCGTGAGCGTGCTCTTGTCGAGCTGGATGTTGGTCACGGGCTGGGTGACGCTCACCTGGCATGAGGCACTCAGATTGGTTCCATCGGTTGTTGTCGCGGTGATGGTGGTTGTTCCAGCGGCCTTGGCTGTTACAAGACCATTACTGCTGACAGTTGCCACATTGGTGTTGTCGGATGTCCATGCCACGGTTCGGTTGGTGGCATTGGTGGGCAGCACGGTGGCTGCGAGGGTCAGCGTCTGCCCCGTTGCCATGGTAGCGGTCGACTGGTCGAGGGTGATTGATGTGGCCAGTACAGCTGGAGCCGGGTCGGCTGGCCGCAAGCCAATGATGGCTGCCTGCCATGTGTTGTAACCACCCTCATAGGAGCCTTCACCCTGGTCGTCGGGGTTGAGTAGCGAGCTGACAAAATAACCATCGCTGTTGCCGTTCCAACCCCAGTTCACGTGGAAATAACCGCTGGTATTGTAGCCGTCGAGAACAAATGCATGTCCGCCATCGTCATAGCCTTTGTTGGTCTGGCCGCTGTAGTATATTGGCCGTGATGCGTCGAGTTCGCTACGCAACAGGGCATCCCAATCATCGCTGTAGTAGTCGCGATATTGAAGCCACATCTCGTTGTCGTAATTAAAATATGTGGTTAGCGCGTTCACGACGTTTACACTATAGGCACCACTGCCACCCAAGCCTCCTGCTCCGTAACTCATTTCAACTGCTATGCCCACGTCGCTCATGAGTCGCGCCACGGCATCCATTTGGGCCTGAGTAGCCTGCTGATAGCCTACAGCAGTTTCCACCAACACATTGTAGTTCACGTCGATATAGAACTTGTTTTTCATGTTGCTCCAGGCATAAGTCGACTGGCTGAAATCGGCACTTAGGGTGACCGTGTTGCCTCCCACTACGTCGCAAGTGTAGCTGTGCGACCCATTGCCTGTGGCAGGCCAGTTGTAATACTTCATGATTTGCGCCGTGGCTGTTGCCACGCAACCTGTTACGGCACGATAACCATAGTAGTTGTCATAGTCGCTGTAGCCACTCTCAGCCTCGGGACAAAAGTTGTTGAATGGCATACCCTGCCCCCATTGTGTGCGCAGCAACGGCGACACGCTGGTGGTGAGTGTGGTCGCTTTGCGGGGGCTTGCTTGGGGGTGCTGTCGCAGCCATTGCAGTTGGCGTTGATACTCGCCAAGCCACCATCGCACGTTTTCGGGCAACTTGTCGGCTTCGAAATCTCCGTTTTCGACATATCCCCATACGGGCAAAGTGTTATCATCGCCAGTGACGATGACGTAGCCTTGTTGGCTGCCGCGGTTATACACATAGTAATCGGTTGTGCCGATTGGCGACTTGGCTTGATGGGCCAGCGTGAGCGTTGTCTTGGTACCCGATGGAGCTCGAAGTGGCGTGTGACTCGCCATGAATTGCTCGGCGAGGACTCGTGCTTGGTCGGCAGTCACCTCGGTGGCATTCGCTACTTTTGTCGACATTGTTGCCAACAAAAGAATAACCATTGAAAGATAACGATTCTTCATGTTATGAAATTCTCTTGGTAAATTAGTTGGTTAAGTAATTCAAGCATGATCGTCCCGGATGATTCTTCCTTCAAGTCATTGTTGTCATCAGTCGTGATTAAGGCACAGCAACTGAAAATAAGGTCGATGAAATCATGGGGCAAATACAATTTACAAAGTTAGTGGAAAAAATTGAGACTTCGTGCTTGTTGGCGATTATTTTTCGTCTCACACTGGTTTTAATCTGGTTTTAATCTGGTTTTCATCCAAGCTGCTTTGTCTTTGTACATGTTGATAGTTTGTTCAAGATATTGGCATCGTCAGCCACGGCAATTGCCGCGAAAATGGCATGAAAAATGCGGCAAAAATGCCCTTGAATGCTAAACAAGCTGAAAATGTTGCCCGGTTGGTTTAAATTCTGCAAAAATCAGTTGGTTTGGTATTGCTTTTGCAAATAAACAGAGTACATTTGCCGTTAGAATGAAAAGTTAATTTTAACGATTGGAAATTTTAAAACAAATAATAATTTAACACTTCAAGAAATCATGAACAAGAAAACCAAGTTGGCAATCATGCTCGTTGGAGCATCGATCATTGGTTCGGCCACCACATTGATGGCCACGACCGCACTGAAGAAAGCCGGTGTGGATGTCGACACGTTCATCCCGGCCAAGGAGCAAACCGTGAGCACTACCAGCGATGGATTTGTCACCACGTCGACACGCGCTATCGCTCCAGGCACCGACTTCACCGTGGCTGCCGAGCACACCATCAACAGCGTGGTGAGCATCAAGAGCTTCGAGACCCCGCGCCAGCGACAGCAGTACTACGACGACTGGGACCCGTTTGAGTTCTTCTTCGGCCCCGGCTTCGGCGGCAACGGCGGGCAGCAGCGCCGGCGCAGCCAGCAGCAACAACAGCAAAGCGACCCGCAGCCCAAGGGCAGTGGCTCGGGCGTGATTATTAGCGAAGACGGCTACATCGTCACCAACAACCACGTGATCGACGGCGCCGAGAAGCTCGAGGTCACCCTCAACGACAACAGCACTTACAACGCCACCGTGGTGGGCACCGATGCCAACACCGACATCGCCCTGATCAAAATCAACGCCAAGAACCTCCAGCCCATCGTGTTTGGCAACAGCGACGACATCAAGGTGGGCGAATGGGTGCTGGCTGTGGGTAACCCGTTCACCTTCAATTCCACCGTCACCGCCGGCATCATCAGCGCCAAGGCGCGTGGGTTCAGCGAGAGCAAGACCGCTGGCATTAAAGCGTTTATCCAGCACGATGCCGCCGTGAACCCCGGCAACAGCGGTGGCGCACTGGTGAACACCGCCGGCGAGCTCATCGGCGTGAACACGATGATCTACAGCACCACCGGAAACTACAGCGGCTGCTCGTTTGCTGTGCCCAGCAACACCGTGAAGAAGGTCGTGACCGACATCAAGCAGTATGGCACCGTGCAGCGTGCTGTGCTCGGCGTGCAATACCGCGAGCTCACCTCTGAGCTGGCCAAGGAGAAAGGCATCACCGCCACCAACGAGGGCATCTATGTGGCGCAGGTCAACGACCGCAGCGCAGCCATGGAAGCCGGACTCGAAGAGGGCGACGTGATTGTGAAGCTGAATGGCGTCAGCGTGAAGAACAGCGGCGAGATGCAGGAGCAGATGAACAAGATGCGCCCCGGCGACAAGGTGGAAGTGACCTATTACCGCAACAACAAGCTGCGCACCACCACCGTCACCTTCAAGAACAACCAGGGCAGCACCAAGATGACCAAGCAGAGCGACATGATGAGCCTGGGATGCGCCTTCAGCACGCTCACGGACAAGGAGAAGAAAGACCTCAGCATCACGCAGGGCGTGAAGGTGGTGGGTGTGAAAGCCGGCAAGTTCCGCCGCGCAGGCATCAAAGACGGTTTTGTGATCACCGACATCAACAACATCACCGTCAACAGCACCGAGGACGTGGAGAACATCTACAACCAAATCATGCGTGCCACCGACACCGACAAGGTGATGTTTGTCACAGGCCTCTACCCCACCGGCAAAAAAGTCTACTACGCCGTCGATCTGAGCGACGAAGACGAATAATCCCCGCCGCCCCACGGCAGCCAAAAGTTCGGGCCGGGAAACAATATTGTTTCCCGGCCCGAACTTTGCATACCTTTTTAATTTGTACGGAGTTGCGTCAGTGGAGACTTTCAATTACCTACTTCGCAGCAGCGGGGCAATCCAAAGCAGTCCAGCTGCGTAACCCAAGGCGTAGCCGAAACCAGTGTTGTGGTCGGCCCACAGACCGATGTTCCAGTTGCCCCAATCATCGTTGAGGCAATTCAGCAGGAATCCCACAATCTTTGCCGTCAGAGCAAACCCCGCAATAGCTCCATGCCAAATACCGGCAAAGAAACCATACTCGTGTGCCGAGTATCCAGCTGGTGCACACGCCGTGAGCAGCACAGCGGCCACTAAAGCCAAGCACATAATCGCTTTACGTTGTTGTATCGTTTTCACCATTTCCTCTTATTTGATTAGTAAATTTAACAAAAAAGCAACAAGGACAATGGCAACAATTTGACATTAAATTGTAGCATCCATATTGTATTCATTGTCCCTGTTGTTTTTAACTTAGCGTTTCTGACTCGGCAACCAGCCGCATCAGAAGACTCTTATTTGGCCAGGCGTAGGCCGCAATAGCGGCTGGATTGGTCAGGTCCCCAGTTCTGGCGGTGCGACACGCGCGCCCACGCATCGCTGTCGTTGAAGCAACCGCCGCGAATTACCTTCTTAGTACCCGTTGCCGGACCCGTGGGATTGGTCACAGCGGCGGAGGTGTAGGTGCTCCACCAGTCTTGGCACGGCTCCCACACGTTGCCGCTCATGTCGTAGATGCCCAGCT
>JAFYCU010000097.1 GCA_017545095.1 Muribaculaceae bacterium | reverse complement strand
TGAATCCAATGTTCCACACTTTTGATACACCTTCGGGTGCCATGGGGATGGCGGTCACACTCTGCGACGGGTCTTGTAGAGGGCCAACAAACGAACAATTCGCTCATTGTCAAAGCTATGCAACCTGCGAAACTTGAATTATAGATAATTCAAGTTTCGTTAGTTGTATGAATAATCAAGAGATGACTGTGGCTTAAATAAATAGTTCCCCCGATTGGGGGAACTATCGCTACAACTTGCGAAACTTGAATTAGAAAATTATAGGCCACCACGCAGCCCTTGATGATTGCCGCACACCAAGCGAAAACACCGGTATCAACTTGTGTGTTTCAGGATGATGTCCACGAGCAGGCTCACATCGGCAATGTCGACCGAATTGTCGCCGTTCAAGTCGGCTTGTGCACCCGATGAAAGCTTCACATCATGGTCCAGAATCAGGTTCACGAGAATGTTCAAGTCGACCACATCGGCATGTCCGCTGCCGTCAATGTCGCCGACAGGCGATTGCGTGGGAGGTTCCCAACCTGCGGGAGGCTCAATACCAATCAACATCTCATGATTGATGCTGAAGTGCAGTGAGAGGCCGGTGTAATGGTTCATTTTCAACGCTGAAACCACATACCACCCATCACAAGTGCCATACCAACCCATGTTGAAGTGGAACATCCCTTCGTTGTCGTAACCATCGCAGATGAAAGCGTGTGCCCCGGCTCCAAGATCCAAAGCGGAATACAGGATGGGACGACCAGCATCCAGCTCTTCCCTCATCATCGATTCCCACGTTTGATTGCTGTATGTGGGGACACCTAAATAGTCGTGCGTCACGTGCTTCGTCGATGTGTATCCGAAGTCTTTCATCGCCCTCAGCTGATTGGTGACCTGCGCACCGCTGCTCTCGGGATTATAGGCCATCTTTACGGCTTGGCCGCAGTAGCGCATCAGCTTGGCTACTTCCTGGGCTTGCTCGTTGGTGTAGTGGTCTTGAACCAGCTCGCTTTTGTCCCAGTCCCAGTGGCTGTAGTTGTTGGGCATCATGTTGTAGTCGAACGTGGTGGGCGGCAGCGTGCTCAACGTGCGGCTGATTTTGCTGCAGAAGTACGATGCCACCGAACCGCACGACTGTGGGTATTGCCAGTATCTCATCACCTGACTCATTGCCACCGCCACGCAGCCTGTCCTGCAATGTTCATTCTGATAAATCGGGCACTGAAGGTTAAAGGGCTTATCTTGCCCCCACGAGCTTTTGATGAATGGTGCCACAATGGCCGCAGGAGCCGATGCAGATGCTTGAGATTGTGTCCATTCCGATGATTGTGAGCGCAAGCATTCAATCTCATGCTTGTAACCATCGACCAGTGCCTTGAAATTGCAGGGCAAGTGCTCAAAATCTAAATACCCCCGGTCGCTGTAGCCCAGCACGCGCACGGCTCTTTCCTCGCCAGAAATCAGCACCCATCCGCCGCCTGCCACGTTGAAGGCATAGTAATCATTGGCATTTGCCACTGTGGCTGACGACTCGACGTGTGCAAGCGACAGACTGGACGCATTTGCGGCCTTGAACATACCCGTGCTTGTGCGATGATGATGAATGAAGCGGTTGGCTGCTATGCGGGCTTCAGCTTCGTCGATGTGGCCAGCCGTGGCGTGCAACGAAAATGCAACACCGACCAAAGCCGCAAATAAAAAGTGATGTTTGTTCATACTTGGTTTTGTCAACTATTTTTTACAATAATGCTTGAATTTGGCACAAAGTTACAAATTTATTTTTTAAGGCGGCTGTTTCTTAACGATTATTAGCCATTCCGCCACGTTTTTTGGGGGTGGAGCCGTAGTTTTGATGCTGGATGCTTTGTCGATGGCCATTCTAAGGCACGGCTTGTTGATGATACCTACATGTTGTCCCCAATGACTCTACAGCGTGAGCGTGCCTCGGCCCTGGCGGGTGATTTCGGGTTCGGGGCCGGTGCAGTCGACCACTGTGCTGGGGATGAGTCCGCCACGGCCGCCGTCCACCACGATGTCGACCGTGGTGGCGTAGGTATCGGCTATCAGCCCAGGCTCGCAGCGGTAGTCCTCGTCGTCGCCCTGCACCGAAGTGGTGAGGATGGGGCGTCCCAGAGCGCGCACGATGGCTAAGGTGATCTCGTTCTGCGGTATACGTATGCCCACCGTGCGCCGGCCCTTAAAGGCCTTGGGCAGTTTCGACAGGGCGGGGAAGATGAAGGTGAATGGTCCGGGCAGATTGCTTTTCATCAGCCGGAACTGGCGGTTGTCGAACCGGGCATACTGCGCCACCTCGCTGATGTCGGCGCAGATGATGGAGAGGTTGGTCTTGGCCGACTTCAACTCTTTGAGTGCGCAGATACGCTCAATGGCCTGATTGTTGAGGGCATCGCAGCCCAGCGCATACACGGTGTCGGTGGGGTAGGCGATGAGTCCACCCTCGTCGAGGCAACGCGCCACCTGGTCCACGCTGCGCTCGTTGATGTTGTTCTCTAAAATCTCAAGTATGGTCATAGGATTATCTCAGTTTCGATGTTTGTGGCTTGTGCATAGCGTTGCAGCAGCTGTGCCATCCAGTCCACAGCCTCGCCGATGGGCATCTCAGGGCCGAATGCGTTGATGTTGATTTGTGCCGTAACGGTGTCGAGGGTGAATTTGGTTCGTTCCTCATCGCTGGTGGGAGTGGCCACACCGCCCAGGGCATCGCGATAGACGGGCATATGCTCGATGTTGAGCAGCCCGCGCCCTATGCCGTGGTAGGTCTCGCCGGCCTCGCCCACGCCCATGGTGAGCGTGTCGCCGGCAAGCTTGTCGGCATCAAGGCCGCTGATGGCGTAGCCGCTACGCACCGACACCAGGTTCACCACGTCGATGAGCGTGGTGAGGCGATAAAGCCCAAGTCCCTTGATGATGCGCCGGCATAGCTGCTCGCTGGCCACGCGGTAACGGCCGGGGTCTTTGCCCAGACCTTTGTAGAGGCGTCGTGTGGCTGCAATGGCCGGGCGTTCGTTCACCGCCAGGATTTCCTGATAGCGCTCGCCTATGGTGGCTGCCTCCTGTTCCAGCTCGTGCCAAAGCTCATCGCTTGTGGGGCTATTCACCACGATGGCGCGCACCAGTCCGATGCGAAGCTCAGGGCACAACGCTCTGATGCGTGGGTCAATCTCAATCTTGATCATCGTTCAACGTGTTTTGCGTTGCAAAATTACAAAATTATCATCACCTAGATGTCAATCAATGCAAAAAAAGCCGCCACGTTGTTTGTTGCGTGGCGGCTTTTGATGAGCCTCATTTGGCCAATCGCGTTAGTTGCCAAACGTGAGTTGGCCAGCATTATCCACATCGATGGTGATGGGCTTGTCGCGGTTCACGCGCTGGGCGATGATGTCGCGGCTGAGCTGGTTCAGCACCAGCTGCTGGATGGCTCGCTTCACGGGGCGTGCGCCGAATTCGGGGTCATAACCGGCACGGGCGAGGAGGTCAACGGCGGCATCGGTGGCCTCGAGGGTGATGCCATTGCTGGCGAGCATCTTCTTCACGCTGGCGAGCTGCAAGCGCACAATCTCACGGATTTGCTGCTCGTCGAGCGGGGTGAACATAATCACTTCGTCGATGCGGTTGAGGAACTCGGGACGGACGCTTTGCTTGAGCATCGTCAGCACCTCGTTGCGGGTTTGCTCCACCACCTGGTCGCGGTTCTGCGGCGTGAGGTGTTCGAATCGCTCACGAATCAGGCTCGACCCCATGTTGCTTGTCATGATGATGATGGTGTTCTTGAAGTTGACGGTGCGTCCCTTGTTGTCGGTGAGCCGTCCGTCGTCGAGCACCTGCAGCAGCACGTAGAACACATCGGGGTGTGCCTTTTCGATTTCATCGAAGAGCACGACGGAGTAAGGCTTGCGCCTGACGGCCTCGGTGAGTTGTCCTCCCTCGTCGTATCCCACGTATCCCGGAGGTGCTCCGATGAGTCTTGATACGCTGT
>JAFYCU010000096.1 GCA_017545095.1 Muribaculaceae bacterium | reverse complement strand
ATGGGAATCTCATAGGCCAGCACCTGCACCGAGTCGGCCAGGAGCCAGTTCACCAGCGTGGCCATGTTGGGAGCCACGTGCCACCGCAGGGTGATGCCCTTGCTGCGGGCGAAGTCGCAGATGCGGTCGTAGTCATATCCCATGGTGTCGCCCTTGAGGATGAAGAAGCTGGTGGGGCTGTAGAGCGTGCCCACATCAAGCATCTTCGGCAGCGGCCGCGACTCTTGCTGCCGGGCATTTCCCACGCATCCTATAAGCCACAGCAGTGCAAGCAATGCGGCGGCGAGACCAAGCAATCGGCGTTCAGTATTCATAGGTGCCGTGTTCGGTGATGATGGTGAGGTGGTTGCTCGGTGCGTCGTGCACGTGTCCCACGATGCGTGCGGCAACCCCCAATGCTTGCGCCGAGTCGATTACGCGCTGCGCATCGGCTGGAGAAACGTAAATCTCCATGCGGTGTCCCATGTTGAACACGCGATACATCTCGCGCCAGTCGGTGCCGCTTTGCTCCTGAATCATTCGGAACAGCACCGGAGTGGGGAAGAGGTTGTCTTTCACCACATGCTTGTTCTCGACGAAGTGCATCACCTTGGTCTGTGCTCCACCGGTGCAGTGCACCATGCCGTGGATGCGATGGCGCATGAAGTCGAGCAGGCGTTTGATGATGGGCGCATAGGTACGCGTGGGCGACAACACCAGTTGTGCTGCATTCAAGTCGATGCCTTCGACCGGAGTGTCGAGGTGCATTTGGCCGCTATAGACCAGTTCTGGCGGCATGGCGTGGTCGTAGGTTTCGGGGTAGCGTTCGGCCAGATAGTTGGCAAACACGTCGTGTCGTGCCGAGGTGAGTCCGTTGCTGCCCATGCCTCCGTTATATTCATTCTCGTAGGATGCTTGCCCAAACGAGGCCAGTCCCACAATCAAATCGCCATCTTGAATGTTTGCGTTGTCGATTACTTGGTCGCGCCGCATGCGACAGGTGACGGTGCTGTCGACAATCACGGTGCGCACCAGGTCGCCCACATCGGCTGTTTCGCCGCCCGTCGACACGATATCCACGCCCAGATAACGCAACTGTGCGAGGAAATCCTCGGTGCCCTGAATGAGTGCTGCCACCACCTCGCCGGGAATCAGGTTCTTGTTGCGGCCAATGGTTGACGAGAGCAGGATGCCCGAGGTGGCACCCACACACAGCAGGTCGTCGATGTTCATCACGATGGCATCCTGGGCAATGCCGCGCCACACGCTCAGGTCGCCCGTCTCGCGCCAGTAGGCATAGGCCAGCGACGACTTGGTGCCGGCTCCATCGGCGTGCATGATGTTGCACCATTCCGGGTCGAGTCCCAGCAGGTCGGGGATGATTTTGCAGAAGGCTTTCGGAAACAGGCCTTTGTCGATATTCTTGATGGCATTGTGCACGTCCTGTTTCGAGGCCGACACGCCACGGGCATCGTAACGATTCATGTGTGATGGGGAGTTCTCGAGTTGATGATTATTGGAAAACCATGAAAGCGAGGTAGATTAGCACTGCCGGACTCACGAGGAGCAAACTGTCGATGCGGTCGAGAATGCCGCCGTGACCGGGGATGAGGTGACCGGAGTCTTTCACGCCTTGTGTGCGCTTGATGAGCGATTCCACCAGGTCGCCGAAGGTGGCCATCACCGATGTAATGACGCTAAGTCCTATCCAGGTGCTCAGTTCGGGAACTTGAAAAAACTCGTTGCACCATCGGTTGGTGGCCAGAGCCACCAACACGCAGGCCACGAGTCCGCCAAAAAATCCCTCCCAGGTCTTCTTGGGCGAAATGCGCTCAAAGAGTTTGTGCCGTCCCAGTGCCATGCCAGTGAGGAAAGCTCCGGTGTCGTTGACCCAGATAAAGACGAAAATGGCCAGCAGCACGCGTGGTGCTGTGATGAATGCGATGCTGTTGAGCAAGGCAATAGGCATGGCCACGTAGACCAGCGCCATAAACGACCGTGCCAGGCTATGCACCGCATTTTGCTGAGGGCGGTAGAGCTGCACGATGCAGCGCATGACCAGATAAGCGGCCAAGGGCAGCATCAGTGTGCCAGAGCGAGCCTGACTGGTGTGCTGGTAATAGGATACCAAAAACAGTCCCACACCGCCAATCATGTCGATGAGAATCACCAGCCACGACTCGGGGGTCTCGGTCTTGGAAATGTCGTAAACCTCCTTGATGCCCAGCACAATGAAAAGTCCGAAAACAATCAGAAAGGCAATAGGAGAATTGTCGAGCAGCAGGATTGAAGCCACAATCAGTGCCACATACACGCTGCCCGAAAGTGCTCGGATGATGATATTTTTCACAACAAAAACGAAACGATGATGTCGTTACTTCAATTTCTCTTCAAAAACCCATCCCTTGGAATAGGGCTTAGGCAGCTCGCTCATGAATTGGTAGAGGCGTTGTGGCGTTTGTGCGCGAGCCACACACACGCGGTAGTGCCGTCCGCTGTGCTGCACCAGCGAATGGCCCATGAGGTCGGGGTGCTCGGTGAGATACTTGTCGGCTTGTTCGGGGCTGCTCAGCGTGGCCACCACCAGATAGTAGTTTCCTCCTTCGTTGAGCAAGAGCTGTTGTGCTGCCGCATTGGCCGATTGGTTGTCTGTGAAACTGTAGCTAATTGCCCCGGAAGCATCGGGATTGGTCGTGGTGCTGAGGGGGTCGGCCGTCTTTGGTCCGGTCACCATGGGGATGCTCAGGCTGGCCGCGTGGTGCTGTGTGGGTTCCACCAGGATGGGGTTGGTGAGCAGTACCGTCAAGCCGAGCAACACAGCCACCGAGGCTGCCGTTTGCCACATGCGATGCCGCAGCCAGTGCGGCTTGACGATGGCGGCGCGAGGCTCGGAAACCGGCTCCGATTCATCAACTTGCTCGTCGAGGGGCGTGAAATGCACACCGCGCAGCCCAAAGTATTGGTCGGTGCACGTTTCGTGATAGAACGGAATGAACTCGATGTGCCCATCGTTGTCGCTGTGGAAGAATCCCAGACGACCCATGCCCAGCTCACCACCTCCCTTCAGCTGTTGCTTGAATGCGGTAACGTTGCGCTCGATAAACCTCACGGCTTGGTCGTAGGTGAGCCCTTCTCGGCGCACCAGCGACTGTGCCAGCAAGCCATCGTTGTGGCTCACCGAGGCATTGAACCCCACTTGGCGCAATGGTTTCTCAATCAGGTGGCTGTCGTTGTCGTAGAACGACTCGCTGTAGTGCGCCACCAGCGCACCCCAGCCGGGTATCACCACGCAGTCGTGGTGCATCATCAGATATTCAATATGGTCGTTAAGTGTATTCATCACGCAAATTTAGTCATAATTGCCGAGGTGGCCAAATTATTTCAGCATTTTTTCAACCATTTCACGGTCCAGGCCACGATTTACGGCTTCGTCGATATCATGTTGTGCGTCGTCGAGGTTCCAGCGCATTTTGTTGAGTTTGGCTCGCAGCACATACAGGTAGGCGTCGTTGGGTGTGAGTTGAATGGCTGTGTGAATGTCGTCGGCGGCCTCGGTGAGGCGTTTTTTCACCAGCAGGCAGTCGGCTCGTGCCGCCAGCAGGTGCGCATCGGTGTGGTCGTGGAGCACTGTCGAGAGCCGCTCGATGGCGCGGTCGTAGTCGCCTTGTTCCTTGTACATCATCCCCAATCCCTCGTTGGCCAAACTTGAGCGGGGGCTGAACTTGAGTATTTCGTTGAAAAGTGTTTTAGCGTTGTCGAACTGGTGCTGCTCCACGGCGAGCATACCCAGCGTGTAGCGTGACACCACGTCGCGGTCATCCAGCGAGCGCACGCGCTCCAGGTCGTCGGCGGCTTGTGTCGAGCGTCCCATCTCGATGAGCAGCGCAGCTCGGTTGTGCAGCAAGGTCACCGCATTGGGGGTGATGTCTAAGGCCATGTTGTAGCTCTTGAGGGCATCTTCGAGTTGGTGCTGGTGTCGGAGCACGGTGCCCAGGTTGGAGAGCAGCAGCGCGTTGGAGGCATTGTCGGGGTCGCTGGCCAGGGCGGCACGGAAGCATCGTTCGGCACCGACCCAGTCGTTGCGCTCGACGCAGGCTTGTGCGGAGTCGGCGAGTTGATAATAGATGGATGTGGTGTCCATCTCGATGTGAAATGAACGCGTGGATGGT
>JAFYCU010000095.1 GCA_017545095.1 Muribaculaceae bacterium | reverse complement strand
ATCGCCATGCAGTTCCGCAACCTCGACCTAATTTATATAAATGAAAATTAATCAGTTATATAACAAGATATGCCTATTAAGATACTGATTACCGGAGCCAATGGCCAGCTGGGTCGCGAGATGCGCCTGTTGCTCGATGGCGACAGCCGTTTTGAGGTGGCCTATACCGATGTGGCCGAGCTCGACATCACAAGCCGTGAAGCCGTCGACAGTTTTGTGGCCCACTTCCAGCCGCACTACATCGTGAACTGCGCCGCCTACACCGCCGTGGACCGTGCCGAAGACGATGAGGCCACAGCCGCACTGCTCAACACCCAAGCCGTGGCCATCCTCGCCCAAGCCGCCGCCAGCTGTGACGCGCGCATGGTGCATGTGAGCACCGACTATGTGTTCGACGGCCAGGCCTGCCGCCCTTACCGTGAAGACGATGCCACCCACCCCACCTCGGCCTACGGGCGTACCAAGCTCGGCGGCGAGCTGGCACTGCTCACCATATTGCCCGGCGAGGCCGTGGTGCTGCGCACAGCATGGCTCTACTCGCCACATGGCAACAACTTTGTCAAGACCATGATCAAGCTGGGCCGTGAACGCCGCGAACTGCGGGTAGTCTATGACCAGGTGGGCAACCCCACTTCGGCCACCGACCTGGCGCGGGCCATCGTCACTGTGCTCACCGCATCGGAATGGCATCCGGGCATCTACCACTATGCTGGCGAGGGAGCCGTGAGCTGGTACGATTTCACCATGGCCATCCACCGCCTGGCGGGCATCACCAGCTGCGATGTGCAACCCTGCCTGAGCCACGACTACCCCACCCGGGCCATCAGGCCGCACTACAGCGTGCTCGACAAAGCTAAGTTCAAAAGCATCTTCCGCACCACCATCCCCCATTGGGAACAGAGCCTGGCCGAATGCATGAAGCGGTTGACCAGTGAATAATTCATTACCCGCAACCCATACAACCCCATCGCACCACATAAAACCCCATAACATCATTCAGATGACAAATATCAACGAAATAGAACGCCGGCGCACATTCGCCATCATCTCGCACCCCGACGCGGGCAAGACCACCCTGACCGAGAAACTGCTGCTCTTTGGCGGCGCCATCCACGTGGCTGGAGCCGTGAAAAGCAACAAAATCAAGAAAACAGCCACCAGCGACTGGATGGAAATCGAGAAGCAACGTGGCATTTCGGTGGCCACCTCGGTGATGGGATTCAACTACGGCGACTACAAAATCAACATCCTCGACACCCCCGGCCACCAGGACTTTGCCGAAGACACCTACCGCACCCTCACCGCTGTGGACAGTGTGATCATCGTGGTTGACGTGGCCAAGGGCGTGGAGACACAGACACGCAAGCTCATGGAGGTGTGCCGCATGCGCAACACGCCGGTCATCATCTTCGTCAACAAGCTCGACCGCGAGGGACGAGACCCGTTTGACATCCTCGACGAGCTGGAGAAAGAGCTGCAAATCAGCGTGCGCCCCCTGAGCTGGCCCATCAACATCGGCGCCAAATTCAAGGGTGTGTACAATATCTACGAGCACACGCTCAACTTGTTCAAACCCGACAAACAGCACGTTACCGACCGAGTGGAGATTGCCGACATCAACGACCCCGCCATCGACCAGGCCGTGGGTGAGGACGACGCCGCACAGCTGCGCACCGACATCGAACTAATCGATGGCGTCTACCCGGAATTTGAGGTGCAGGATTATCTCGACGCTCAAGTGGCACCGGTATTCTTCGGTTCGGCTCTGAACACCTTTGGCGTGAAAGAGCTGCTCGACTGCTTCGTGCGCATCGCCCCGTCGCCGCGACCCGTGCAGGCCGTGGAGCGCGAAGTGAAGCCCGACGAGGAGAAGTTCACCGGCTTCGTGTTCAAAATCCATGCCAATATGGACCCCAACCACCGCAGCTGCATCGCTTTTGTGAAAGTGTGCAGCGGTGTGTTCCGGCGGGGCGAGAACTACCTGCACGTGCGCAGCGGGAAGAGCTACCGATTCTCGGCGCCTACGGCATTCATGGCACAGAAAAAGGAAATCATCGACGAGGTGTATCCCGGCGACATCGTGGGACTGCCCGACAACGGCATCTTCAAAATAGGCGACACCGTCACCGAGGGCGAGCAGCTACACTTCAAGGGACTGCCCAGTTTCTCGCCCGAGATGTTCAAGTATATCGAAAACAGCGACCCCATGAAGACCAAACAACTCAACAAGGGCATTGAGCAACTCATGGACGAGGGTGTGGCACAACTGTTCATCAACCAGTTCAACGGCCGAAAAATCATCGGCACCGTGGGACAGCTGCAATTCGAGGTCATCCAGTATCGCCTGCTGCACGAATATGGAGCACAGTGCCGGTGGGAACCCATCCACCTCTACAAAGCGTGCTGGATTGAGAGCGACGACGATGAGGCCCTGGTAGCGTTCAAGAAACGCAAGCACCAGTTTATGGCCGTGGACCGCGAGGGACGCGACGTGTTTCTCGCCGATTCGGGCTACGTACTATCAATGGCCCAACAAGACTTCCCCAAAATCCGCTTCCACTTCACCAGCGAATTTTGAGAAGATTGATGCAAAATAAATAACTTTATATGGAACGTTTTTTCAACACTGCAGGCCCCAACATTCCACAGGACAGCTACACGCTCGACCCGTTGAGCCGCTTCGACCTCGGTGAGATGCTGACGCTTATCCGCCAAAAACGGTATTTCGTGCTGCACGCACCGCGGCAAACGGGGAAGACATCGTGCCTGCTCGCCCTGCGCGACTACCTGAACGCTCATGACGACTACATTGCCGTCTATGCCAATGTGGAGGGCGGTCAGGCCGCACGCAACGATGTGGAAAGTGTTATCCGAAGCACAATCGCAATCATAGCACGGCGCACCGACCTTGTGCTTGGCAACGAGATGGCAACCGATGTCCGCAACAGTATGGCCAAAGAAGACAAGTCATCAGCTCTGACTATGTTCCTGTCACAACTGTCAACAACTTTGCCAAAACCTTT
>JAFYCU010000094.1 GCA_017545095.1 Muribaculaceae bacterium | reverse complement strand
CTACAAATACATCATGAACGGCCTCATGACCCAACTCTACCGCATCGAGCCGGGCAAGGACATCGAGGAGAGCCACATGCGCAACCGCAAACTCATCAGCGAGTGGTGCCTGCAAAAGGGCAAGAAAGACAAGGTGATCGAGCTGGTGAAGCGCGGCGGCAAGACCTACGTCAAGATCAACGACTACGAGAAGCTCCGCCACCTGTTCGGCGAACTGCTCGCCGAGGTGCAGCGCATCAAGAGTGAGGGCGACTACGAGGCCGGACGCAAGTTGGTGGAGACCTACGGCGTGAAAGTGGACCCGAAGTTGCACAAGGAAGTGCTCGCGCGCTACAGCAAACTCGACATCGCCCCCTACAAGGGCTTTGTGAACCCGATTTACACCCCGGTTTATGACCGCCAGGGCAACATCACCGACATCCGCGTCACCTACGGCGAAAACTACATCGACCAGATGCTACGCTACAGCCGCGACTACTCCCCCCTCACCAAGGTGCTCGAGTAAACGCCTCACATTCCATAACATTCCATCCAATGGTCTTGAGCCGGATTTGGCTCAAGACCATTTTCATTTCATGCGTCCTGGAATCTCAGCAAACCCGGAAAACCCGAAAAGCACGCAAAACCAAATTTCACTAAATTCAAAACACTTCGTCTTTTGTTTTGCATTTCGCTCAACTTGCACTAATTTTGCGATGAATTTTGGACGAGGGGGCGAATGGCCGTCTCGGTTTAGTAGTTTAGTTATTGATATTCAAATGGTTGAGCAACCATCCATCAACAAACAGACGCTTCTTGACTCTCGCTACCTGCGCATGGCGCAAATCTGGGCCGAGAACTCTTACTGCATCCGCCGACAGGTGGGGGCGCTGATTGTGAAAGACAAAATGATTATCAGCGACGGTTACAACGGCACGCCCGTGGGCTTTGAAAATGTGTGCGAAGACGATGATGACCACACCAAGCCTTATGTGCTCCATGCCGAGGCTAACGCCATCACCAAGGTGGCTCAGAGCAACAACAGCAGCCGGGGTGCCACGCTCTATGTCACCACTTCGCCATGCATCGAATGCTCGAAACTCATCATCCAAGCCGGCATTCGACGGGTGGTGTTCGGCGAGCAGTACCGACTCACCGACGGCGTGGACCTGCTCAAACGCGCCGGCATTGAATGTGTGCAAATGGTCTTGACCGACGACAACCGCTACCAACCACGAATCGTGTGAATCATGCCTAACAACCGCACTTCATCCCGCGCACAATTCTTGTGGATTCCGCTGGCCATCGCAGCTGCCGTGGTAGTGGGCATCTTCATCGGCAACCGTTTCTCAAGCCGGAAATATGCCATCGACCGCGACCGTAAGCTCAACACCATCCTCAACATGATTGCCAGCGAATATGTCGACACGGTGAATATGGACCAGCTCATCGAGATGTCGATACCACAAATCCTGGCCAATCTGGACCCGCACACGCTATATTTCAACAGCGACGAGATTCGCGCCGCCAACGAGGAACTGGGCGGCAGTTTCAGCGGCATTGGCATCTCGTTCATGCTCATGAACGACACCGTGAACGTAATCGAGGTCATCTCTGGAGGTCCTTCGGAGAAGGTGGGCTTGATGGCCGGCGACCGCATCGTGGCCATCGACGACTCGGCCTTTGTGGGGCCGCAGGTCAACAACAACGAGGTGATGCGACGCCTGCGTGGCGAAAAAGGCACCAAGGTGAAGCTCGGCATCAAACGGGCCAACTCGCCGAAAATGTTCACATTCATCATCACACGTGGCGACATACCCGTGACTTCGGTCGACGCCAGCTACATGCTCGACAAAACCACCGGTTACGTGAAGGTGAACCAGTTTGGACGCAACACCTACGACGAATTCATCAACGCACTGGGTGACCTGGAGTATGAGGGTGCCCGCCGCTATGTGATCGACCTGCGCGGCAATGGTGGAGGATATATGGAAACTGCCATCTACATGGCCAACGAGTTCCTGGCCAACAACCAGCTCATCGTCTATACCAAAGGACGCTTCAAGCGCGATGACTCCCAATTTTGGAGCGATGGCAACGGACAGTTCCAGAATGCCGAGCTGGTGGTCTTGATCGATGAATTCTCGGCAAGCGCAAGCGAGATTTTCGCCGGGGCCATGCAGGACAACGACCGCGGACTGGTGGTGGGATGCCGATCCTTTGGCAAGGGACTCGTGCAGCAGCAGCTCTTCTTGCCCGACAGCAGCGCCATCCGCCTCACCATAGCACGATACTACACCCCCAGCGGACGTTGCATACAGAAAGACTATAAAGCCGGTGCCTTCAACTACGAGAAAGAGCTTTACGACCGCTACATGAACGGCGAAATCTACAGCCGCGACAGCATGAAAATCGACCGCAGCCAGGTGTTCAGCACCAGCATGGGGCGCACCGTGTATGGCGGCGGTGGCATTGTGCCCGACATCTTTGTACCTCGCGACACCACCGGCATCACGTCCTACTATATTGATGTGGCCAATGCCGGACTGCTGCAAAAGTTCGCGTTCACCTATGTGGATGCACATCGCGCCGTGTTGACCAACATGGACGACTACAAGCAGTTTCTGCGCACACTGCCCAGCGATGACCAGTTGCTCCAGAGCTTTGTCGATTACGCCACCTCACAAGGCGTGGCTCCACGATGGTACTACATCAACCAGTCGCGCGACCTGATACTCACCAACGTTAAGGCCCTCGTGGCACGCGATGTGTTTGGCAACGAAGCATTCTACCCCATCTACAACCGCAACGACGCCACTATCCAAGCCGCATTGAAGGCTCTAAACAAGCACAAAGCCGCTTTCCCCATCCGACAGAATTAATAAGATGCGAGAGGCAAGATGCAAGAAGCAAGAGGTAAAAACTTTGAACTGTGAACTTTGAACTTTGAACGATGAACTGTGAACGATGAACCGTTTCGCCACATCGTGCCGCTTGCCGTCTATTGCGAGCCATCGGCTCGTATATGGCTCATCACTATAAACTATGAACTGTGAACTAAGTAAGAAGCAACTGCGCCGCCTGATTCGCGAGCGAAAGGCAGCCATGGCTCCCGAGCAGATGCAGGAAGAAGCCGACCTGGTGTTCCAAGACATCGAACAAACCGACATTTTCCAGAATGCCCATACCATTCTGCTCTACTACTCCCTGCCCGATGAGCTGCCCACCCACCGCGTGGTGGAGCGATGGGCCACGATGAAAGAGGTTTATCTCCCACGCGTAGCGGGCAAAGATCTGGAAATCGTGCGCTACGATGGCCACCTTGACGACAACAATTCCTTCCATGTGCCCGAACCAGTGGGGCCGGCAGTCGACATTGTGCCCGACATCATCATCGTGCCGGGCATGGCCTTCGACTCCGAAGGGCATCGTCTGGGCCGTGGAGGCGGGTTCTACGACCGCTTGCTCTCACGGATGCACACATTCACTATTGGCGTGGCCCTGAATTGCCAAATCTGCCACGACATCCCTTGCGAACCGCACGACTGCACCATGCACATGGTCATGACAAGCAACCCAAGATAAGGACCCACTACCCCATGCCCACACTCATCACCCCCGACACCCGACTGAGCGATGTCATAACACGCGACCCCAGCACAGTGACCGTGCTCAGCCGCTTCGGCCTACGGCTCGGCGTGGGCGACCTCACGGTGAGCGGAATATGCCGCAGCCGAGGCATCAACACCGCTCTGCTCACCACCATCCTCAACACCTTCCTCTATGAGGATTATGTGCCCGAAACGGCCATGATACCATCGGTCACAAGCGAGCTGGTAGACTACCTGTCACAGACCAACGACTACTATGAGCGCTTCTTGCTGCCCAACATCGAGCGGCACTTCCAGCTGCTTATCGGCAAGAGCAGCGGCAACAACAACCTGCAGCTGATGCTTCAATTCTTCCACGAGGTGAAACAGCAACTGCTCGAACGCATCAATGATGACCGAACACGCTGGCAATCCGGCAAGCTCAAGAACAATCCAGAAGACCAGCACCTCAGCACCGAGGCCGACAACGACACCATCGAGGATAAGATCAACGACTTGGTGAATATGATAGTCATCCACCTGCAAGGCGACTATGATGCTAATTTGGCGCTGGCTGTGCTTCATGCCATCGTGAGCCTGAAAAAGGACATCACACAGAACAACCGCATACGCAAACGCATTTTGCACCCCCTGCACCATGCCTTGACCCATCAATGACTTTGCCGCCATGCAACCAAACGTCGTCATCGTCATGCTTAACGCGCTCGCGGCACAAGGGCTGCGCTTGTGGCTCACCGAGCATTGCAGCCTGCAGGCTCACGTGGCCCGAAGCATCAGCGAGATTGCCGACTCCAACGCCATCGAGGGGGCGCAGTTCATCACCGATGCTACAACATTTGTGGCCAATCTGCGGTTTTTCCTTCCCCGCCAGGCTTGCACCATCGTGCTCACACAGCACCAACCGACCGTAACCGATGGCAGTGTGACCCTGATGGATGCCAACAACACCGACAACCTGCTCCAGCAGCTTACCCATCGCTTTGATTCGGCGTCTCCCACCAATGCCACGGCCAGCTCGCAGCTCTCGCAACGCGAAATAGAGGTGCTCCGGCTCGTGACTCAAGGCTTGATGAACAAGGAAATCGCCGATGCGCTCAAAATCAGCATCAACACCGTGCTCACCCACCGCAAGAACATCACGGCCAAGCTGGGCATCAAGAGCGTGTCTGGACTCACCTTCTATGCTCTGATGAACGGCATCACAACCCGCTGACAAAATGATGAACAAAACCATTTATCGCCTCCTGTGTGTGATGCTGGCAGTCACAGCATCACTGGCAGGCCACAGTGCCCCCCTGCCGCAGGACCCCGAATTGCGCCTGGGCACGCTGCCCTGCGGCATCACCTATTATATCCGCCACAACGGCTATCCACAAGGCCGCGCCGAGATGTGGATGGTGCATCGTGTGGGCTCGGTGGTCGAGACCGACAACGAGCAGGGCTACGCGCACTTTCTCGAACACCTGGCCTTTAACGGCTCCACCCATTTTCCTGAGCAAGAGATGGTGCACTACCTCACCGGAATAGGGATGAGCTACGGCAGCGACATCAATGCATCGACGGGTTACGATGACACGCAATACCAACTCTCGAACGTGCCCACAGCCTCTTGGACCGCACTTGATTCGGCCCTGCTGGCGCTGAGCGACCTTGCGGGAAGCCTCACGCTCGACAACAAGGCCATCGTGAAAGAGAAAGCCATCATCGAGGAAGAATGGCGGCACCGAGGCGGCTATGCCATGCGCATGTTCGACGCGGTGATGCCACAACTGCTCGGCAGCAGCCCTTATGCCACGCGTGTACCCATCGGCAAGATGCACATCGTGCGGCAGGCAGACCACCAGAGCCTGATGCGTTTCTACCGCCATTGGTTCCGACCCGAGTTGCAGGCAGTGGTAATCGTGGGCGACTTTGATGCAGCCATCATGGAGCAGCATGTGCGCCAAGCTTTTGCCACCGTCACGCGCCCCTCCACACCCTGCCCCAACCCCGAGGTGGCTGTGCCGCGCACCGAGGGACTACGCTTTGCCCACTACAGCGACGCCGAGGCACTGGGCACTACGGTGCGCCTGCTCCACACCATCGTCATGCCCGACCACGAAGAGCGCAACACAATGGAGTGGCTGCAAGCCAACACACTGCGCCAACTCGTGACGATGATGCTCAACGAACGCCTCGACGAGCGCACACGAACGGCAGGCTCCACCATGCTCAGCACGGCATGTGTGATCGACAAATTTCTGAGTGTGGGCGACCAAGACGCGCTCACCATCACCGCCACAAGCGACAACCCCGACTGCCGTCCATTGCTCACCGAACTGCTCACCGAGGTGCAACGGGTGGCTGTGCACGGATTCTCGGCCGATGAATTAGGTCGCGCCGCGGCACGCTACCGCGCAGCGACAGATGCGGCCAGCATGCAGGTGGAACAGCACCCCAGCCGTGACTATGCGGACGAATACATCGACCACTTCCTGCACGGCGGTTACCTGCCTGGAGTGGTGCAGGAATGCCGTGCCATCGCCCAGGTGCTCGACACGGTGACCACAGCCAGCGTGAACCAAATGGCGCAACAGCTGCTTGCACCATCCACGCTGAACGTGGTGGTGACCAACACCGATGCCGCCGCCATACCCACACAGGCCGAGGTGGAGGGCATCGCAAGCCGCGTGCGAGCTTCAAGGCTCGAGCCGAGCGAGGCAATGGAGCATAGCCTAACACCCGATAACGGCGACCTCATGCCAAGCGACATCGCAGCTGGGCGCATCGTGGACGAACATACCGACACCACCACGGGCATCACCACCATGAGACTGTCGAACGGAGCCACCGTGCAGCTCATGCCCTCCACACTGCAACGCGACGAGGTGCTGTTTGATGCCACTCGCCCCGGCGGCATGCTCGACTGTGGCGAGGGCGTGGACAACGAAGTGCGACTCATCGATGATGTGGTCGAAAACAGTGCCCTTGGCCTTTGGGACCAGTCGGCCCTGCGCAAGCGGCTGAGCGGGACACCGCTCGCACTCACCTACTCGCTTGGCGAGAGCGAAGACAACTTGAGCGGCAACTGCCGGACCGCCGATTTGGAAACGCTGCTGCAGCTCAATCACCTCTATTTCACCGCCGTAGCCCCCGACACTGCCGCCTATGCCACCCTGCGCCGACAGCTCATGGCAATGGCCAAGCAACAGCGTGGCACCCCCGAAGCCGTCATGGCCGACAGCATTGCCGCCACGCTCTACCAGCATCATCCAAGCTACCGCCCGCTCACCGAGACCGACATCACAGCCACCAACTTCGACGATGTGCTTGCGCTCTACCGGCTACGCGTGGCACCAGCACAGCTGTTCACTTTCACACTAGTGGGGGATTTCCATCTGGAGCAAGTGCGGCCGCTCATCGAGCGCTACATCGCCTCGCTGCCATCCACCGGCGAGACAACGAGCCAGCACAGCGGCAACACGCCATCACCGCCCTACCCCACAGGCGACATTGACAACGTGTTCCTGCAAGCCATGTCGTCGCCCAAAGCCAGCATCTATGCCTGCATGATGGGAGACATGCAGTACAACCTGAAGAATCGCCTGCTCATCGACGTCGCCGGACAAGTGCTTGCCGTGGCCATGAACGCCCACCTGCGCGAAGACCTAAAAGCCACCTACGGCGTGGACGCATCGGGAGCCGCCTCGCGCACAAGCAACAAATGGATGCTGATGACGCAGTTCGACACCCAACCCGAACTCACGCAGACCATTCTGGGCGAGGTGGCACGCGTGTTTGACGTAATCATGAGCTACGGCACCACCCCCGAGCTACTCCAGCACATCCGCCAGCAGATGCTTCAGCAACTCGATAGCGACCAGCTCACCAATGCATACTGGCTGGCCGTGCTGCACGACCGCGCAATGGGTTTCGACAGCCACACGGGTTACCGAGAGCTGGTGGAATCGCTCACCATCGACCAGGTGAACCAATTCATCACACAGCTCTACCCCACCATGCGCATGCGGGTGGTGATGCAAGGCTATCCAAAATTCTGACCCTTGAATATTTGGCCATTTGGCAAAATTGTCGTAATTTCGCGCTCGGTATGCATTCGCCCGATGCAGCATGTGGCAGCATCATGGAAAAAAGTGCAGAACCCATCATAATCATGAAGACTCCATATTACATCATCTACGAGGAACGGCTGCGGCGCAACCTCAACCTTATCAGTCGCGTGAGCCGCGAAAGCGGCGCCAAAATCATCATGGCATTCAAAGCCAATGCCTTGTGGCGCACTTTCCCCATCATGGAGGAATACGGCATTTGCTCCACAGCCAGTTCGCTCAACGAGATGCGTCTGGCCAACGAGGAACTCGGTTGCCGTGCCCACACCTATTGCCCGGCCTACACCGAGGCCGACATCGACAGCTTTCTGGCCGGGAGTTCGCACATCACTTTCAACTCGGTGGCACAATACACCCGTTTCAAGCCTTGCGTCGAGGCCTACAATGCAGCCCACCCCGACCGCACAGTGAGCTGCGGCCTGCGCATTAACCCGATGTGCTCGGTGGTGGAGACCGACATCTACAACCCCTGCTGCCCCGGTTCGCGGTTCGGCGTGATGGCCGACGCACTGCCACAGCTGCCCGAAGGCATCGAGGGGTTGCACTTCCACGCCCTGTGCGAGAGCACGTCGCACGACCTGGCCGCCGTGCTGCAAGCCGTGAAGCAGCAATTCGGGCAGCACCTGCCTCACCTGCGGTGGCTCAACATGGGCGGTGGACACCTCATGACCCGCGAGGGCTATGAGGTGGACCATCTCATCACACTTATCAAGGACTTCCGCAACGAGTTTTCAAACCTTGAAGTGATACTTGAACCTGGCAGCGCATTTTGCTGGCAGACAGGTGATTTGGAGACAACGGTGCTCGATGTGGTGGAGAACAGCGGTGTGCGCACAGCCATCGTGGATGTGTCGTTTGCCTGCCACATGCCCGACTGCTTGGAGATGCCCTACCAGCCACGCATCACCCAGGCCCTGGATCATGTGGACCCGTCGCTGCCCACTTACCGCATCGGCGGCAACTCCTGCATGAGCGGCGACTATGTGGGCGACTGGAGCTTCGACCACGAGCTGCAGCCCGGCGAACGGCTCACCTTCGAGGATATGAACCACTACACCACGGTGAAAACCAATATGTTCAACGGTGTGCATCACCCCGCACTGGTGCTCGAGCGCATCGACGGCGCACGCATCACCATGCGCGAGTTCACCTACGACGACTACAAGAACCGCATGAACTGAAAAGAAACATCAAAACCTCAAAAATACAACCCGACAAATGAATATTACCGAAATCACCAGCGGCGTGCACTATGTGGGTGTGAACGACCGCACCACCGATTTGTTTGAAGGCCTGTGGATTGTGCCTCTGGGCGTGTCCTACAATGCCTACCTCGTGCTCGGCAGCGAGCGCACGGCACTCATCGACACCGTGGATGCCGCTCATGCCGACGAACTCGACAACAAAGTGCAGGCCGTGCTTGCCGGCAGGCAGCTCGACTACATCATCGTCAACCACATGGAACAAGACCACTCCGGGGCCTTGAGTCATATGCACCTGCGCCACCCGCAAGCCTGCATCGTGGGCAACGCCAAGACGGCGGCCATGATCAGCGGCTATTATGGCATCGAGGGCGTTACCGTGGTGGCCGATGGCGACACCATCGACCTGGGCGGCAAGACTCTCCAGTTCCACCTCACGCCCATGCTGCACTGGCCCGAGACCATGATGACGCGCTGCATCGAGGACAAGATTCTCTTCAGCGGCGATGCCTTCGGCTGCTTCGGCGCCCTGAACGGTGCCGTGGTGGACCGCGACATGAACACCGGCATGTACTGGAACGAGATGCACCGCTACTATGCTTCGATTGTGGCCAAATACAGCGTGCCGGTGAAGAACGCCCTCAAAAAGCTCGACGGCGTGGAGCTGGCCTACATCTGCTCCACCCACGGCCCCGTGTGGCACGATGAACTGAACCGCGTGGTCGACACCTATGCACGTCTGGCCGAGTGGCAGGCACAGCCGGGCGTGGTGGTGGCCTATGCCTCGATGCACGGCAATGTGACACTCATGGCCGAATGCATCGCCGCCGAGCTGGCCGCAAACGGCGTGAAAAACATGCTCCTGCAAGACCTGAACGTAAGCAACCTGTCGTATGTGTTGATGAACATAGGCCGCTTCAACGGCTTGGTCATTGGCGGCCCCACCTACAACACCGAAGTACATCCCCGTGTGGCCTCGCTGCTGGCAACGATCAAGATGTGCGGCATGCAGCAGCGCACCGTGGGCCTGTTTGGCAACTACACCTGGGGTCCCGGCGTGACCAAGAAGATGGCCGCCTGCCTCGAGGGTCTCAAGGTTGACATTATGCCGCCAGTGGACTTCAAGCAGAGTCCTGACGGAGCCGCCATCGATGCCGCCCGCGCCATGGCACGCGAAATCGCCGCCCGCGTGCTGGCATGATTGCGCCGCCAGAAGATAAACTGCCCCGCTCGGTGCATTGCACTCCGAGCGGGGCAGCTGATTTTCGCTATTGAGTTGACTTCGATTACTCCTCGGCCGTCACTCCTCCTTGTGGAGCATGATGTTGATCACGATGTTGATGTCGGCCACGTCAACCACGGTGCCGCCTGCCACAAATGCCTGCTGGCCATAGTTGGATGCGCTGTCTTTGCGCAGCACAATGTTGATGAGGATGTTCAAGTCATCCACGTCCACCACGCCGTCGCTGTTCACATCGCCTCTGAGGCCGCTGAGTCCATAGAGCTTCACTCGCTTCACAGCCACGCAGTTATTCACGTCAGCTCGCGGAGCGGTCATGCGCAGCGAGTAGGTGCCGCCCCCCTTGGGCAACGCCATCTTGGCCACCAGCACCTGTTCAAGGTCGCGGGTGGTGACCGGCATCAGGGTCTGCGACACCGTCTGCCCCTCGCCGTCGAGCAACGCACAGTTCACGGCAAGCAGGTTCAGGTCGGTGACCTCGGGAAACAGGTCGCAATTCATCACCACGTGCAGCGTGTCGAAGCCCGCGCAGTCCATCCACGGCGATACAAGCGCCTTCACGGTGCCCTGTTTGGTGGTGTAAAGCGTGATTTTGCGCGTGCTGATGGTGGTGCTCGAGAGCACGGTGCCATCGTTGTTCTCATAGGTCCACCCCTCCACGTGCATACCATCGAGATGCGCCAGCAGCGTCTGGCCGCTGGCAGGCAGCCACGCCATCAACACAGCCAGCACGGCGAGGCATAATTGATTCTTCATATCCTTATCATTAATAATGTTAACAAAAAGACCCACAAAGATAGTGCAAACCAAGCAAATGGGCAAATCAAGTATGATTATTTTTCGATTTTTTTACAACAACGATGTGGGGGAGCTCAGCATTGCGCCAAAACCGAACAACAAATCCAAGCGTTTGGCTATCGTGCGGTGCTATGATGTACACCCGAATAGTGCCGGGGTTGAATCTTGCAGATAAACAGATAGGTTTTGCTCATCAAGTTCCACAGCCAAGGGATGTGGATGAGGCGATGAATGATGGAGAGCACCACACTTGGATAGTCGGAGCGGCTCATGCGCTCGAACGGATACAACCCCTTGCTGCGTGCGCTTTCAATGAACTCTGGCACACGTCCCAGCTTGAACGCCCTGATGGCTCCGAAAAACACATGGCTGTTGCGCTGTGAGCGGCAGCGAGTCAGGCTGTCGCCATGCAGCACGTCCTCGTTCTCGCGTATCACGCGGGCCACATTCTCGGCCGCCCACAGATAGTCGCCCAGCAGCTTCATCTGGTGCGCCGTATCGGTGTTGTGCATGATGCTCGTTGAGCGGTTGCGGTAGCAGTATACCACGTTGGGCACCTTGGCCACCAGGTGCGACTTGAGGAACAATTGCAGATTGTAGCCCGCGTCCTCAATCATCCGCCCCACGGGGAACGGCAGACTCTGCGCCATCTCGCGCTTCACCACATACCACCACACCATCGTGGCGAAATTGTGACTGGCAATATACTCCAACCCATCCATTGGTTTCACATCGGCGGGCAGCGGCGACACGCCCACTGGAGCCACAGTCGCATCCTCGGGGACCGACACCGAACCGAAGCCCAGCACGTCGAGTCGGCATTCGATGGCGAGTCGCAGAATGGGTGCCAACGCGCCCGACACGAGGAAATCATCTGAATCCACAAACATCAAGTATTCCCCCCTCGCCTGCTCCATGGCCACGTTACGTGCCGCGCCGAGTCCAGCGTTTGCCTGATGGATCACCCGGAAACGCGAGTCGGTAGTGGCGAACTCATCGCAGAGGCGACCCGAGCCGTCGGTGCTGCCGTCATCCACCACAATCACCTCCATGTCGACAATGTCCTGCGCTGCCACACTTTGCAAGCACGTCAACACATAAGGCTCAACATTATATACCGGCACAACCACCGACAACAATCTCCCCATCATCATCAAACCAGTCAACAAATTATATACAAATTGTAATACAAATTCACATTTTCATACCCCTTTGTTGACTCTGTTTATCAACAAATTATATACAAATTATAATACAAATTCATATTTTTGT
>JAFYCU010000093.1 GCA_017545095.1 Muribaculaceae bacterium | reverse complement strand
GCCATGGAAGGCGGCTGTGACGATGTGGGCATCGGCGTGCTCTTCGGCCTCACCACCTACCGCTACGACCTCGTGGGCTTGCTCATGCATGCCGAGCACCTCGAGGCCCGCATGGGCGTGGGGCCGCACACCATCAGTGTGCCGCGCATCTGCCCTGCCGACGACATCTCGCTCGACGACTACCCCGATGTGCTGCCCGACGACATCTTCTGCCGCATCGTGGCCATCATCCGCCTCGCCGCCCCTTATACGGGCATGATTATCAGCACCCGCGAGTCGCAGCGCGTGCGTGAGCGCGTGCTCGAACTGGGCATCTCGCAAATCAGCGGCGGGTCGCGCACCAGCGTGGGCGGTTACACCACCGAGGAGCGCCACGACGAGACCGCGCAGTTCGACGTCAGCGACCAGCGCACCCTCGACGAGGTGATTGCCTGGCTGCTCGACATTGGTTACCTGCCCAGTTTCTGCACCGCCTGCTACCGCGAGGGACGCACCGGTGACCGCTTCATGACGCTCGTCAAGCAAGGCAAAATCAGCCACTTCTGCGCCCCCAACGCCATGCTCACCCTCAAGGAGTACCTCGAGGACTACGCCAGCCCCGCCACCCGCGAGAAAGGCGAGGCCCTGCTGCGCCGCGAGCTCGAAAACCTCCCCAACGAGCGCGTCCGCACCCTCGCCGCCCAGCGCTTAGGCGAAATCGCCCAAGGCGAGCGGGACTTCAGGTTCTAATGGATGCACATCGAAAAAGAGGAATCACCGCCAGCAAGTGAACTGCGGAGATTCCTCTTTTCATGCCCAGTGGCGGCAATCACTCTTTGCCAACCATGATGTTGATGACGTGGTTCAGGTCGTCGATGTCGACAATGCCGCTGCCGTCGATGTCGGCGGCGGGCCAGTGCTCGAGCGTGGCCTTGCGGAGCATGATGTTGATGATGATGTTCAGGTCGTCCACATCCACGGCTCCATCACCGTTGATGTCGCCTGTGGCTTCTGGCATATTTGGATTCCATGTGCCTATGTGCTTGAAGCTGTTCCATTGGACGTTGGCCCAGTACACGGTCTCATAGCCTTCAGCCTCAACAACCTCACGCCCGCACAAGCGCTCGCCTGTAGCGGGATGTTGGGCAAGATGTGGCATTCGTATAGGGATGAGGCCATTTTAAAAAATAACAAGGAGATGATGGCAGAATGACAAAAAAAGTTTACCTTTGCCCCGTGTTGGGTTGACTGGAGGGCGTAGCCCGTAAGGAAACCCAACACGGACCTAAGCCCAAGACTCCGAAAACCAGAGTAAACAAATACTGACATATGTTTAACCGGAGTCAACCTTTTTCGGGCAAGGACACGGTTTGTATAAACTTGGCTGCGCCTCAACAATTCAAAATTTTTTTGAATTGTTTTCGACTTGCACAAATTTTGCACTACCTTTGCAGTCTAAAACCCAACTGCGATGAACAAGCCGCTTATTTACCCCATCGGCGAGCAGGATTTCGCCAACATCCGCAACGACGGAATGGTCTATATCGACAAGACCGACATGATTTACTCAATTGTGAAGAGTGGGAAGTACCTATTTCTGAGCCGCCCGCGCCGGTTCGGCAAGTCGCTGTTGCTGTCCACGCTCAAGTACTATTTCCAGGGCCGGCGTGACCTGTTCGAGGGGCTGGCCATCGACCGGCTGGAGACGGAGTGGAAGCAGCATCCCGTGCTGCACCTCGACATGAGCAAGGGCAAGGCTATCAGTATTGCTAACCTCAACTCGCTGCTTGATGGCATCTTGATGTACTACGAAAAACTTTATCAACTCACCCCAAAGCCTGACTTCAGTTTTGGCACCCGTCTGAGCCTTCTCATCCAGGCGGCTCACGCAGCCACGGGTATGCCAGTGGTGGTGCTGCTCGACGAGTACGACGCGCCAGTGTTGGAGAACCTCGACAAGCCCGCGCAGATGGAGCAGGTGCGCGACATCATGCGCGACTTCTATGCACCGCTCAAGGGAGAAGCCGAGCGGTTGCGCTTCGTGTTCATTACGGGTATCACCAAGTTCTCACAGCTGAGCATCTTCAGCGAGCTCAACAACCTGAACAACATCAGTCTGCTGCCGCAGTACGAGGCGTTGTGCGGCATCACCGCCGAGGAGCTGGCCACACAGATGCTTCCCGGTGTCGAGCGTCTGGCCGAACGCGAAGGCATCGCGCCCGACGAGATGCTGGACATTCTCAAGCAGCACTACGACGGCTACCATTTCAGCGAAGATATGACCGCCGACATCTACAACCTATTGAGCCTGGTCAAGGCTCTTGGCAACCAAAAGGTTGATTACTACTGGTTTGAAAGCGGCACATCGTCGTGGCTGTTGAAATTGATGGCTGACCACCATTTCGAACTTGACGACATAGAGTGTGTCGAGGCGCAGAAATCGCGCTTCGATGCGCCCGCCGAGCAAATCAGCGATGTGGTGCCCGTGCTCTACCAAAGCGGCTATATGACCATCAAAGGCTATGACCGCGACATGCGCACCTACACGCTGGGCATCCCCAACCAGGAGGTGCGTGTGGGATTGGGCGAATCGCTGCTGGCGCGTGCCGGTGCGTCGCCCGACCGCACTTTCTATTTGCGCAAGGCGTATTTCGCCTTGCGTCGTGGCGGCGACATAGCCGATTTCATGGCTGCACTGCGTGATTTCTTCGCTTCTATCCCCTACGATGTTGCCAATGACAACGAGCGGCACTATCAAGCCATCTTGTACGCTGTGCTGGCATCGTTTGAGGCCGACATTCGTGTGGAGGACCGCACAAGCAATGGTCGTGCCGACTTGGTGCTGCTTATGCCCCAGGAAATCTATGTAGTGGAACTCAAGTACAGTGCTACGGCACAGGAGGCCATGGCGCAGCTGCAACGCAAGGACTATGCCGTGAAGTACCGCCACGACGGCCACCCCGTGCGCTTATTGGCCATCAATATCAACAAGGAGACTCGCACCATCGATGACTGGCTCTGCCAATAGAATATAATCCCAATACAAGAAACAATGTCTCAAGACCTTAACCAGACGCCGCAGGCGGTGCGACGGCACATCGCCATCTTCGGGCGGCGCAATGTGGGTAAGTCGTCGCTGCTGAACGCGCTCACGGGACAGCCAGCGGCTATCGTCTCGGCACAGCCCGGCACCACGACCGACCCCGTGCTGCGCGCCATGGAACTCCTCCCGCTTGGCCCTGTCGTGTTTATCGACACGGCGGGCTTCGACGACGAGGGCATGGTGGGCAATCTACGTAACGAGCGCACACAGCGCGTGGTGGATCAGGCCGACATGGCCCTGCTGGTCACCGATGGCGGCGGCGACTTGAGCCAGGAACGCGAATGGCTGGCCGTGCTCCAACGCCGCGAGGTGCCCACGGTGCTGGTGTTGAACAAGGTTGACATCCATGATGATGCGCAATCAGTGGCATCGCGCCTTAAGTCAGTTTTAGGACTTGAGCCTGTGCTAGTGAGCTGTGTCACTGGGCAGGGTTTGGCGGAGTTGCGCCAGGCGATGGCGCGTGCCGCCGGCGACGATGTATCGATGTCGTTGACCGGTGCGCTGGCTGCCAAAGGCGACACCGTGCTGCTGGTGATGCCGCAGGACCCGCAGGCGCCCAAAGGACGGCTCATCCTGCCGCAGGTGCAGACCATCCGCGACCTGCTTGACAAAGACTGCACCGTGCTGTGCTGCACCCTCGAGGGGCTGGAGCGTAGCCTGGCCGCGCTACGCGAGCCGCCGGCACTTATCATCACCGACTCGCAGGTGTTCAAGGCGGTGTATGAAAAGAAACCCGCGCAGTCGCGCCTCACGTCGTTCTCGGTGCTGATGGCCGCGCTCAAGGGCGATGTGCGGGTGATGGCCGCCGGAGCTGCCGCCATCGACCGGCTCACACCGCAGTCGCGGGTGCTCATCGCCGAGGCGTGCACCCATGCCCCCATGAGCGAGGACATCGGCCGCGAAAAGATTCCCGCGCTGATTCGCAAGCGGGTGGGGGAGAGCGTGCAATTCGACATCCGCGCTGGCAAGGACTGGCCGCAAGACCTCACCGCCTACGACCTCATCATCCATTGCGGCGCCTGCATGTTCAACCGCCGCCTGATGCAGTCGCGCATCACGCGTGCACAACAGCAAGGCGTGCCCATCACCAACTACGGCCTCGCCATCGCCCACCTCAACGGTATCCTGCCCCAAGTGGAACTTGGGGGATAGGCCGGTAGTTTTTCTGGTTTAGCTAGTTTAAACTAGTTTAACTAGTGTTGCTGGTTTTCTAGTCTTTTTAGGCCTCCGGCTCCTCACTTCAAATTCAGCTTCGCATCGGGTGCTTCGGGCACGGCTTTGGCTGCTGCGCCGTCGAGGTGCAGGATGCGGCACTCGGCGTTGCCCATCTTGTTCAGTTCGCGCATCGGTTTGCCATAATGCACCGCCTGCACGGCTTTGTTGATAATGCCGTGCCCCACGGCAAGCACCGTCTGGCTGGGGTACTGCGTCTGCACCCAGACGATGAACTGCCGGGCGCGGTCGAGCAAGTGGTTGAGCGATTCCACATTGGCCGGGAACGGAAGGTCTTTCAGGTCGGGGATGAACCGCCCGGTGAAGTCGCCCCAGTCGCGCTCGCGCAGCAGCGGCGTGGTGGCCACCTCCTGCCCGCGTCCACGGGCGATGATGTGCGCCGAGTCGATGGCGCGTTGCAGGTCGCTGGCGATGATGGCATCAAAGCGCTGGCCGCACAGTTCGTCGGCCAGTCGCTCCATTTGTGCCACTCCCGCAGCGTTCAATTTGCCGGGAGAGATGCCTTGCAGCAGTTGTGCGTCGTTGTCCTCGGTGAGGCCGTGCCGCACCAGGTAGAGCGTGGTCATTCCCGTGTAGTGGTGAGCAGTCCGCGGCCAGTCATCTCGGCGGGCTGGAGCAGCTGCATGATTTGCAGGATGGAGGGAGCCACATCGGCCAGTCGGCCACCGCCCAGCACCTGTGCCTCGGGGCGTTCGGTCACATAGATGAACGGCACGGGATTGAGTGAATGTGCCGTGTTGGGTGTGCCGTCGCAGTTGAACGCATGGTCGGCATTGCCGTGGTCGGCGATGATTATCACCTCGTAGCCCGCCATGCGTGCCGTCTCCACGGTGTCGCGCACACAGTTGTCGATGGTTTCCACGGCCTTTTCGATGGCGGTGTAAACGCCCGTGTGGCCCACCATGTCGCCATTGGCGTAGTTCACCACGATGAAGTCGTATTGCTCGGTGCGGATGGCCTCGGTGAGTTTGGCGCACACCTCGGGGGCACTCATCTCGGGCTGTAGGTCGTAGGTGGCCACCTTGGGCGACGGCACCAGGATGCGGTCCTCGCCATCGTAGGGTGCCTCGCGGCCGCCGTTGAAGAAGAAGGTCACATGGGCATATTTCTCGGTCTCGGCGATGTGCAGCTGGCGCTTGCCGAGCGACGACAGGTACTCGCCCAGGGTGTTGCTCACGTCCTGCTTGGGGAACAGGATGTGCAGCCCGGTAAACGTGGCGTCGTAGGGGGTCATGCAGCAATAATGCAAGTCGGGCAGGGTGTGCAGGCCGTGCTCGGGCATATCCTGCTGCGTGAGCGCGATGGTCATCTCCTTGGCGCGGTCGTTGCGGAAGTTGAAGAACACCACCACATCGCCTGGCTGGATACGGCCATCCACGGTGGTGTTGACAATGGGCTTGATAAACTCGTCGGTCACGCCTTCGTCGTAGCTCTGCTGGATGGCCTGAGTCATGTTGTCGCTCTTGCGGCCCTCGCCGGCGGTGAGCAGGTCATAGGCCAGCTTGATGCGGTCCCAGTTCTTGTCGCGGTCCATGGCGTAGTAGCGACCCACCACGGTGGCCACCGTGCCGGTGCTCTGGGCGCAGTGCGCCTCCACTTGCGCCACGTAGCCCTTGCCGCTCTCCGGGTCGGTGTCGCGGCCATCCATGAAGCAGTGGACATAGACTTTGGTCAGGCCGTATTCCTTGGCCAGGTCGCACAGGGCCATCAGGTGGTCCAGCGAACTGTGTACACCGCCCGTCGAGGTCAGCCCCATGAAGTGGATGCCGCAGTCACGGTCGCGGGCGGTGGTGAAGGCCGCCACCACCTCGGGGTTCTCGCGGATGCTGCCGTCGGCAATCGCTTTGTTAATTTTCACCAGGTCCTGGTACACCACGCGGCCCGCGCCAATGTTCAGGTGTCCCACCTCGCTGTTGCCCATCTGTCCGTCGGGCAGACCCACGTCCTCGCCGCTTGCCTGCAGCACGCTGTTGGGGTAACGGCCCAGCAGATAGTCCCAGTAAGGGGTGGGCGTGTGGTAGATGGCGTTGCTCTTGTCACGTGGCCCAACGCCCCAGCCATCCAGTATCATCAGTAAAGCTTTCTGTGTCATTGCGTCTGATTAATTAATTCTAAATTTGAAGGTGCAAAATTACGAAATATCTGCTCAATTAGCGTTATCTGAGTGAATTTTTTCGCGAGATGAATGCTCCATTTACCTTTGGGACGAGTGTGGTCATCGTAAATTCAAAATAACAAACAACAAAGGACAAATCATTTAATTGCCCTTTGTTGTTTGATTTCTTCAGGATTCTGGCAGTTTTTCACTGATCTTTTTTCCCCAGTTTGTCTTTGATGAAGTCCAATGCTTGGTCAACAACGCCTTCCACCTTGTCGTCGAGCGAGTCGGGGGCGATGGCCTTGCCAATCTCCACAGCTTTTTTCTTGAGCTCGTCGGCGTTCTCAAGCAAATCCTCGGCCTTGTCACCAAGGAATTCTTTTGCCTTGTCCATCAATTCGCTGGCATCGCCCAGCTTGTCGTCAAGCATCTCCTTTGCTGCATCGAGCATTCCTTTGTTCTCTTCAGCCATAGTCGTAAATATATAAGGTGTAATGCCTACTCCCTTTCAAGCGTTTCGGCCTCCTCTATTTTCCGCCCACAAATTTAGCAATAATTTTCCGAAACACCAAACACTTCCGCCGAAAAAATCCGAGTTTGCGTATCGCATATTTTCTAATACTTTGACACAATGTTTGCACAGTTCGTGAATAAGGAGTAAATTTGCATACTCAATCCGAACAATCGACAAGACTAATGAATATGCAACGAATCAGAGAATATATTGATCGACTAAGGCAGTGGCAGGTGAAGCCGAATGACTATGAGTTTGCGACCCACGAGGAGCAGCACTGCCACAACTGCGACCATCAGTTCACGGGCAATTACTGCCCGTATTGCTCGCAGAAGGCGGGCGTGGGTCCCGTCGGCTGGGCCAGTGTGAGGCAGAGTGTGATGGACGTTTGGGGGCTGGGTTCGCGATCGCTCCCGCGCACAATCGGGCATCTGCTGTTGCGACCCGGCTATTTAATTGGCGACTACATCAGCGGCAGACGCCAGGTGAGCTTCCCACCCGTGAAGATGCTCTTCATCGTCGCACTGGTTGTCGTTTTCTGGCTTTATTACTTCCTTCCAATCTTTCTGGGCGACTCATTTGATGTGTTTGGCGGGCGCACCGAGATGTTCGACGGGTTCACGGAATGGACCCGGAAACATTTCGTGTGGACCTATTTTATCATGTCGCTCTTTTACATCTTGCCCTCTTGGGTCATGTTCCGCTACTCGCCGCGCCACACCCGACACACTTTGCCGCAGGATTTCTTCATCCAAGTCTTTATGTTGGTACTTCAGTTGGTCGTTTCTTTTCTCGCGCTGACGCCATTGCTGTTTTGGGACTACAATCTCTATTTTGTTGCCAGTGCCATTGCTGTGCTTGCCTATTTTGTGATAGCCTATAAACAATTGTTCGGCTATGGTGTGTGGGGCACTCTGTGGCGGGTGATTATCATCTTCTTGGTGATGGCTTTAATGCTTTCCACATTGGCCTATCTAGTGTTTGACTTCGACCCCAGCAAGGTGGGAGGAGTCCCGGACCCAACCGGGAGCGTCAAGTATTTTTACGCCGGAATTACAGCATTTCTTGCTTTGCTTATCATGGCATTGGGCTGGGGCATCAATCTGATTGCCACGCGCAAAGTCCGCCGACAGATGTCAAACAACCACAACAACCAATAACAGCCGCAACAACTCATATTGTAGCTGTTCCGCCTACGAGATTAAGAGTGTCAATTATCTGAAGCTGTATCAAAACTGTGGAGCATTGATTCCGTAACACAAGGTGGGGTAGCGTGATTTGCCCGGAGGGCAATATCTGATGTATAACTTTATCTTTGCAGCGTCAAACCTTGACTGTTCCAAAAGTCAAGTCATGATGCAGTGAAAAAACGAGGTTTTTCGTACCTTTGTCGTATTAAGGTAGTCAACCTCCCCACGGAGCAACCCAATTGAATAATTAGGTC
>JAFYCU010000092.1 GCA_017545095.1 Muribaculaceae bacterium | reverse complement strand
GAGTTTGCCAAGCAGAGCCGTCTGCGCGACCAGCTCTCGGTGGTGTATAACGTGTGCAACAACGCCAAGGCTCCCGAGGGCAAACCCTCGCTGCTCACCTGGGACGAGGTGACCACGATGTTCCATGAGTTTGGCCACGCCCTGCACGGCATCCTCTCCGACTGCCAGTACAACATGATCAGTGGCACCTCCACGCCCAACGACTTTGTGGAGATGCCCTCGCAGTTCAATGAGTCGTTTGCCTCGATTCCCGAGGTGTTTGACCACTATGCCCGCCATTGCGAAACAGGCGAGTCCATGCCTGCCGACCTCAAGGAAAAGATGCTCAAGTCCATCAACTTCCAGTCGGCTTATGCCTTGGGCGAGAACTTGGCTGCCACGTGCCTCGACCTGGCTTGGCACACCCTCTCGTCGAAAGACGTGCCCACGGCCGACAAGGCTGCCGATTTTGAGCTCCAGGCTCTGGAGAAAGTTGGTCTGCTCGACCCGCAGATTCCTCCCCGCTATCGCACCAGCTACTTCAACCATGTGTGGGGTGGCGGTTATGCCGCAGGCTATTACAGCTACCTGTGGACCGAGGTGCTGGCGGTGAACATTGCCGATGTGTTTGCCCAGCGTGGACCGCTGAAACCCGAAACAGGCCAAGACTTTGCCGACAAGGTGCTCAGCCGTGGCAACACGGGCGACCTGATGAAGATGTTCAGCGACTTCACTGGCATGGCCGCACCCGATGCCTCGGCGTTGCTCAAAGCCCGTGGGCTGAAGTAAAGTATGTATTAGTGCACAACGCACAATTATCGCAATAGGGTATAACGTGCGTTAGCCATCGTGCATCTTGTCTCCTGGCTCTCGTCATTCTACAGCAAGTCCCCCTTTAGGGAGTTTTAGAGGGCCACGAGCTGGCATCTTAACATGTCACGCATTGTATTGATTCCCATCGCGTTGTCGGTGCTGTCGAGCTGTCCGCTGTTTGGGCAGACGGTTAACGACAGCACCGAAACGTCGTTGAGCAAGGAAATCGGCGAGGTCACGGTGACTGCACTTCGCTTGGGGGTGTCGCGTGTAATGGGGGCCGAGAATACCATGCGCATCAACAAGGCCGAACTATTCAAAGCCGCCTGTTGCAATCTGGGAGAGAGCTTTTCCACCAATCCTTCGGTCGATGTCAACTACAACGATGCCGCCACCGGGGCCAAGCAAATCAAATTGCTTGGACTGAGTGGCACCTACGTGCAAATGCTTGCCGAGAACATGCCCAACTGGCGAGGGACTGCGGCTCCGTTTGCTTTGGGCTATGTGCCGGGGCCGTGGATGAAAAGCATACAAGTGTCAAAAGGGGCTTCATCGGTGCGCAATGGCTTTGAAGGCATTACGGGACAAATCGACGTGGAATACCTCAAACCCGAGGATGACCCTGGCGTGACCATTAACCTCTATGGCAACTCCGATGGCCGCATCGAAGCCAATGCCGATGGCAACATCCACTTCACCCCGCGCCTGAATGCCAATGTGCTGGCTCACTACGAGAACAACTTGGCCGATATGGACCACAACCATGACCATTTCCTTGACCAGCCCAACGTGCGGCAGGTGAATGTGCAGAACCGTTGGGACTGGCTCGGCGACCGTTATATTTTCCATGGCGGACTGGCTCTGCTCGACGAGCATCGCAAGAGTGGACAAACCACGGCGCACAATGGTGAACCGATCTTTGAGATCAACCTCAAAACCAGGCGTTACGAGGCGTATATGAAACACGCGCTGGTGCTTGACCATGACCACGGCACCAACGTTGCCTTCATGGCCTCGGCATCCTATCACGACTTCGACGGCCTCTATGGCCATAAATGCTATTCCGTTGGTGAGAAGAACGGCTACGCTCAATTGTTGTTTGAGACTCATTTCACGCCATCGCATGCATTGTCGGCCGGGCTGAGCCTGAACCACGATTACCTCTCGCAGCACTATCGCCTTGAGAATAGCGCAACGGGTGCGGTGGTGCATGTCATGGAAAAAGAGACCGTTGCCGGTGGTTATCTTCAGTACACCCTTACCCACAACGATGCCTTGACGCTCATGACTGGTTTGCGGGTGGACCACAGCAGCGTGTACGGCACCTTTGCCACGCCGCGTGTGCACCTGCGGTGGCATCCGGTGCCGGTGTGGACGCTGAGGCTCTCGGCAGGCCGCGGCTACCGCACCCCGCATGCCCTGGCCGAGAACAACTACTTGCTGGCCAGTGGCCGGCGGCTCGTTGTCGACTCCTTGCAGCAAGAGCGCGCTTGGAACGTTGGCTTCACGTCTTCGTTCGACATCCCCCTGTGGGAGCGGCTGCTTAAGGTGAATGCCGAGTATCACTACACCCGCTTTGACCAGCAGATGATGGTTGACTACGACGCTTCGCCAATGGTTGTCCACATCACCAACCTCAACGGTCGTTCGCGTTCACACACCATGCAAATCGATGCATCCTATCCCATTGTGGATGGCCTCGAGCTCACGCTGGCCTACCGCTACCAAGACGTGAAGATGACCTATGGCGGCCTCTTGCGTGAGAAGCCGCTCACATCACGCTACAAGGGACTGCTGGCGGCTTCCTACAAGACTCCCCTTGGCTTGTGGGAATTCGATGTGACTCTGCAACTCAACGGCGGCGGCCGCATGCCCGACAGCTACCTCACTGCCGATGGCATCCCAGCGTGGGACAGCCAATTCCCAGCCTACTTCCAGCTCAATGCGCAGGTCACCCGATGGTTCCGCCATTTCTCCATCTATGTGGGTGGTGAGAATCTCACCAACTACAAGCAACGAGTGCCCATCATTGCTGCCGACAGGCCATGGAGTGTGCGTTTTGAACCAACGCTCATCTGGGGACCCGTGAGCGGTGCTATGGTCTATGCCGGAGTGCGCATCAACTTGTTTAAACACTAAATCACACTATCAATGAAAAAGTTACTGCTTTTCCTCATGGTCGCATTGGCTCTTTTGGCCGCCGATGCCAAGGATATCAAAACCATCGTGTTCACCACCACACCGCCCATGCACTGCGAGGGCTGCGAGAACCGAATCAAAAGCAACCTACGATTTGAAAAAGGCATCAAAAAGATTGTCACCAATGTGGAGCAACAGACGGTCACCATCACCTACGATGCCGACAAAACCACCGTTGAAAACCTGGTCAAGGGCTTCGCGAAGATTGATTACACCGCCACCGAGGTGAAGAACGAAGAGCCTGCCGACACCATCAGCACCGACGCCACCCCCACCCCGGAGTGTTCAACCAGTAAATGTCCGACCGAATGAGTGACTAATGGTGTTTTGTACCGCTTTGTTCACACTCCAAAAAGTGCAATAAGGGCGAACAGGCGTGTGACTTATGCTAAAATCACAGGATCTCTGTATCCAGAATCAGACTTATGCACAAGTTTTTTTTGTTCATGATGCTGTTTGTCGCCGTGTCGGCAAACGCTCTGTCATCATCGTTTGTACGCGGCGCAGACATCAGTTGGTGTAGCGAGATGGAAGCCGACGGCATGAAGTTCTACGACAACAACGGTGTGGAAACCGAGATTTTCTCGCTGATGAAGCATATTGGCATGAATGCCATCCGTCTGCGGGTATGGGTGAATCCCGAAAACGGCTATGGTACATGGAGCGACAAGGCTGATGTTTTGGCAAAAGCCCAACGTGCCAAAGCCCAACACCTGGACGTGATGATTGACTTTCATTACAGCGACTACTTCGCCGACCCTGGCAAGTAGACAAAACCTGCGGCATGGGAGGGAATGACGTTCGATGAGCTGAAAGAAGCCCTTGCCGCCCACACTATCGATGTCTTGCAGGCATTGAAGGACGAGGGCATTGAGCCGAAATGGGTGCAGGTGGGCAACGAGACCAGCAGCGGCATGGTGTGGGAAGATGGGCGCATCGACTGGAACAAGCCCGACAGTCAACGTTGGCTGAACTATGTGGCATTGAGCAACACCGGCTACGATGCGGTGAAAAGCGTCTTGCCCAATGCCTACGTGATTGTTCACCACGACAATGCTGTTCACGACAATGAGTGGTTTTATCAGGCATTCCAACGCTATGGCGGCAAGTTCGACATGATAGGCCTTTCGCATTATCCCGACTGGGAGCAATGGTGTGCGACCAACACCACTGCCGCAGCCAACCTCCGCAAACTCTACAAAGCGTTTCACGTTCCTGTGATGATCGTCGAGACGGGCTATTCCACATGGGATGAGCCTCGTGCCGAGCAGGTGATGAAAGACTTGTTCGAAAAAATGACACAAGAAGAAGGCTGTGTAGGCATCCTTTATTGGGAGCCGGAGGTTTATGGCGGCTGGGATGCCCGCCTACTGCTTGAAGACGGCACATGGCGACCAGGCACCAATGGCACTTATGGCCTGAAAGTGGTCAATAACGGCGCATTTACAGCCTGTGGCCAGCCAGCACCGGCGCTGCTTGTGTTTGGCTCTTTTACCGATGGACATGGCGGCGTGCCGACAGGCGATGCCAACAGCGACGGACAAGTCGACATTGAAGACGCGAACGTCATCATCAACATCATGTTGGGCAAAGCCGATAGCGAGCACTATCCCGCAGCCGATGCCAACGGCGATGGCTGGGTGGATGTCGAAGACTTGAACATCGTCATCAACATCATGCTCGAGAATTAGTAATGAAAACAACAAGGACAATTGTCGCAATCATGTTATCGCCTCGGGGCTGCGGAGCTTCTCATCACTAAAAGAATCAAGCGAGGAATGACGTGAAATGCATAGATGGAGGTCGGGATGCCGAAAAAAATCGACATTCCGACCTCCATCGTTTTCCGAGCACGCCAATTAGCGCTGAAATTAAGGGTGAGTGCTTATGTTATACCAAATAAATATTTTCACAACATATTGATTGTCAGTTTTTTATAACTTAATGCAAGCGAATTCGTAGCTCGTCACTTGCATCGCACTTATGGCTCGACAAGTCGTGGCTCTGGGATTTCGCGTCCACGGCAAAAGCGGTGGGCGATATGGCGGTCATCGCCTAAGTAGATGAAACGCTCCAGGCGTTGCAGAATGGAATAATTGTCGTAGTTGAGTGCCTGGTCATCGATCACTAGGGCATCGAACTCGTAACCTGGCTCAAAACTGCCCACTTGGCCGAAGAAGCTACCGGCACACTTGGTGGCCATCCAAAACACTTCGGGAAGCGTAAGGAAAGCGTCTCCTTCACCTTCACAATGCTTGTTACGCACTTTGCTCACTTGAATGGCATAAACCATCACACGGAAGATGCTTAAGTCATGTCCGCCACTGATGTCACTGCCCAAACTCACGCGAACGCCCTCGTTGAGGAACGAACGCACGGGCGCGATGGCCGTCGACAAGTTGAGGTTGGAAGTGGGGCAGTGCGCCACCATCACATCGTGGCTCTTGAGCAACCGCAGTTCTTCGCCTTGTGTCCACACGCAGTGAGCCATCACTGTGGGTTGCTGTCCCAAAAGACCGTAGCGCAGGTAGGCATCTCCATAGCCGAGGCTCTCCGGCTCGAGCTGCCGCACGAACGCAATCTCGTCGGTGTTCTCCGATAGATGCGACTGAACGGGAAGATTGTGCTTGCTCGCCAGTTCGCCGCAGGCACGAAGCATGTGGGGTGAGCACGATGGGATGAAACGCGGGGTGACGATGGGGCGTACCAAGCCATTGGGGTCGCCAAACTCGCTGGCCAGGGCTTCGGTGTGGCGAACGACATCGGCGACGGACGCGCACAACGCTTCGGGGCAGTTGCGGTCCATGGCCACTTGACCCACCAGTGCCCCCATGCCGGTCTCTTGAAAGAGACGCATCAGCTTGCGTGTGCTCTCGTGGTGTGCCGAGGCAAACGCCACGCAACGCATGGTGCCCATGCGCCACAAATCACGCACGAAGCGGCGGTAAACACGACTAGCGTAGGCCGTTGAGGAGAATTTCATTTCCTCAGGAAAGGTGTAACGGTCGAGCCACTGAAGCAGTTCAAGGTCCATGGCCATGCCTTGATTGCGATACTGCGCGGCATGCACATGCATGTCGTTCATGGCCGGGATGAGCAGGCAGTCGCCGTAGTCCACCACCTGGGCCTGTTCGCTGTCGAAATGCTGGGCATCGCTAGAAATGCCCACCACACGACCGTTTTCAACGGCCACACAACCTCTTTCCAGCACTTCGAACTTGTCGGGCTGCTTCGTGTAGACAATATTTGCTTTGTAGATGATCATAGGTTTAGGTTTTATAGTCCCGCTGCCCTCGGCTCCACGCCACCGCCCACATGGTGAGCCATAAACTCTCATCGGTGAAAATGGAGCATGAAAGGTAGCTGAAAAATTCAGAATGCAAAGTTACAACAAATTTCGCAAAGACGAGTATTCCAAATTCAGATAACCATCTCCGCTCTGCCGCCAAGAGCGAAGCACCAAAAGACGTGCAACACCATAAAAATCAATCAATGTAAACAAAGCATAAGTGCCCCATGCTCACAACCGCAGAAATCTTATGTTCTTATGTCAATCGCAGTCAAAGGCTTATGTCTCTTATGTCTAATTGTTTCTATCTCGTTTATCACATCACTATTTGTCGCTCCAAACGGGGGTAGAAGCATTTTTTTGCCTCAAAAGGGTGATTGTTTGAAAAAAAATTGCTAAACTTGCAGCCTGAATAGTAGTCGACATTAAAAACCAGCCTTATGAATATAGCTTTGTCGAAGATATTGTCGCACGTCTATGAGCTTGAAGGCCTGCTACTTGTGGCCGACCGTCATGGCAGCGATACCCCTGCGGTGGTGTATGACCGCATCCGCGAGCACGCCGCCGCGCTGCACGAGCTTTCGCAGCAAATGCCCGACCGCAGCCAGCAGCCGTCAACACCCGAACCGGAACCCGCGCCGGTCTGCGAACCCGAACCTGTTCCCGAACCTGCGCCCGAGCTAGTACCAGCGCCCGAACCTGTGCCTGTGCCTGTTCCTGAACCCGAACCTACGCCTGTTCCTGAACCCGAACCTGTGTCTGTTCCCGAACCCGAACCAGTTCCCGTGGCGCTGACCGATGATGACGACGTGCCGCCGCGCACCGACGACGATGTGCTGCGCCCGGCGTTCACCTTCGCCACACCCGCCGACACGGTGATGCCCACGCTAGACGGCGACGAACCGACGCAAGCCCTGCGTGTGGACGAGAAGCTGCAACGTTCCATGTCGAAAGACCTGCGCAAGGCGTTCTCGATCAACGACCGCTTCCGTTTCCGCCGCGAGCTGTTCGAGGGCAGCGAGGCGGAATTTGTCGACGCCATCAACATGATTGAGGCCATGCACAGCTACGACGAGGCCCGGGATTATTTCCTGGGCGACCTGGGCTGGGACGAGGACGTGCCCGAGGTGAGCGAGTTTATGACCATCGTGCGCAACCATTTCGCATAATCCGAAAACGCGATGCCTGGCAAGCTCTACATAGTGCCCACGCCTGTTGGCAACCTCGACGACATGACCCCTCGTGCCGTGGCGGTGTTGCGCCAGGTGTCGCTCATTCTGGCCGAGGACACGCGCACTAGTGCCGTGGTGATGCACCATTTCGGCATCACCACCCCCATGCGTGCCCACCATAAATTCAACGAGCATGAGTCGCTGGCCGGACTCATGGAGCTGCTGCAAGGCGGTGCCCAGCTGGCCCTGGTGAGCGATGCCGGCACGCCGGGCATCAGCGACCCCGGCTTCCTGCTCGCCCGCGTGTGCCGACGCATGGACATCGAGGTGGAGACTCTGCCCGGGGCCACCGCCTTTGTGCCGGCCCTGGTCAACAGCGGCCTGCCCTGCGACCGATTCGTGTTTGAGGGCTTTCTGCCGCCCAAGAAAGGGCGCGCCACACGAATTGCCGAACTCAAAACACAGCAGCGCACCATGGTGTTCTATGAGTCGCCGCTGCGATTGGTGAAAACGCTGCAGCAGTTTGCCGAAGCCTTTGGCCCCGACCGCGAGGCTTCGGTGTCGAGAGAAATCTCCAAGCTGCACAACACCACCCATCATGGAACACTGGGCCAACTCATCGACCACTTCACCGCCAGTCCGCCACGTGGCGAAATCGTGATTGTGGTGGCTGGCTGCAAGCCGGCCAGCGATGCCAAGGTCGACAAGTATGCCCGGTTCAAACACAAGAACGTCAACAGCGTTGACACAAACAACCTTGAAGATGAAACAGATTAAGTATTTTGCCTTGGCCATCATTCTCATGTCGCTCATGCCTGGCTGCAGCGGCAATGCCAACAAAGATGATGAATCTGCCCGTCGCATCGACAGCACCGACATCCAAGACGCACAGGCTACCCTCGAGGCCGAGAACGACAGCCTGCTGGCCCTGATGGACGAAATCAACGAGGGCATGATCGAGATCAAGAAGCTGCAGGACATCGTCACCGTGCAGGACCTGGGCAGCGAGACCCCCGACCGCAAGCGGCAGCTGCGCAGCGACATCATCGCCATTCAGCGGGCCATCACCGAGCGTGAGCAGAAACTCGCCGAGCTGGAACGGAGGCTTAGCCAGTCGAACAACTACAACGAGCGGATGAAGCGCACCATCGAGGCCCTGAAGGCGCAGCTATCCACTCAGCAAACCATCATCGACGACCTCACCCAGCAGCTGGCAGCGGCGCACATCGAAATCAAGAACCTCAACACGCGCGTGGATTCGCTCGACAACGCCATCACCACTGTGAAGGAAGAGAAAAAGGTGGTGCAGGAAGAGAACCAACGGCTCACCGAGGACGTGAACACGCTCAACACCTGCTACTATGCCATAGGCTCGGACAAGGAACTCAAGGCGCACAAAATCATCGAGAAAAACGGCATCCTGCGCAAGACCAAAATCATGGAAGGCGACTACGAGAAGAACTACTTCACCCGCGCCGACAAGCGCACGCTCACCGAGATTGACCTGCGCAGCAAGAAGGCGAAGGTGATGGACAACAAGAACCATCCCGCCGACTCCTACAACATCGTGGACGCCGGGTCAACCAAGAAACTCGTCATCACCAACCCCGCTCGCTTTTGGGAAAAGAGCAACTACCTGGTGGTGAAAATCGATTAACAAGAACCGAGAACCTAGCTCATGGCAGGCCTTCGTAAGTAAGCCACGAATCGTGGCCACCAAGAACTGAAAACAGAACCCCTAACTCCTAAACTCATAACTAGAATCAAATGAAACGAATTGCTACCGCACTTGGCCTGCTCGTGGCCCTGCTGCTTCCCGTCGTGGCTCATGGCGGCGAAGTGGACGAAGTGCAGGCGCTGGCCCAGCGACTGTCGCCGCGTCTGGCTGCGCATGTCACCTTCGCGCAAGCCCCGGCCGAAAAAGCCGACTATTTCATCCTCGAAAGCGAGGGTAATCGTGTGAAAATCAGTGGTAACAATGCCGGAGCCATGGCCACCGGACTGAACCACTACCTGAAGAATTATTGCCGCACCACCGTGTCGTGGTATGCCGATGTGCCCGTGGAGCTGCCCGATGTGCTGCCCACGGTGGCTGCCCGCGAGGTGGTGCACGCACGCGTGCCACAGCGCTCCTTCCTCAACTACTGCACCTATGGCTACACCATGGTGTTCTGGCAGTGGCGCGACTGGGAACGCTTCATCGACTGGATGGCCCTCAATGGTGTGAACCTGCCGCTGGCCATCACCGGCCAGGAGAGCGTGTGGTATGAGGTGTGGAAAAAGCTGGGCATGAAGGATGAGGAAATCCGTGCCTATTTCACGGGTCCGGCCTATCTGCCGTGGCACCGCATGGCCAACATCGACGCCTGGTGCGGCCCGCTGCCCAAGCACTGGCTCGACACGCAAACGGCTCTGCAAAAGCAAATCGTGGCCCGCGAGCGCGCCCTGAACATGCGCCCCGTGCTGCCCGCATTTGCCGGACACGTGCCCATCCGCATCCAGGAACTCTATCCCAAGGCCGATATCAAGCCCCTGGAGGTGTGGGACGAGTTTGAGAAACCCTACAACACCTATTTCCTCGATTCCGAGGACCCGCTCTACACCAAGATTCAGAAACTGTTCATCAAGGAACAGACCCGCCTGTTCGGCACCGACCACATTTATGGCATCGACCCGTTCAACGAGATGTCGCCGCCCAACTGGGAGCCGGAGTATCTGGGCCGCGTGTCGAAGCACATCTACCAGTCGCTAGCTGCCGCCGACCCTAAGGCCGAGTGGCTGCAAATGGCTTGGTTCCTCTACTACCAGCGACGCGACTGGATACCCGAGCGCACACGTGCCATGATGCAGGGTGTGCCCGCCGGCAAGATGACTATGCTCGACTACTTCTGCGAGCGCATGGAGGTGTGGCGCATGCACAATGGGTTCTACGGACAGCCGTTCATCTGGTGCTATTTGGGCAACTTTGGCGGTTCGTCGGCCATGCAGGGCAATGTGCTCGAAGCCGGGCAAAAGCTCGAAAAGGCTTTCCAAGAGGCCGGTAGCGACCTCGTGGGCGTGGGCTCCACGCTCGAGGGACTTGATGTGCAGCAGTTCCCCTATGAATACATCCTTGACAAGGCTTGGGACTACCAGCTCACCGACAGCGTGGCCGTGGCACGCATCGCCGAGCGCCATGTGGGTGGCGAGTCGCTGCCCGCACGCCTGGCATGGTGGTCGCTGGCGCAGAACGTGTTTGTGCATTACGCCTACACACGCGGGCCGCAGTTCAATTTCTCGCCGCGCATGCGCGAGAAAGCCAAGTGGACACGCGACGATTACTATTATTACCCCGACCACATGGTGCAGGCCTGGCTCACCCTGCTGCAGCAGCCCACCGTCACTCGCGACGCCATGGTGCTCGATCTCATCGCCGCCGGACGCGAGGCGCTGGGACTGGCTTTCAACAAGGCCAAGCAGCGCTTCGACGAGGCTTATACCAATCGTGACATGCAGGCCCTGCGGCTGAACGGGCAGCTCATGCTCGACATCATCACCGATTGCGACCGCCTCACCGCCCATCACCCCTACTGCACCGTGCAGAAGTGGATTGAAATGGCACGCGACTACGGCAACACGCCGCAGCTCAAGGACTACTACGAGATGAACGCTCGCCGACTCATCACCACCTGGGGTGGCGACTTGGATGACTATGCCAATCGGTCGTGGGCAGGCCTCATCGGCCAGTACTACCACACGCGTTGGAAGATGTATGTCGACGATGTGACTGCCTGCGTGCAGCAGGGCAAGGCCTTCGACCAGGAGGCCTTCGACAAGCGCGTGTATGCCTACGAGCTGGCCTGGGCCGAGGACCACACGCCCATTCCGCTGCCCGCCACCACCGACGTGCTGGCATTCTCGCGCCACCTGGCCGAGAAATATGCCGCCTTGCTGCCGTGATGCGGTGAGTTAACCGATGGGCCATCTTATGGCTCGCGCCATAACGAGCAATCGCCCTGTTTCGCTTTGTGTCGGCTGAAAACCGAAACAAGCGAAACAGGGCGTTTCTCATTCGAGACTTTCTTCCCTCTTTTTCGGAGACAGAAAGAATGAGGGTGATGGGCCTATTTCTCGTAGTGCACCGGAATGCCTCGGGCTATGCTCTGTTCGAGCGAGATGAGCGTCTCGGTGGCCATCACACCGGGAATGTTTTGCACGCGGTCGTTGAGCAGCTCCATCAGGTGCTGGTTGTCGCGGGCGTAGAGCTTGATGAGCATTGTGAAGCGGCCCGTGGTGAAGTGGCACTCCACCACCTCGCTGATTTTTTCGAGCTCGGGAATCACATCGCGGTAGAGCGACCCTTTCTCCAGCTGGATGCCGATATAGGTGCAGGTGCTATAGCCAAGCACCTTGGGATTGACGTTGTAGCCGCTGCCGGTGATCACGTGCATGTCGATCATGCGCTGGATGCGCTGATGCACCGCAGCTCGCGAAACACCACATTCCATCGCCACGTCTTTCGAGGCGATACGGGCGTTCTTCATAATGATGTCAAGAATCTTACGGTCTAAGTTGTCAATGTGTCCCATCTGATGCTGTTTTTTAGTATTATCTTACAATTTCGCTGCAAATATACGCTATTTGCCGCGAAATCGAAAGAGAATGGCCGACAATTTGCGCAAATGATAGTTAATAATTCTTAAATCGGGGAGATTGGCTATCTTTTCGATAGAAAATGTTACCTACAGATGTCGGTAGTGTGTGGCGCATAGTCACGGCCCTGTGGCGGTGCTAAAGCTCGCGCGCAGGGAGTCTCAAGCGGTTGTGAACGGCAAGTTCAGCGTTTGATGGCGGTCACAAAGCGGTGGTTGCCAAAGCTGTCGCTGAGCAACGTCACGTCGGCAAATCCCGCCTGGCGCATCAGCTCGGCCACCGCTGGGCCGCGATACTGGCTGATTTCAAGATAAACCATGCCGCCCTCGGCGAGTGCCGTGCGTGCCAGCGCGGCAATGGTGCGGTAGAAGCGCAAGGGGTCGTTGTCGGGCACAAACAGGGCATCGGCGGGTTCGTAGTCTAACACGTTGCGGTCCATGGCGGCACGTTCGCTCATGGCAATGTAGGGCGGGTTGCTCACCACCAGGTCTACGCTATCGGCCGCCATGGGCGGCATTTCGAGCAGGTCGGCCTCGACCCAACGCACGCGGGCTTTGAGGGCTGCGGCATTGTCGCGGGCCACGGCCAGTGCCTCGTGGCTGATGTCCACACCGGTGACCTGGGCGAATTTCAGTGCCCGTGCCAGGCTGATGGCGATGCAGCCGCTGCCGGTGCCCAGGTCCAGCACGCGCAGATCCTCGTGGTGGCCCCAGCGGTCGAGCACCAGGTCCACCAGTTGCTCCGTCTCGGGGCGGGGAATCAGCGTGGCCGGGGTCACCTTGAACCGGTGACCATGGAACAGCGCCACGCCCAGAATGTATTGCAGCGGTTCGTGCCGCCGCAGACGGTCGATGATGTTAGCCAACCGGGCATCAAAAAACTCAGGCAGCTGCTCGCCCTCGCGCAGCACCACATCCACGGGGGAGTAATGCATCACTTCTTCCATCACGATGCGCAGCATGGCATCAAGTTCGGCGGTGTCGTACAGCCCTTGCAGCTGCTCGCGGAATATCGTTTTGGCTTCAGCAGTAGTCATTTGTTTAAATGCATTATGCACAATGCACAATTATCGCATTGCGGTTCTTGGTTCTTGGTTCTTGCTTACGGCAGGCAAAATTAGCGAAAAATATTGACTTGCAATCGTTAAAAAATAATTATCCGCTTTTTCTCGATATCTAATCCAAGCACATGACTAAACAAGCGTCGCAATGCGGTTCTTGCATCTCGCATCTTACTCAGTTCGCAGTTCATAGTTACACTGAATTGCGCACTTGTAGCTCGTAGCTGAAATACCTATGTCTATTCTCTTACCTTGTAGTCGCGCAAACCATCGCAGTGGCTACGCAGCCATTGTGCCGTGGGCGTGTCGGGATAGCGGGTGACAGCGGCAACGTATTGGCACAGCTCTACGCACCAGCTGGCGGCGAGGTTTTTATCGGTGAATGTGCGGAAAGCTTTTTGTTTCAGGCTGTTGCTGAGGCTTAGTTGCCGCATCAGGGCTTGATGGTTGGCCTGTCCAAAATCGCTTGCACTGCCTGTTCCGTAACGCACCAGTGCCCAGTCGCGCCCCTCGGTGAACCATGTTCCGTAATCATCGTCGGTTTCTTCACTGTCGGCCACGTTGCCCAGTCCTATGGCCAACCGCATCATCGCCGATGCCTGCTCGTTGGGGTCGTGGCTCTGGCGCATGGCCTGCTGCGCGGCCAGCATCTGCTGGGCGTACTGCAGTTTGTAGTCGGTTCGGTCGCTGATGCGCACGATTTGGTGCCGCATGGGGTCGTGTTTGAAGTAGGGCCAGATGTTCATCGATTGCTGGTAGGCATGGCTCACCTGACTCAGATAGGCGATGGCGTCGGCATAGTCCATATCACGCAAGCAATGGGTGCCCAACAGCTCGTTCCAGTAGTCGGCGTCGTTGTAGCCCAGCTGCACTAGCCAGCGTTCAAAGCCATTGTGCGGTGATGCCACAGCTTGTCGGTATCGTTTCACGGCCTGTGTGGGCAGCGTGTCGGCGAGCGTGAAGGTGTGGTTGTCGTAGCACTGCATGAGGCTGTCGGCGTGCATGAGTCGCGGCAGGTAGTTCTCGGCCACATTGGTGGCCATGAGTGCAAGCGTTGTTTTCCCGGCCTGCACCAGTCGTGGGGCAGCCTCTCCGGCCACAATGCGGTAGAGCATGTTGTGCCAATAGTAGTTGGCCTCGTTGTGATACACATAGTTGGCACTCTCTTTGTTGTCAAGATTCCAATGGGCTGTTTCGTAAGCGAGGTGTTCGCGAAATTGCTGAATGTCGCGCGTGGTGAGCGTGGTGAGTTGGCGCATGCCGTGTTGCAGCATGGCATCGTAGCCAGGCCCCATGGCCATACTTTGCACTTGGATGTGGAATTTGAGCACATCGATGCGCTCATCAAGCATTTGATGCCCTCGTGCATGCCGCGCCTGTGTGCACAATTGGGTGGCGAAGGCGTAGTCGCCCAGCGCATCGCTCATGGCTGCGGCGGCGTAAAGCCACATGGCGGCATTGGAGGGGCGTTGTTGAGCGATGGTCAAGCACTTGGTGCGTCGACGGCGGCATTCGTCGAGTAGGGCTTGAAACTCCGTATCATCTTTCCAATCATATGCTTCGGCATTGTTTAGCTGGTGGTCGAGATTGCGCAGATAGTCGTCGAGTTGTGCTTGAAACACGTATAATTCTGGACTCATTCGTGCGCAGTCGAGCCAGTCGAGCCCCATCTGCTTGCAGCAGAATTGCACCGAGCGCACGTCGCCCAGCTCGAGGAAGCGTCGCAGTGCCTGAGTGCTGTCGCCCAGGTGGAATCGGCATCCAACCAAATTCGGCTCCACCAGGTTGCGCACGGCTTGGCAAGCCACCTGGTGCTGCACGCTGTCCCAGTAGTCGATGCACTGCTGCCACTTGTGTTGAGTGACCATTGCACGCACGGCAAGCAGGGTGTAGCGTCCTTGTGCCTCGGTGGCACTATGGCTGCGGGCGTAGCGTTCCACCTCTTCAATCGTGGGCAAATCGTCGTCGTCGGTTTCGGGATACCACCAGGGGTCGCTCATGCGATCGCGTGTGAGTTCGCACTGCCGTGCCAGCACCAAATATTCTGCTGCCTGCGGGTTGTGGGACAGCCAGCGCTCAAAGGCGTTTCCGCTTTGTGCATCGGGGCTCTCGAGTTGTGGCACACTGCGGCTCATCACCTGTGCCACATCGCCGGTGGTGATGCCGCCGCCGGCCCAGTCGCACCAAGCCTGCAAGCTGGCTTGTGTGAGGCGCGTGGTTAGGTCGGGCTGTGGTGCTATGGGGCTGTCGCACAGTTTGTACACCACCATGTCGCGAGGTGTGGTGATGAATGGGCCACACGCCATCGAGGCGATTGCGGTGAGCGTGATGCTAATCAGTAGTGCTGTAAATCGTTTCAATCTGGTCATGGGTGAATAGGTTTAAGAATTGTTCGTCGAGATGATAGATGATGCATGCCGATTGTCCTGCCTGCGACAGCGATTGCTCGGCAAGGTGTTTCACGCTTTTGATTGTTGCAAAGTCGGCCTGTTCGCGCCGCACCATGGTGCCGCGCTCTTGGGTGGTGGTGTCGCCGGGCGAAGCCAGACGCAGGAATTTGCCATCGCGATAGCATACCTGCCAGCCAAAGTCGGGATAGGCAAAGTCCAATGGCAGGCGGTAGTGGGTGGTGGCTTTGAAATAGGGCCGCACATCGTTGAGGTCGAGGATGGAGTTGCGCGTGTGTGGGTTCATGATGTTTCCCGTGTTGTAGAGCATCAGCACGCCCATGTCGGCCGGCGGCTCTGCCCCGGAAAGCTGGTGCAGGCGCACGGTCACACTCAGCCCCATGCCCTGCTCGTGCAGCAATTGCCGCGTGGCCGCAAGCAGTTGGAAATAGCTGCTGCGCAACTGCGACGTCCAGTCGCAGTCGATTTGCACCTCGCCCACGTTGTTGATGCAGTTGTGCTTGTTCATGGCATTCACCCGCTTCACGATGCGCTGCGCATAGCTGTTCAGCACATGGCCGTCGCATGGGTAGGAACTTTCGTTTTCCTCCTGCATGGCTCGCATGGCTTCGGGAGTGATGAAGATGGTGGGCACCACCTCGAGGCTGTCGGGTGGCGTGTCGATAAACTGCACGGTGGCTTCGGGCTGCACCACATTGTCGCGCAACACCACGTCAAAGTAGTGGATGTAGAGTCTTCCCACATGGTGCCGGTTTATGAAGGCGAGTTCACCCGGGGTGGGTGCAAAGGTGGTTTTCCAATGGTAGATCGCACGCATGGGGTGGTGGACAAAGGTGGGTTGCGGATGCTGGCAACCGCTCAGCGCCACTTTGATGAGGCTGGCGGTGAGCAGCACAAGGCCGAAAGCCGTGGCATGGGGGTAGTGGGGTGAGTTTGTTTTCATGATGCAAAGGTACTATTATGTGTTTAGATGGCAAAGTGAACAAAAAGGCGTTGTATGAAATGCCCTTTTGGATGTATGAAATGGCTCAACAGCCGCTATTTGGTCCAAATGATGTAGTTCACGCTTGGCGGCAGTGGCTCATGCGGTTGCGAGGTGGGCATGATGGTGGAATCGGCCAGGGTGATCCATCCCGTGGTCATCTTTCCACCCACCAGATTCACGGCCGTCTGTGCACCGATGTCGAGCAGGGCTTCTGAGAAGTCGTGCAGCGACTCCTGCGAGCGCGTGGCCACCACCACAAGGTGTCCGCCCACGCGTGCCAGGGCACGGCGCAAAGCCTTGTTCTTGACATTGTTGTTCACCAGCTGCCCACCGGCAACCAAAGGATATTGGCGGAAAAAGTCGCCCTCACGCTCAATGGCACGTTCATAGAGCGGTGTGGCTTCATCGAGTCCTAATGTCACACTACCATCGATGATGGCGCAGAAACCGAGTTTGGTGGTGCCGCGCGAAATGGTCTCGCCATGCAGCACAAAGGCGCTCAAAATCTCTTTGTTGTCGGCGCGGATGTCGGCCGCCTGCAATGCCATCACAATGGATGTGTCGCTCTGCGGGCCCTCCAACGCTCCCACATGCAGGCGGGGTTTCAGGCTGTGGGGCTGATAGATGGCCAAGGGGATGTCGTTCACCACGGTGTCGCGCAAGGTTACTCCCACGATGGTGTCGGGGGCCTCGGGGGCAGCCATCTCCACGACATCTAGTGCTACGGGCTCCTGTTCGATAGTGGTGCTGTCGAAATAGGCCGCATCGAGGGACGCAGGTCGCACAGAACAAAACCACAACAATGCTGCCAGCGCAACAGCCACGGCAGCAATGATGAGTGCTGCTGGCCACCAGCGTCGGCCTTTGGGGTGCGGTGTGGCGGGGTAGTCGCCAATCACCCTGATTTCGTCATCGTTTATCTCCTTTAGGTTCATGCTCAATGAGTGTTTTTAATTGGCGCAGCGCTTCTTTCGAGGCTTGCAGGATGTGTCGCCCGTTGGTGGAGTCAACGAGAACAAGCTGCTGACGGGCGATGTGAATGTAGAAGATGAAGTTGCAGTTCACAATCAGGCTCTTGCCTATGCGCACAAAGCTTCGGTTGTGTCGCCCCAGTTGTTCGTAGATCAGCTTCTCGAGCTGTCCAAGCTGGATGGTGAGTGTGCGCTTCTCGCCACCAATGAGCAGCAGTTGTGAGTAGTTGCCGTCGCCGGTGATGCACACGATGCTGCTGTGATGCACACGCAGCAGGTCGCTTGCCGTGGAGAAGATCAAGTAGCCTTCCATTTCTCGTAAACGCGTGCAAAATTAGCGAAAAATCTCGACTGAGCCATCGTGCCAGACGATTTTTATCTGCAATCGGGTGAGCCTTCGCAATGGTAGCGCTGCCATTGTGCCGTGGATGGGGCGATATCAGCACCTGCTGCCGTCGGTGCAAAAGCCGCCGTGGAAAGCGGGTTCCACAGCGGCTCGTTAAGTGATTTATGATAACCAATTATTTGAAAATCTGCTTGGTCGTCACGACGCTGCCGTCGGTGAAGCGGGTCACCACAATGGTCAAGCCCTTGGGGGAGGTCATCCGTTGCCCGGCCACGTCGTAGAACTCCATCGACTTCACGGCGCGATTGTCGGCATCAATCGTTTCCACGCCGGTGATCACGTTCGATGGGGAGGTGAGGTCCCAGGTCACGGGAACAATCACCGACGACACGGGGTAGTAGTAGTCTTCAACGGTGTCGTGGACGTAGAGCACGGCGTGGTAGTCAACACTGAGGATCACCTGGTCGAGGTCGTCGTGGCTGGCAGGCACTTCATGCAGGAAGGTGTCGCTCACATTGATGTCGCCGCCGGTGAATGTCTGCAAGCCGGCATAGTCGGTTGCCCAGTAAACGAAATCATCCATGGTGATCTTCTCGCCGCCAAATTCCGGATAGGTGTTGAGCAGGACGAGGTTCGATGTCGACTCGTCGGTGCCGGCGCGGCGGGGGGCGTGGCTGCTGCCATCCTCATACGACTTCACTTCGCGCCACACGCGATACAAGTAGCGATTCTCGGAGTTGGCGTTCTCGTGAAGTTCTTGTTCACTCCACAGGTGCAGGCTGGTGTGGAAATAGCGGTAGTGGACGTTGTTTTCATCAACCTCTTCCAAGGCCGAGATGCCGAGCATCGAGTTGGGACCGGTCATGTCGCGCTCGAGGTAAACGTAGGCGCGGTTGATGGTCTGTTTGTAGCTGCCGTAGGTGTTGTTGTTGTGATCCGATTCAATCACGGGCACGAACCAGAGGTTGTCCCAGCCTATCTCTTCGTCCTCATGCTGATTGTAGTGCTCATACCCATCGCCAGGCACGGTGTTCTCGTAGGTGTTGTGCTCGAAGTCGTAGTGGGGGTGAGTGGCAGCGATTGAGTCAATCACAACTCCATCGTTGCTGCCGTGGCCCTCCAGAAGGTGATAGGTGAGCACATGGTTGTTGGTGCTCGACGAGAATTTCATGTGCAGGTCGTTGCCCAGGGTGAGCACGCCCGTGGTGTCGGCATCAACATCTTCCTTGGTCAGGCTGGCGCGCCACACTTCGTTGTGCAGGGTATTATACACGGGGATATGGCTCAGAATAATGTGATACTCGTCATCGTCGTTGCCAGTTTCGGGGGAGTTGGTGGTGTACTCGTGCAACAGACGATAGGTGTAATCGGTTTTCATCGTCTGAATGCTGGATTTCGTAAGTAACGGCTCGCTCAAGAAGCAGTCGCTGAACGAAATGGCAGCGGGGTGGTCGGCGCTGGCTTCAACAAGGTTGTACACCTGATTGTTGGTAACGGGGTGACCGAGCACTTCACCGTTTTCGATAAGCATCTCGTCCACAACGCCATTGTGGATAGCGGTTTGTGAGGCTTGGTTGTAGGTCAGCAGATATTGTCCAGGGGCGAGGCACGTGAGTGTGGCAACCGTGTCAAGAGGGGTGCCAGCGTAGTCGCAACGCATCAGAACCATGTTGCCGAGAGCCGCCAGATGATCATCAAGATTCTCGTGCGGGTGCTCAATCAGGTTGATGTGCATGTCGTTCTTGTAAACGTTCACATTGCGACGCCAGTCATAGCGGCTGTAGTAGTTGGAGAAGCCCATGAAGAATTCCTCATCGTAATCACCGCTCAGGCTGGCGTGGGTGTCGCCTGTGCCCATCAAGCCGAGCAGGATGGCGAACTCATCCTGATCGTATTCGGGGTTGGGCGTGTCGAGGGGGTATTCATGCAGTGCGTCATCAATCTGGTTGTTCGAGAAGCAAATCACAATCACTTCGGTGAAGTCAAACAATTTGAAATACGTTTTCCAGGCGAATTGTTTCGGGGTGTCCCATGTTTCTTCGCAGAACTGCTGGTCCACATCAATATAGGCATAGTGTTGTTCGTAGGGATAGGTGCCGATTCCGAAGCCATTAAAGAAAGCGGTACCGCCCTCGATCAAGTTGTCGACGTAGATTTCATCACCGTCGGGGGTGATGGCGTCGCTGGTGGGCGCGAGAATCACGTCGTTGCCGGTGCGCATGGCTTCGATGACGTTGCATATTTCGCACGGACGAGGTTCCAGGAAGAAGAAGTGGTGGTCATCTTGCTCCGAGAAGTTGGCCACACAGTAGGTGTTGCGCTTGGTTTCAACACCCGATTCCAATATCTCGGGCGTCGATGTCACTTGCATATTGGGGTCGAGCCAACCGAAATAATTGCCGCGTTCACGACCACTTATGGGGCAGTACAGTCCGCGCACGTTGTTGAAGCGCTTGCCCACGTAATCTTCGGCATTGTCGATTTTCAGGGCAATCCATGCATATTGCACGGTGTTCGGGTCGGCATACTCAGGAATAACGCCGTCGCGCTCCCACAGCTGCTGGTCGGGATTTGGGCCGTGCTTGTGAGCGCTGCTGATGGGCTGTGCGCTGCGGCAGAAAAGCATTTGGCCCACACCGCCAGTCACAGATTCCACCTTCACGCCCACGAGGTCGTCGGTGATGGTGTGATAAAAGTTTTTCACTGCATGGTCGGCAAAAGTGAGGTCCTCAAGCGTGATGCGCTCGTCGCGCACGACAAACGTGGGGCCAATCCACACCTCAAAACATTCTTCCCACCAATTGAACGAGCTCTGCATCTCCGTTTTGTCGCCGCGATTCTTTAAATTGAAGAGATTGAGCGTTGCCTGATGTGCTTCATCGCCATTGGGGATGTAGTCCTTAATTTCAATAGGATTGCTCCTGTCGGGGGAAAAATGGGCTTCGTTAAAGCATAGATTCTCGCCTGTGGCGGCATAGGTCCATTCACCGAGCTCCACGAAGTTAAGGTTGCGACCCATGTTCTGCTTGACGTGAACCGATGCACCGCTGCCCCAAATGATTTTGAGGCGGCCCGTTTGGCTGTCATACACGCAATCGCTCATCGAGTAGGTCTGCGAAGCGTTGAGCCGTTCGTGCTCTGGAATGGTGATGGTGAGCGTGACTTCACCATCGCTGCTGGTCATCTCGAGCGTATTGCCCGTGGTGGGGATGGTGGCCTCGCGCAAGTCGAACACATACTCATTTGCCGCACTCAGCAATGCCAAGCACGAAAAAATAGCTAAAAGACAACACTTTTTCATTGAAAGTTGAGATTAGGTTATGGTGTTTTGAATCGTTTTTTCTGGGAATTGTCGAAATGCTTTCATTGCAAATCGCGCACAAAGGTACAATAATTATCAAAACAAACCAACTTCTAATTATTATAGGAATATAGGAAATGTTTATTCCAGATGAGCTTTCTTGTTGATTTCCAGTGCCTTTGAGTGCATAAGAGTGTAATCAAGGCTAGTAGTTAATTAATCTTAAAAAATACAACAACACTAAAACCGCAGCAAAGAGCCATTCATAGCGGTTGCAGCCGCCGATTACGCGACATACAAATCCGATTCGGTTCTGGGCAACTGAAATGTTCGAAGTGTATCAAATGTGTGGAACATTGATACGGCTTCGGCGTTGTGCCACTCTTTATTCAGGACTGAATGGTGACTTTGGCGCGAACTGTGCGTTAAAAAGGTGTAAAATCGTGGCCGTGGCATTTTTATATCTTAATTGAGAACAGCCAATTGCGCATGAAATATTAATTTTACACGCTGAAAGGTGCGCCTTGTTCGTTATATGAGGTGGCAAACGTGATGGCCGTGTGCCAAAATTGTTGTACCTTTGCAGTTTGAAATGAAACATGACAATGAATAACGCAAGAACAATATACGCGCTGTTGCTGGCTGTGCTGCTGGCCGGCAGCGTGTCGTGCAAGAAAGACAAGGAGTCGAACGATTCTTATGTCTATACCACCAGCACCAGCAGCACGCTGGTGTCCAGTTTCGCCCTGCAGGCCAATAGCGATGTGATGGATGGCTTGGACTCGGTGTTCTTTACCATCGACCCCGAGCGCAACGTGATTTACAATGCCGACTCGCTCCCGGTGGGAACCAACATCAGTTCGCTCAAGGTGACGATGGGTTTCAGATCCACCGTGTCGAAGGCTCTGTTCCGTGTGCAGGATGCCAATCGGGTCATCACCGAATATGAGTACAAAAGCACATCGAGCGACACACTCGACTTCCGTTATGGCGTCACGCTCACCATCACCAGTGCCGACGGGCTGGCTGTGAAGGTGTATGACGTGAAGGTGAATGTGCATCAGGTGGAGCCCGACAGTCTGGTGTGGCCGCTGAGCGCACGGCGCAACCTGCCCGGTGCCGCCGACGACAACTATGCGCTCGGCACCGCAGCGTTCAACGGCCAGTACTGGTGCCTGCTGCACAACAAGACCGGTTATGCGATGTCGCACGCCGCCACCCCCATGGAGCCGTGGACCACCACAACGCTTGGCTCCGGCTTCACCCCCCAGCCTGCCACGCTCGCGGCCACCAGCACCGCCCTGTGGGTGCTCGATGATGCAGGACAACTGCTCACGAGCAGCGATGGCGTGGCCTGGGCCGCAGTGAGTGGCGTGAAATGGGCCAATCTAATCGGCAACTATGAGAACCGCTTGCTCGGTCTCGTGGCCGGTGCCGATGGCACGCTCCAGTATGATGAATACCCCCGTCGCGACGGCTACACACCCATGCCCATCGACGCCAGTTTCCCCGTCAAAGGCTTCTCGCAGCTGCTCACCACCACCGGCGCGTGGGCGGTGGCCCCGCAGGCGGTGCTCGTGGGAGGACTCAAAGCCGATGGCAAGCCCAGCAATCTCGCTTGGGCCTACGACGGTGAGCATTGGGCCGTGATCAGTTCATCGAGTAGCGCTCTGCCCGCACTCGAAGCACCCACGCTCATCAGCTATTTCACTCACACCATCAATACTGCCAACCTGAAGGTGAGTCGGCGCGAGTCGTGGTTGGTGATGGGAGGCCGCCTGAAAGACGGCACCATCAGCACCGACACCTATGTGTCGAACAACCACGGCATCACCTGGGCTCGCGGAGCGTCGTCGCTCAAGCAGTCGCCTGTCATGCCGCCGTTCTATGGCGCACGGGCCATCGTTTACAACCAGCCCATGGCGCAGGGCGCGGTGCACTGGGAATGCCCCTACATCTACATCTTCGGGGGCTACGACAGCCAGGGCAAATTGCTGAACAACATCTGGCAGGGCGTGCTGCCGCGCATGACCTTCAAGCCACTGAAATAAGCACTGCGATGAAACGATTGCTGACCATCATAACAACGTTGCTGCTGATGCTGGCCGCGCAGGCGCAGGAATACCGCTACGAGGTGGGTCCCACCCTGGGTGTGGCTGGCTATTTGGGCGACGTGAACCGTGGCAACATGTGGGCGCATCCCGGCATTGCCGGCGGTGCCATGTTGCGCTATGTGGCCAACAGCCGCTGGGCGTTCAAGGGCAACCTCACCTATGCCCGCATCAGTGGCAGCACACGCGACAGCGGTGTGAAATGGCCCGGAGGGCTGGGAGTGGACTTCCAGTCGAATCTGATTGACCTCAGTGCCACCGCCGAGTTCAATTTCTTCCACTTCGGTGCCGGCCCCCGCTACAAGAACTACAAGCGCTTGTCGCCCTACATGGTGCTGGGGCTGGGGGCCGTGATGTCGATGACCGGCAGCGGCAACACCGGCTTCGCAATGACACTGCCCATGGGCGTGGGCGTGAAATATAAGCTCAAGGAACGCTTGAACGTGTCGTTTGAGTTCACTATGCGTAAGGACTTTGGCGACATGCTCGACAACGTGAGCGACCCCTATGGCATCAAGCATACCTTTGCCAAAAACACCGACTGGCACTCGCTGGCGTTGTTCACCATCACTTATGAGTTCAGCAAGCGGTGCACCAAGTGCCACTATGTGGAATAAACCAATGGAGACATCAAGATGAATTGGAGAGACAAAATAGACTTGAACCGGTTGCCACGTCACGTGGCCATCATCATGGATGGTAACGGTCGCTGGGCCAAGGAGCATGGCCACGACCGCTCGTTTGGCCATGAGAATGGCGTGACCACCGTGCGGCAAATCACCGAAATGGCCAGCGAGATGGGACTAGGCTATCTCACGCTCTACACCTTCTCGACCGAAAACTGGAACCGCCCCCAGCAAGAGGTGGACCTGCTGATGCACCTGGTGGTGACAGCCATCGAGCAGCAGACACCCGACCTGATTCGCAACAACGTGCGGCTCACGGCCATTGGCGACCTGGGCCGTATGCCCGCCTTTGCCCGCGAGCGCCTGCAGCGATGCATGGCCGACACCGCCCACTGCAACGGACTCACCCTGTGTCTGGCACTGAGCTACTCGGCGCGCTGGGAGATGGTGGAGGCATGCCGGGCTATCGCCGCCAAGGCACAGGCCGGCGTGCTCAACCCCGCCGACATCGACGATGCCACGGTGGCGCAGCACCTTGCCACGGCCCACATGCCCGACCCCGACCTGCTCATCCGCACGGGGGGAGACCTGCGAGTGAGCAACTACCTGCTGTGGCAGATTGCCTATAGCGAACTCTTTTTCACCGACAAATATTGGCCCGACTTCACCAAGGACGACTTTGTGAATGCCATAGCCCATTACCAATCGCGCGAGCGCCGATTTGGTAAAACCAGCGAGCAGGTGGCAGGTGATCCGGGGCGAGTAGATGAGTAAACATGCTTTTCCATCAAGAGAAATGACAAAAGATAATATGCTTAACAAGATACTGTTGTTCATGATGTCGCTTGCGCTGGGTGTGGCCGGTGCGCAGGCGCAGACCACCACCGAGACCTATACGGTGGGCGACACCATCTACAACCCCAAGGTGGTGTTTACCGGTGCTCCGTCGAAGTATGAGATTGCCGGCATTCGTGTCGAGGGTGTCGATAACTACGAGGACAACATCATCATCGGCTATTCGGGCTTGACCATCGGTCAGCGCATCGACATTCCTGGCGACGACCTCAAGCAGGCAGCCAAGCGATTCTGGCGCCAGGGACTGTTCTCGAAAGTGCAGATCCAGGTGGAGAAGATGTGTGGCGACCGCGCATGGCTGGTGTTCAACCTGCGCCAGCAACCTCGCATCTCAAAGGTGAACTTCAATGGCGTGAAGAGCGGTGAAAAGAAAGAGCTGCTCGAACGCTTGGGCACCATGACCGGCAACCAGATGACCCCCAACATTGCCAACCGCATCAAAACCATTGTCGAGAAATACTATGCCAGCAAGGGTTTCGAGAAGGCTGTGTGCACCGTGAGGCAAAACGAAGACCTGAGCAAGAAAAACGAGGTGATTGTCGACATTGATGTCAGCAAGAACGAGAAAATCAAGGTCCACAAAATCTATATCGAGGGCAACGAGGTGCTCAGCGACCGTGCCATCAAGCGAGCCATGAAGAAGACCAACGAGAAGAACGACATTCTCAAAATCTTCAGCCAAAAGAAGTTTGTGCGCACCGACTACGCCGACGACTTGCAGCGCATCATCGACAAATACAACGAGAAGGGCTACCGCGATGCCCGCATCGTGGCCGACAGCGTGACCACCTACAACGACAAACTTGTGGATGTGCACATCACCGTGGAAGAGGGAAAGCGCTATTATATTAATAATGTGACCTGGGTGGGCAACACCGTCTATCCCTCGGTGCTGCTCGACGATGTGCTGGGCATTCGCAAGGGCGATGTCTATAACCAAAAGCTCCTCAACAAGCGCACGCAGGAGGACGACGACGCCGTGGCAAACCTGTATATGAACAATGGTTACCTGTTCTATCAGCTCATCCCCGTGGAGTCGAAGATCGAGGGCGACAGCATCGACCTGGCAATGCGCATGTTCGAAGGCAAGCAGGCACGCATCAACAAGGTGGTTATCAACGGCAACGACCGCCTCTACGAGAAGGTGGCGCGACGCGAGTTGCGCATCCGACCCGCCGAGCTGTTCTCGAAAAACGACCTCATGCGCCCGGCACGAGAAAT
>JAFYCU010000091.1 GCA_017545095.1 Muribaculaceae bacterium | reverse complement strand
TTCTCGGTTCTCGGTTCTCGCCATCATATATCCAATTTCAGGGTGAGTTTGTAGTTTCGTCCTGGCATGGGGAAATTGAGGATTACGTCGTATTGCTGGTTGAGCAGGTTGTTGACCTCAGCGCTGATTTTGCAATTCACGCTGCTCAACGCAAAACTATAGCTTGCCGAGAGGTCGTGGGTGTACCACGGCTGCTCGTGATTGACGGGGATGTTGGCACTAGTGTGGTAACGCTCGCCCACATAGATAAAGCTGTAGTTCACTGCCACTCGCCGCCAGGCGGCATTCACAATGGCCGAGCCGCTGTGCCACGGCACATAGGCAATCTGCCCCTTGTAGCTACCGCCGTAGAAGTAGTCATCGGGGTTGGAGTAGTCCTGTGCGCGCTGGTAGGTGTAGTTGAGTGTGCCGTCGAGGATGACCTCGGCCGGCAACCGCAACGCCAAGCGGGCACTCGCATCAATGCCGCGAATGCGCACCTTGCCTATGTTCATCATCGTCCAGCGATACTGGCCGCTGCCCGTGGGGATGGCGATGATTTTGTCGTCGATGTAGTTGTAGTAGGCATCCACACTCAGGCGCACCGCACTCAGCAAGCCGTGTTCGGCAAAGTGCTGCCATTGCACGCCCACATTGTATTGTGTGGCATATTCCGGCCGCAGGTTGGCATTGCCTATGTCGGTGTAATAGAGGTCGTTGAACGTGGGCATGCGGAAGATGCGCTTGTAGTAGGCTCGCAGGTTGAGGTCGTGCTGGCTCCAGGGTTGCCAGCTCACAAACACCGCCGGGGTGAACCTGTGCATCCACTTGCTGTGGTGCTTCACCGTGGTGCCGGCCTGACGGCTGGTGTGCCGGTCGTTCACCATCGTGTACAGGCCGCTGGCCTGCATCTTTAGGCCGCGCCAGGTGTAGGCGGTGGCCAGGGCGGCCAGCGTGGTGTGGCGCGTGGGATAGGCAAAGTTGACCAGCGTGGAGTTGAGGTAGTTCCACTGGTAGTCCACGCTCAGGTCGATGTCCCAGTCGGATACGACGGTGAGCTTGTTGGCCGTCGACACATAGATTTCGTCCTGCCAGAACTCGTTGTCGACGAGCAGCAGGGTGGTGTCGGGGTTGAGGTAGCGCAGGTAGTCGCGGGCATATTTCGCGCTGGCCATGGTGCTGTAGCGGTCGCTCATCTTGTGCTGCCATGAACCTTGTGCGAAGAAGTTGCGGTCCCACTGCCGCTGGGCGCGTTTCCACACGTTGTTGACGATGGCCCCGGGAATGCCGCGCTCGCTGTCGTAGTAATACACCTTGGCATTCCAGCGGGTGACATCGGTCAGGCCAAATAGTCCGCCCTCGGCCCTAAAGGCGTGCAGGTCGCCGTTTTTGCGCACGGCGGTGGTGTCCCAGGCTAGAGTGCCGTCGCTGAAACAGCGGCGGTAGCGGAAATGATACTGGCCGGTGGCATAGGTGTATTCGCTGCTCACGGCCATGCTCACATGCTGGCTGAGCTTGTGTTCCCAGCGCACCGAGGGATTGGCCAGTCCAAACGAGCCGGTGCGCAGGGTCACGTTCACGTTGTCGCGCTTGCCGTCCGCAAAGCGCGGATGGCGCGTGCGCAGGTAGATGGTGCCCGCCGACCCAAAGTCGCGCGCAGGCTGGAAGATGTCGCTCTTCTGGCCGTTGTAGAGCGAAATCTCCTCGATGTTGTCGAGCGAGAACTTCCCCAGGTCCACTTGTCCGTTTTGCGCGTTGCCCAGCTGAATGCCATCGTAGAACACCCCCATGTGGTTGCTGCCCATCGAGCGGATGTCGACCGTCTTCAAGCCGCCCACGCCGCCATAGTCCTTGAGCTGCACGCCCGAGAAGTAGCGGATGGCATCGGCCACGCTGTGGCTGTTGAGTTCCTCAAGACGCTTGCCGCTCAACCGCTGCGCCGGAATCACCTCGGCATAGGGTCGCTGACCATAGACGGTGACATGGCCCAACTCGAATTTCATCGAGTCGCGCTCTTGCGAAGGAGCGTCCTGAGCCACACTGCCCAGAACACCACACAACACACACGCCCACCATGTCAGTATTCGTCTCATCCGGGTTTCCTATTTACGACTTGGCAGGTCTTCTGACTCGTTCCGTCCCTCATTACCCATTGTCCCTTCCCACACGTCCCCAACGTAATGGGGCATTGTGCAGTGAAACAGCGGCAGGCACACACCGTCTCTCGGTGGGAACACACAGCAGCACCGTCTGTCCAGGATTCTCACCCGGTTCCCTTTTCACCCAGGCCATTACAGCCCAGGCACCAAATCAGGCCGCAAAATTACGAATATTTCTGAAGATGAGAAAATAAATAAGCAAAAATGTGCGCACGTTGCCTCATGTGGTCGGTTCCTTGCCATAGGGCACCTCATCCTCAGCTGCCATAACGGCAGGCACCTCGCTTTCGTGGGCAGGCAACGATGACGTCTGTTCAATCACAATGTGACTGAGGGTGACCAGTAGCGACTCCAGCGTGGCGCGCCTGGCTGCGGGCTTGAGCTGGCACTCCCAAATGGTGATCACATTGAAGCCCATGTGCTGCAAGGCGGTGGCCACCGCCGCATCGCGGGTGCGGTTGCGAGTCACCTTGTCGCGCCAGAATTGCGTGTTGGTGCTCGGCAGGCGAAACGCACCGCAGTCGTGCCCATGCCAAAAACAGCCGTGCACAAAAATCACCGTGTGCCACTTGCGCAGCACAATGTCGGGGCGGCCAGGCAAACGCCTGTCGCACACGCGGTAGCGATAGCCGTGATGCCACAGGTGATGGCGCACCACCAACTCGGGGCGCGTGTCACGGCCACGGATGCGGCTCATGCAGTGGTGACGCTGAAGCGGCGTCATGGTGTCGGCCATAACCTGCTACTCATATATAATGTGATGACATTCCATCACGCGGTATTCGTCGGCAGTGCCTGCCTCGTAAATAATCTCAAGACCTTGATACAGCGATTCCACATAGATATCATCGAACAGATGCCAGCGAGGCGGGCCATAGTCGTAGGATTGGCGGCACAGCAGCAAACGCGTGCCCGTGGCATCAAACTCATACCACCCACCGCCATAGCATTGCTCGCCAGGCATGAGCAAGTCGCGGTGCAGGGACACCATGCCCAAACGCAGACGTCCGCGGCTGGTAAGGATAAACTTGGGATGCTTCATCGGCAATCAATTTAGGCTGCAAAGTAAGCACTTTTTTCGTAATTGTGCAAGTTCAGCCAGTGACTCAAGGTCCATTAATAGTACAAAATTTTATCGAAATTTTATTAATCTCTTTCCGCTTTCGCCATTTGTTAGTAACTTTGCAAACTAAAGAAAGCACTATGACATCTTACAGACAACAGGAAGCGGCACGACATTTTGCTGAAACTTGGAATGGACGTGGATACGAGAAAGGCGAGACTCAACTTTTTTGGTACCAGCTATTACATGAAGTGTTCGGTATTGAAACACCTGCAAATTACATTCAGTTTGAACTTCCCGTACACTTAAAAAGCACCAAGTTCATAGATGCATACATACCTCAAACCAAGGTAATTATAGAACAGAAAGAAATAAAAAAGGACTTGGATGTTGCCAGCAAACAAAGTGATGGTAATAATCTAACCCCCTTTGAACAAGCCCAACGTTATGTAAGTGGTCTAAAGTATAGTCAATATCCACGCTGGATTGTCATATGTAATTTTAGGTGTTTCAAAGTTTATGACATGGAACAACCACAGTCTGAGCCTCTAGAGATAATGCTTAAAAACCTAGAACGAGAATATTATCTACTGAAATTTCTTGTTGATGACACAACAATAGTCCTACGTAGAGAAAAGCAATTATCTATCAAGGCTGGAGAACTCATCGGGCATCTGTATGACGAACTACGCAACCAATACGTTAATCCTTATTCTCAGCATACGCTACACGCACTGAATGTGCTATGTATTAGACTTGTATTCTGTTTGTTTGCCGAAAAAAGCCACCTCTATGGAGAAAACCGCTACGCATTCCACGACTACTTAGCAGCCTATAAACCTTCTCAGATGCGCAGGGCACTGCAAGACCTTTTTGATGTGCTTGACACCGAAGAAGATAAACGAGACCCATACATTAATGAAGACTTGGCTAAATTTCCATATGTTAATGGGGGCTTATTTAACAAGGATGAAAAGTTGGAAATCCCAAACTTCACAGAATCCATAGCCCATTTATTGCTTAATGACTGTAGTGCAGAATTTGACTGGAGTGGCATATCGCCCACAATATTTGGTGCATTGTTTGAAGACACGCTAAATCCTGAAACACGAGAAGCAGGTAGCATGCATTACACCTCAATAGAGAACATTCATAAAGTGATTGACCCCCTATTCATGAATGACCTAAAGAGGACTTTTAGCGAACTCCTACAAATCAAGACCGACAAAAAACGCAAGCGAGCTTTGCTGTCTTTTCAAGAGCATATTGCTACCTTGACTTTTTTAGATCCTGCATGTGGCTCAGGTAATTTTTTAACCGAAACCTATCTATCTCTGCGTAAGCTGGAGAATGAAATCCTAAAAGTACTAAGCGATGGCACATTATCGCTAAATGGCGATTTTAGTCCTATCAAAGTAGGAATAGACCACTTTTATGGCATTGAAATCAACGACTTTGCTGTTACTGTTGCAAAGGCTGCATTGTGGATTGCTGAAGCACAGATGATGAAAGAAACTGAATGCATCGTTCAAAACGACCTTAATTTTTTGCCGTTGAAGAGTTATTCTCACATCCACCAAGCGAATGCGCTCAAACTCAATTGGAATGAAATTATAAACTCCAATACACTGTCCCACATCATTGGCAATCCACCATTTAAAGGAAAAAAAAGTGTATCAAAAACACAAAAGAAAGAGCTCGAAATTCTAATAGGCTCCGATAGTGCGCAACCCGGAAACCTCGACTATGTGGCAGGGTGGTATTTTAAAGCGGCACGATATATGCAAAACACATTTATTAAAGCTGCTTTTGTCTCTACGATAAACATAACTCGCGGAGAGCAAGCCTCTCTTTTGTGGAAGGCATTGTTGGAAAAATACCATGTATCTATAGATTACGCTTACTTGCCCTTTATCTGGAATAGCGAATCAAAGAAACGTGCTCAAGTGCATTGCACAATCATAGGGTTCAGTTGCGCTTCACAAAGCGACACCCTTAAACTCATTTTCTCACAAAATGCCACTCCTTGCATTGCAAGCAACATCAGTCCGTATCTCAGAGACGAAGAGAATATTCTCATTTCATCACGCCCAAACACTCCATTATGTGATGTTCCATCTACTGGCATTGGCAATAAACCCATTGATGGAGGCCACTTCCTTTTCAAACCAAACCAAATGGAAGAGTTTATTAAGAATGAACCCGCTTCTAAAAAATATTTTTATGAGTGGTATGGTGCCGATGAACTGATAAAAGGCCATCGCAGGTATTTCTTATGGTTAGCCAATTGTCCTCCTGAGGAACTCAAAAAGATGCCTTTATGCCGAGAACGCATTGAGAAGGTAAGAGAGGCCAGAAAAAACAGTACTACAGAGGGTACTCGAAAACTCAAAGATTTCCCGACCAAGTTTCATGTTACCAACATTCCACAAACCAACTTCATAGTTATCCCGGAGGTGACGTCTGAAAACCGTGATTACATTCCGATGGAATATATTGAGGTAAAAGAAACATCCAAGAAGTTATTTAGCAACCTTGTTAAGCTTATGCCAAATGCCACACTCTACCATTTTGGAGTGCTTCAAAGCATAGTACACATGCTGTGGACTAAGGCCATCTGCGGCTATAAGGATTTTCGCATACGATATAGTACGGACATTGTATTCAACAATTTCCCATGGCCCGAAACCACAGACAAGCATCGGACAACAATCGAGAGAACAGCACAAAAAATCCTTGATGTCAAAAAGAAATATCAAGGCACTAGTTTGGCAACTTTGTATGATGTGATTTCCATGCCTGATGACTTAAGAAAAGCACACCAAGATAACGACAGGGCAGTAAAAGCCGCATATGGTTTCACGAAAATGACAGAAGATGATATCATTCGCGAACTTTTGCATTTGTATAAGAAACTCATTTAATAAAAATACCATGAACGTCGAAGATTTTAAAGTAATAGACCTTTTTTGCGGATGTGGTGGCCTTTCTTTAGGTTTCCAGAATGCAGGTTTTAAAATAACGGCTGCATTCGATTGGTGGGACGCTGCATTACAAATCTACCAAAAGAATTTCAATCATCCAGCAATCAAGAGAGACTTGAGTGTGGTTGATGACCTATCTGATATAGAACAGTTATGCCCTGACTTCATTATAGGGGGGCCACCATGCCAGGACTATTCAACTGCTGGTCACATGGATGAGACCAAAGGCAGAGCGGCTCTATCAGTATCGTTTGCCAATATCGTTAAAAGCATCAAACCCAAGTATTTTTTAATGGAAAACGTTGCTGCTTTTGAGAAAAGCAGAACACTAAAGAACATCAACACAATATTCACAGATACGGGCTACGGACTTTCACAGTTGATATTGGATGCCAGCAAGTGTGGCGTACCTCAAAAACGACTACGATTTATAACTTTTGGGGTTCTTGGTGGAACAGAGAAAGCTGCTATTGATTATTTCCGTAGCGGCCTGAGTGAGAAAAGTATGACTCTTAGAGACTATTTCGGAAATAGCCTTGGTTTTGAGCATTATTTTCGCGTACCCACAAATTACTCTCGTAGAGGAATTTATAGCATCGACGAACCTTCGATGACGATTCGCGGGGTTGACCGCCCAGTGCCTAAAGGCTACAAAGGACATCCCGCCGACTCAGCTCCATTATCTCCAATGATTAGAACTCTAACATACCAAGAACGCAGCTGGATTCAGACATTCCCAAAAGATTTTGTTTGGTTAGGCAGCAAAACCTCCATCAACCAAATTATCGGGAATGCCGTTCCAGTTAAGATGGCGGAATATATCGCTAATTGCATCAAAAAGTATATCATAGAAAATGAATGTGGTTGATTTGTTTTGTGGATGCGGAGGCATGAGTCTGGGATTCCAAAACGCAGGCTTTCACATAGTGGCTGCATACGATAATTGGCAACCAGCCATAGATATCTATCAGAAAAACTTTCAGCACCCTGTTTTCAAGCGTGATTTGGCAATCGAGGACGTTACTGATGAAATACGCAACTTTGCTCCAGACATGATTATTGGCGGCCCACCATGTCAAGACTTTTCAATAGCAGGAAAACGTAATTTCAAAGGTGAAAGAGCAAATTTAACATTAAAATTCAGCCAAATCATATCTAAGATACAACCTGAATGGTTTGTAATGGAAAATGTCTACAACATCGACAAATCACCCATCTTCAACGAAGCCCTTGCTGTGTTAAAAGCATCAGGCTATGGAATAACCAAGCAAGTATGTGATGCAAGCTACATGGGTGTACCGCAGATGCGACGTAGGTATTTTGTTATTGGTAGACTTGGCGAAAAAGATGATGCTCTTCAAAAACCAATTCTGGCCAATATATCAAAAGAACGGATGACCGTTAGGCACTACTTTAAAGAGATTCCATTTCGTGAAAATTTCGTCTATCAACATCCTCGAACCTACAAGCGAAGGGCTATTTTTTCAATTGATGAACCCCTTTCCACAATCAGAAGTGTAAATCGGCCTATTCCAGCTAATTATTCTTTTCATCCAGCCGACAAAACAAAGGATCTCTCGCAAGTGCATGTATTAACAACCAAAGAGCGAAGCCTCATTCAAACGTTTCCCGACACCTTTAAATTTGTGGGTTCCACCACTTGTATAGAACAAGCCATTGGCAACGCGGTTCCTGTAAAAATGGCCGAATATATTGCAACAGCTATTCTTAAATCCTCCAACTCGCTGATTTGATAAGGATTGAACTACCCCATCAATTACTATATAAAGGCAAAAAACCGACAGCAATTTTTAGCCAACATTTGGGGTATAAGAATACTTTCGTGGATAGAATCCTGCACCCAAAAAACTCAAAACAAGTTTTGGTTTTTCGCTCAGTTTACATTAATGTTGAGAGTTGCGCCCTCGAAATCACGCGGCATTGCGCTCAACAGTAATGTTGACTTCGTCGAAATTACGCGGCGTTTCGGCAATGCAAAAGCAAAAAACTTCGTCTTTTGTTTTGCATTGCGCTCAACTTGCAGTAATTTTGCGGCATGATAGTAAAAGATTGGCGTTCATTATTGCGTTCGCGCACTGGCGCGTTCTACCTAATGGCAGTGGTTGTGGTCACGCTGCTGCTGTTTTGCTTGTCGAAGTTTGTGGTCGACAACTACAACTTCAATTACAACACCACCGAGTTCAAAATCTACAGTATGGCCGTTGCGGTGGCCGATGCTGTGCTGCTACTGGCCGTGTATTGGCTGCTCCCGCACAAGCACAAGGGGTGGGTGTGGCTCATCATCAGCTTGCTGGTGGTGTGGAGCATGGCACAAGTGCTCTACATCCCCACCTACGAGGACATCATGCCCTGGTCGTCGTTCACCATGGTGGGCAACCTGTCGCCGCTGGTGGTGAAGAGTGCCCTGGGGGCGTTTCGCATCGTTCACCTGCTGCTGGTGGTGCCTGCCGTGCTGGCGGCGGTGGCCTATGTGTGCTGGTTCCGCCGCAAGCTGCGCGAGGAACGGGTCACAGCCCGCATGCGGGTCGTGATGATTGTGCTCAGCGCGCTCTTATACTGTGCTACACACCTGGGACTGCTCTTCTATGGCAGCAGCCCGCTGCTTGAGCACAACGGCTCCCTCACCGAACGCCTGCGCACCACCACGCAACTCATGGCCAACCAAAACCGCTATTTTCTCAAGTTTGGCTTTGTGGCCTATACCACCCATGCCGCCGTGCACGCCATCACGGCACAGCGGCATCTGAGCGACAGCGAGCGCCAGCAAGTGGAGCAATTCCTGGCTCAGCAGCCGCACTACACCGACAACGCCTACTCCCCGGCCAACGGCCGCAACCTGGTGCTCATCATCGTGGAATCGCTCAATGCCTGGGTCATCGACCTCACCATCGACGGCCGCCCGGTCACGCCCACGCTCAACGCGCTGTGCGCCGACTCGGCCTCGCTGGTGTCGCTGCGCATGAAAACGCAGGTGAAATGCGGCCACTCCAGCGACGGGCATTTCATGTACAACACCGGCCTGCTGCCGCTCACCGCCGAGTCGGTGGCGATGAATTTTGGCGACCGCGACTACCCATCAATCGCCAAGGCTCTGAAAGGTTATGACTGTTTTGAGATGGTGTGCGACAAGCTCTCGATGTGGAACCAGCTCGAAACCTATCGCAGCTACGGCTACGACCGCATCTACGCCTTTGCCGAACTGGAGCCAGGTCTTGAGAAGAACGACTATATCCTCGACCGCGTGCTGCTACGCAGTGCGCCCGACAGCATCAAGCACGCACGGCAACCGTTTTTCGCGCAGCTGGTCACCCTCAACATGCACTCGCCCTACGACAAGCTCGAAATCATCAAGCCGGGGTGGATCACGCAGTCAGGGGCCTACACGCCCGAGATGCGCAACTATTTAGAGACGGCGGCGGTGTTCGACCACGAGTTGGGCGTGTTTCTCGACCGCCTAAAAGCCGAGGGACTCTACGACAACACGGTGATTGTGATTGCCAGCGACCACACCGAGCGCGTGGACGATGCGCCGCAGGGACGACCCTCGCTCGATCGCGAAGGCAACAACTGTGTGCTCATTGCGCTGAACACCGGCCACGGCCAGCGGCTCGATAGGGTGGCCGGACAAATTGATGTGTTCCCCACCATCCTCGACCTGATGGGTGCCAATGCCTATGCGTGGAAAGGGCTGGGACACAGCCTGCTGCGACAAGGGCCGCAGGCAGCGGCCATCGACCCCGACCAAGTGCAGGGACAGGCCAACGAGCAACAGGCGCAACGATTGAAACAAGCGTGGGACATCTCACGACTGATGATCACCAAGCAATACTTTGGCAAACAGCGGTGACATGAACGAACAGTGGGACAAAATCATCATCGGCATCGACCCTGGCACGAATGTGATGGGCTATGGCTTGCTGGGGGTGAAGGGCAAGACGCCTTCGCTCATCGTGATGGGCGTGCTCAAGCTCAACCGCTTGGAAGACCACTATATGCGCCTTCACCGCATTTTCGAGCGTGTGACGGGGCTGGTGGAGCAGTACCTGCCCGATGAGATGGCCATCGAGGCCCCGTTTTTTGGCAAAAACGTGCAGTCGATGCTCAAGCTGGGACGCGCACAAGGGGTGGCTATCGCCGCCGCACTGGGCAGGCAAGTGCCCATCACCGAGTATGAGCCCCGCAAAATCAAGATGGCCATCACGGGCAATGGAGCCGCCAGCAAGGAGCAGGTGGCAGTCATGCTGCAGCGCATCCTCAAGCTTCAGCCCGAACAGATGCCCGACCTGCTCGATGCCACCGATGCCCTGGCAGCAGCCCTATGCCACCTCTACGAGAGCAGCAAACCCATCACCAGCCAAGGCAGCCAGTCGTGGAAAGCTTTTGTCAACGCTCACCCCGAACGGGTGAAATGAGATTAAAGAACCAAGAACCGAGAACCGAGAACCAAGCTTTGTCAGTGTAAGGCGAGACGCAGTCTCGCTTTACTCAACACCCACTACCACCCACCATCGCCCACACCATGCACCAACAACGCTCTTTTCTCAGCCGTGCCGAGTGCTACATGCTCAAGGCCATCGCCATTGTGATGATCATGGCGCACAACTTTGCGCACATGATTCCAGGCACCGTGCAGGAGAACGAATATGGTTTCTCGGCCGAGCGCACCATGCAGCTGCTCCATGCCCTCGCCAACCCCGACTGGCAGCTCCCGCTGCACCTGCTCTCGTTCTTCGGCCACTATGGTGTGCCGCTGTTCCTGCTACTGAGCGGCTACGGCCTGGTGATGAAATATGAACGCGACGGCCATGCCGGCATGGGTAGCCCGTGGGCTTTCGTCGCGCAGCACTACGGCAAGTTGCTGCGACTCATGTTGCTGGGACTCATTGCCTTTCTGGCCATCTACCATTTCACCCACCACCCCATCTCGAAGTGGAACGTGGCGGCACAGCTCACCATGGTGGTGAACCTGCTGAGCGAGCCGTGGGCACGCATCAAGCCTGGTCCTTATTGGTTCTTTGGCCTAATGATGCAAGTCTATGTGGTTTACCGCCTGGTGCTCTATGCTCCGCCCGGTGCCCGGCGGTGGCGATGGCTGGGACCGGTGCTGCTCATGGTGCTCTGCCATGTGGCGCAGGAAGCCGGCTGGCTCGTGGGTGGCGACAAATTGGTGTATTGGATGCGCTACAATCTGCTGGTGGCTGGCTTGCCGTTGGGCATGGGGTTGCTGGCCGGGCGCTATTGCTCGGCATTGCAGCTACGAAAAGGCCTCGGCTGGGCGGCGGTGCTGTTGTTTGCCGCGCTCACCACGGTCATGAACCTCAATTCCCACGCTTGGTTGCTGGCACCGTTGGCCGTGATGGCTGGCGGTGTGGCACTGGTGCGCATCCTGCCGCAGTGCACCCACAAGGTGCTTATCTGGGTGGGCGGCTTGTCACCGATGCTCTTTGTGGTGCATCCCATTGTGCGACAGTTGCTCATCAAGCAAGCCCAAGCCTCACATCCCTATCTTTGGCTATTGGCCTACCTGGCTCTCTCGGTGCTTGCGGCCGTGGCTTACCAATGGCTATTGCAACAGCCTTGGCTCAAGGCGGGCACGACCAGCAACTGACTTGTGCCGTTTTCAGCACCGCATCAGAAAATCGCGCCAATCACTTTCACAATCAGCCACACCAGGCCAACGATTGCCGCCAGCATCACCAGGATGGCGGCCACACCCTGCCACACGCGGGTGTTGACCTGTCGCACCACTTCGGGGTCGCCAGCCACATAGCCATCGATGAGCCGCAGGTTCTGGCGATTGCTGCGGTGGAACACATCGAGCACATCGCCCACATAGAACGGGATGAGGCCGATGAGCAGGTCGCGCACGATATTGTTGAGCAATGCCACACACAGCGCTGGTGAGCGCAGCTCCACAGCACCCACATACACAAACATCATCGACACCAACGTAGTAGCCACATCGCCAACGCCCCAGGGAATCAATCCGGCTGCGGCATCCAGGTAGTAGTCGTCCATCACGCGTGTCACACGCTGCAACGCACGATAGATGCGGCTGCCCTTCAACCGCTGCTGCGCTCGTTCACGGTTCATGACTTAAAGATGCGAGATGCGAGATGCAAGATACAAGAGCCGCATTGCGATGATTTGCGTCGCGCCATTTGTAGCTCGTAGCTGAAAACCGCTCACTTGCCAGCCGTCTCCTCTTTCTCCTTTTTCACTTTTCCGGCGAGCATGCCACACGCGGCCTGGATGTCCTCGCCCCGGCTGCGGCGTATGGTGCACGTCACGCCATGGGCATTCAAGTAGTCGCGGAAGTAGGCCATGCGCTCATCGCTGCTCGTGCGCAGCTTCGCCACCTCGGGAACGGGGTGATAACGAATCAGGTTCACACGCACATGCTCGTTGGGCATGAGCTCGCGGAGCACCTCGGCATGTCGGATGTCGTCGTTGAACCAGTTCCACATGATATATTCCACCGACAGGCGTCGCTGGTGGGCAAAGTCGTAGCGACCCAGCATGTCCATCACATCTTTAATATGATAGAGTTTCTCGATGGGCATAAGCGACTGCCGCTCCTCGGGTATCGCATTATGCACACTCACGGCGATGTGCACACTGGTGCGTTCGCACAGTGTTTTCAGTGCTGGTTTCACGCCCACCGTGCTCACGGTGATGCGTTTCGGGCTCCATGCCAGGCCCCATGGCTCGGTGAGGATTTCGATGGTTTTCAGCACCGGCTCCAGATTGTCGAGCGGCTCACCCATGCCCATAAACACCACATTGGTGAGGTTGTCGCTGCCAGGCACGCTCAGCACCTGGTTGATGATTTGGTTGGCGGTAAGGTTGCCATGGAACCCCTGACGGCCCGTCATGCAGAAGTAGCAGTTCATGCGGCAGCCCTTTTGCGACGAGATGCACAGCGTGGCACGGTCGTCCTCGGGGATATAGACCGACTCCACAGCCTGGTCTTCGCCCACGTTGAAAAGATACTTCACCGTGCCGTCGTCGCCCACCACATGCTTGGCTGGCGGGTACAGCCCCACACAGTAGTTCTCGGCCAGACGTTCACGCCCCACCTTGCTGATGTTGAGCATTTCCTCGAAGGTGGTCACCCGCTTGCCATAGATCCACTGCGCCAGCTGCGTGGCCGTGAACTTAGGCAGCCCCAACGACTCGGTCACCTGCCGCAGTTCATAGAGCGTCATGCCTGCCAGCGGCTTGAGTTGTTTTTTCCTGATTTCTTCCATTTTGCTACATTTTTTGATTTTGACTGCAAAGTTACTGCAAACCGAGCGAAGTGCAAAACAAATGAGGCACGAATTTGATTTTGCACTTCCGAGGTGCGGCGTAACTTCGCGCGAAGCGCAACGGTAGTGCAAAGCGAGCGCAATGCAAAACAAAAGACGAAGTTTTTTGCTTTTGCATTGCCGAGCTGCCGCCTACCTTCGGCGCAGCCAACGGTAGTGCAAACCGAGCGAAGTGCAAAACAAATGAGGCACGAATTTGATTTTGCACTTCCGAGGTGCGGCGTAACTTCGCGCGAAGCGCAACGATACTGCAAACCGAGCAAAGTGCAAAAAAAACACGAAGT
>JAFYCU010000090.1 GCA_017545095.1 Muribaculaceae bacterium | reverse complement strand
CAACGTGAGCTCCACCTTGCGGAACTTGCCTTTCACCCACACGTTGGGCACGCCCCAGCCCTTGAAATCAGGCTCAAAGCCCGGCAGGGGATATTCCAGGAACTCGAAGCGCATCCCCGCATCCACCCACTGGCTAGACAGCGAGAGGTCGGCATAGGTGTTGGTGAGCACGCGGTCGTCGCCACGCTGCGAGCCTATCACGGAGTCGTTCTGCGGCACGAGCACCTCGCTGTGCACGCTACCGCTCAGGGTGACACCCTTCCCCAGGTCGACCTGTGCGCTGGCCGCGACAGCCATCGCCACCACGGCCAATGCCAGCAGCCACCGGCGGCAGTCACTTGCCGCCCAACTCCAGCAGCTTGTCGAGCACCTCATCTTCGGCTCCATCGGTGTAGCCATTGTGCTTGTAAACGATTTTTCCCGTCTCGTCGAGTATCAGCACAAACGGGATGAGCTGTATGCCCAGGGCACGCTTGAGCTCGCCATTAGGGTCGAGCAGCACCTGATAGGGCCATCCGTTGCCATCCACGAGCGGCTTCACCTTGTGCACGCTCTGCGCCTCGTCGATCGAGATGGCGATGACCTTCACACCCGTCTGCTCCTGCCACTCGTCATACACCTCGGCAATGGCACTGAGTTCGCGCTGGCAAGGCTTGCACCAGGTGGCAAAAAAGCTCACCACCACCGGCTGCCCGGGATGGGCCAGCGTGTCGGTGCACACCTTGCCGCCATTGATATCGCTCAGCACCACAGCAGGCATCTGAGCCGAAGCGCACAACGCGCTCAGCACAAGAGCAATCAACAATAAGACTGTTTTTCTCATATCTGCAAATATTTAATCGGCAAATTTAGGCATAATACACCACACAACTTTTATCCCGCTCGTTAAAATTCCGTAAAATCTGCGACATCCTGGATTTGGCATGGCGAGCGCAAGAACCGAGAACCGAGCTCACGGCCTCCCCAAATCAATATAAAGACAGTCAACAAATTAAACAAATTAAAACAAATTATAATTTCACAAACAATTCATTGTCGGCTGTTTAAAAATTTGACATTTATTGCATTCGTTTGATTTGTTGTTAATCATCACATTTCTATACACGCTCGGCCGCACTCTGGTGCGGCTGATGTCAACGTCATGTAGAACCGTGCCGCGTTACCGAGTGAAGAAGATGCGAGATGCGAGACCCAAGAGCCGCATCGCGGAATTATGCATTGTGCATTGAAACAAGCACGATTTTTTTGCGCCGACATTTGCGAAAAATCTCAAAAAGGTGTAATTTTGCGGCATCAAAAATCTCAAAAAGGTGTAGAATATGGCAGGTGAAAAATCTCAAAAAGGTGTGAACGGCATCAACCTGAAGCGTAAAATCTACCAGCAACTACTTGATTGGAAGGTGCAAAGACACGGCGAGGTGGCATTGCTCATCGAAGGCGCACGGCGCATTGGCAAGAGTTATATCGTTGAGGAGTTTGGACGTAATGAATATGAGTCGTATATCCTCATCGATTTTAACAAAGCCCCTCAAATGGTGCGGGACTGGTTCGACCGTTATTTGGAAGACCTCGACACGCTGTTCCTGTATCTCAGCCAGCACTACAAAGTAAAACTTCATGAGCGCAAGTCGCTCATTATCCTCGACGAAATTCAACTGTGTCCCAGAGCGCGGGCTGCAATCAAGTTTCTCGTGGCCGACGGCCGATACGACTATATCGAGACTGGCTCGCTGGTGAGCATCAAGAAAAACACACAAGACATCGTCATCCCCTCCGAGGAGCGCAGCATCAGCATGTACCCCATGGATTTTGAGGAGTTTCTTTGGGCAACCGGAAACGACATGCTGATGGATTTGATACGCAAGATGTACACCGAGCGGAAACCGATGGGGCAGGCTTTCCACCGCCAGGCAATGGATGCCTTCAGGCTTTATATGATTGTTGGCGGAATGCCCCAGGCCGTTAAGAAATATGTGGAAACCAGCGACTTCGATGCCGTTGATGCCGCCAAACGCGATGTGCTGGCCATCTACCGCAATGACATTTTCCATTATGCCGGGGAACTGGCCGACAAGGTGGTGTCGGTCTTTGACCATATTCCTGCGCAACTATCGAAACACGAAAAAAAGTTTCGTCTGGCAGCTCTGAAACCTGGTGCCAAGTATCGCGACTGGGATGATGTGTTCTTCTGGCTGAAAGATGCGCGAGTAGTCAACATTTGCTACAACTCGACAGAACCGAACATTGGACTGAAGATGAACGAGGACCGCACCACCCTAAAGTGCTATATGAACGACACAGGGCTACTGATCAGCCATGCCTTTGATGAAAAAGGCATCGTCTCGGCCGAGATTTACCAGAAACTGCTGTTCGGGAAACTGGAAGTGAACGAGGGCATGTTGATTGAGAATGTTGTGGCACAGATGCTGACAGCCGGCGGCAACAGCCTGTATTTCTTCAGCAAGTCATCGACCGTGGCCGAGGAACGAATGGAAATCGACTTCCTGCTCCAAAAAGGCAAGGTAACCAGCCGGCACAATATCCGCCCGCTGGAAGTCAAGAGCGGAAAGAACTACACACTCTCCTCGCTTACAAAATGCATGAGGAAATTCGGCGAACACACCACCACGCCCACTGTGATTCACGTTGCCGACTACAAGATGGAAAACGGCATCACCTTTTTGCCGATTTACATGACACCCCTGCTGTGACGGTTCAACACTTCAAACGCACCGAGCTGCCTTTGCCGCTGCCGACATGAGCATTGAAATGACATCGAATAAAAACAACGAGGACAACAAAGGACAATTGAGGACTATTATTGCTCATTGTCCTTTGTTGTTTAATCGAGCAGTCAGTCATCAGAATGCGAATTTGGCTAATTAGGCTAATAACCAATTAGTTAAAATTCAAGTATTGGAAGTTGCATGGCCTTAATAGTGAACAAATTGTGCGTTTGTTGGCCCTCTACGAGACCCATTGTTGTGTGATGCCACTATCCACACGCCACCCGAAGGTGTATCAAAAGTCAGCTCCCCCTCAAAGATGAGCGGTTCCCCCTCGAGGGGGTTAGGGGGAGCACAGCAACCGCAATCTATTGATTATCAGCCAAGAATCTTCGGGCAACCATCTACACTTTTGGTTTTTCTCCAATCGTACACACTTTCGATACACCTTCCCCACGAGCGCGACCACTCAACGCTGATTCGCGCCAACAGGGCGGCAACATTTTCGGGATTTCGACAAAAACGGCTCAAAACATTTTCGGGATTTCGACAAAAACGGCTCAAAACATTTTCGGGATTTCGACAAAAATGAGAAAAAATGAGCCAATTCGCTAAATTTGCGTCATTCACATTGAACCACGCATAAAACCAAATTCCGTCAGAAAAATTCGCTTTGTGCTCGGTGTGTGCGAAAATTGTTGTAACTTTGCCAGTTGAAATTTTTTATCGAACCTAATAAAGACTACGATGATGAAGAAATTGATGCTTGCCGTTGTGATGGCCGTTGGGTGCTGCGCGATGGCTTTTGCCGAGCAAGGCGATATGTCGGCGGGGTTGCAGTTCAACTATGCGTCGAAGAACTCGATGATTGGCCTGGGGGTGAACTACCAAATCGAGGTGGTGCGCAACCTGCGCATTGAGCCGGAGTTTATCTACTACTTCGAGAACAAGCAGTTGAGCGACTACAACGTGAACCTGAACGTGCAGTATCTGATTCCCACAAGCAGCCGGACGAACATCTATCCGCTGGCCGGCTTCTCGTATGTGAGTTTTAAAGAGCACGCGACTGACACGTCGGACAACCGCTACGGCGCCAACATAGGCATCGGAGTCGAATACATGATCAACCAGAGCTTTAAGTTCTACACCGAGCAGCGTTTCCACATCATCAAGCACTGGAACGAGAGCGTGACCTGCTTGGGGCTTCGTTACACATTCTGAAAACAACATCTACCACAATGAAAGCTAAAACACTATTCCTGCTTGCCGTGCTGTGCGTGCTGTGCACGGCTTGCGGCAGCGACGATGAGCCGCCCACGACCCAAGGCACGATGATGAACGAGAACCACGGCAAAACCCTGCTGGCCGGGACCGACATCTACCTCGACAGCGAGGGGCGCCTAGTGACCCCGTCGAAGCAATACTGCATCTCGCTGTGCAAGGTGCATGAGCTCAACGGCATCGAGGCACAACAGGTGCTTATGTCACAAAACTGGCGCATGAAAATTGCTGAGGGCAATGTCTATGCCATCAACGACGTAGACCGCGTGCGCAACTTCAAGTCGGGAGCTTTCGGACTCGAAGTGGGTGCTCCCATCACCTACATCAAGGTGACGGAACTGATTAAAGACGGCAACAAGGTGACCGGTTTCCACTACGAGACACGCAGCGGCACCGCCGAGCGCGGCAACCTGCCCGCATGGGACACCGTGTACAAGTTCAACAAGATGGACGAGGACTCGTGGAACCGCACATTGGAACTGGCCTACGGTGCTTATGAGGTCAACATGTTCGATGACCTGTATCTGCTCAAAACCACCAACGCCGAGCGCAACAACATCAACGTAGAGATTAGCCACCGCTGGATCAAGGAAGACCACAGCAACGACTATGAGCAGCGTCTGCTGGTGACCTATGTGCTCGACAGCCATATCTACATCCGCTACGGCGGCGTGTGCACACGAGCCATCGTCAGGCAATAAACACCTGTAGTCATGCATTTGCGACAATCACCGAGGTGGCTGGTTGCTGCATTATGGCTGGCAACCACTACCCTCATGCTCACATCTTGCGGGCATGACGAGCCCGATGTTGCAGTGATTGAAACCTGCCAAGTGGCTGCTGGCGAACACATCGAGAACACCGATGTGAGCCTCGATGGCGTGGGGCGACTCGTGAGCGCAAGCGGCAACTGGGTGATTTCTAAATGTGCCGAGAATGTCCCGCTCCAAGCAATGGACGCGCAGGCCGTGCTCATGTCGCTCAACAAGAAGATGGAAGTGAGCCCAGGAACCACCTATGCCATCGTGGAGACGGCCCACACGCAACATTTCAAATCGGGCAAAGTGGCCGTGCAATGCGAAACCGATGTGTGCTATGTACGTGCCGATGAGCTGAACACCGATGGCTCAATGGTCACAGCCATGCGCTGCTCAGTGGTTCACCGCCCGGCCTCGCGTGGGTCGCTGCCGGCATGGGGCACCACACGCTCATGCCAAAAATATGACAATAACGCTTGGTTTTTGGAACTACCGGTCGTAGAAGCCGAGATGATAGCACAGGGCATGACGTTCACGCCCAACCATCTGTCCAATGGCACACGGTTCAAGATCGTGTCGAATGGAGCTGGTGTCCAAATTTATTACGACGAAAAATATCACAATTCCTACTACCGCCTTGATGCGTTAGCCTACCTACGGCAAGGCTCGGTGTTCACCAAGGTGCGGCTGGTGGATTGAGGCATTTACAAGCTCGCCGATGTGTGATTCAACACATCGGCGAGCTTGTTTCATATCAGCCAATCGCAAGGCTTTGTGAAAGCTCCATTCACCATCATCGCGGTTCGGCTCCACACGACTCGGCCATCCGGCCAGTGCTTGCGCAGGCCCTACATCTTGACTCGGCCATCGGAACCGCCATGTATGACGGCTCTACTGGTAAGCCCCTCCTTCAGGAGGGGTTTGGGGAGGCCATGAGGCTCGGTTCTTGGCCTTTTCTCGCATCTTACTTCAGCGGTGCGTGGCCGGGCTTGCCCAGCAGGGCGAACATATTCTTCTTGTACGCCTCCACGCCAGGCTGGTCGAACGGGTTCACGCCCAGCATGTAGCCGCTCATGCCGCATGCCTTCTCGAAGAAATAGATGAGCTGCCCCAGGCAGTGCTCATCGAGGGTGGGCACGGTGATACGGATGTTGGGCACGCCGCCATCGACATGGGCGATTTTGGTGCCCAGCTCGGCCATGTGGTTCACCTCGCCCACACGGCGGCCGGCGATGTAGTTCAGTCCGTCGAGGTCGTCCTCGTCGGTGGGGATCACGACCTCGTGCAGCTGGTTCTCTACGCTAAGCACGGTCTCGAAGATGGTGCGCTCGCCATCCTGAATCCACTGGCCCATGCTGTGCAGGTCGGTGGTGAAGTCGACAGCGGCGGGGAAGATGCCTTTGTGCTGCTTGCCCTCGCTCTCGCCGTAGAGTTGTTTCCACCACTCGGCCAGGAAGTGCAGGCGCGGATCGTAGTTCACCAGCAACTCGATTTTCTTGCCGCTGGCATAGAGTGCGTTGCGCGTGGCGGCATAGGTGGCGGTGAGTGCGTCACCCTCGCGTTCCATGGCCACAGCACCGGCCACCAGGGCGCGGATGTCGAAGCCTGCCACAGCGATGGGCAGCAGGCCCACGGGGGTGAGCACCGAGAAGCGACCGCCCACATTGTCGGGAATCACGTATGTGTCGTAGCCCTCGGTGGTGGCCAGCGTGCGCAGTGCTCCGCGTGCGGCATCGGTGATAGCGATGGTGTGGCGTGCCGCCCACTCGCGGCCTTGTTCACGCTCGAGCAGGCCCTTGAGCAGGCGGAAGGCGATGGCCGGCTCGGTGGTGGTGCCGCTCTTGCTGATGACGATGATGCCGAAGCGGCGGCCGCTCACCAACTGCATGAGGTCGTGCAGATAGTCCTCGCCGATGTTGTTGCCGGCGAAGAGCAGGCGTGCGCCCCGGACGGGCTTCAGGGCGGCGAAATTGTCGCTCAGTGCCTCCACAACGGCCTTGGCACCCAGGTAGCTGCCGCCGATGCCGATGGCCACCACATAGTCGCACTCCTCGCGCAGCAGCTGTGCGCTGCGCTCGATGGCGGCAAGTTGCTCCTCGGTGATGCTGCTGGGCAGATGCAGCCAACCCGTGAAATCACTGCCGGCTCCCGTGCCGGCCTCCAACGTCTGCGCCGCAGCCACAGCCAGCGGCCGCAACGCCTCCACACCCTCGGCCGTCACCGCACCGGTGAACGCCGACGTGTTGTCAATCTTGATCTGGTTCATAGTTGTTATCTATTAAATTGCTTTGACATCTAAACAATTGTAAAACCTTGGTTTTTCTTTTCTCTACATCTCGTCACGTCCCATCTTTCATTTGCTTGTCGTTACTGTCTTCTTTGGGACTGATAAGATTATTATATCGTGATTTGGCTGTTTCTAACGACTTCTGTATTTGACGGATTAGGACTTCACGTGGAGGCAATTCGGTCATGCAACAAGTGTGTCCAGCTTAATTGTCGCATCAGCGATGCGACAATTTGCTCATCGGGAAATTGATGGGCAAAACTCATCATTCTCCTGATGTTCTTCTCATCGAACCCTTTGGAGCCATATTCCGCTCTTAATTGTCGCGCCACTGATGCGACAATGTTTTTTCCGTATTCAGCCCTTTGGTTATCAAGAACGTCCTTGTTGATGCGGTTGCCGATATGCCAGTACATCATGCTCAACGCATAGTTAGCCGCCACGGCAACACTGCCGCGAGTCTGCTCTATAATCTGACGCAAGTCCTGAATCAGAGATTGCGTCGGCTGCGACGGCATAATCTGAGGTCTCTTTTCACTCATAATTCAATCTCCCACACAACTATTATGATGCCGCTTTGGCCATCCATTTTGCGAACCTGATTTGCAAGTCCGTTTTGCCGCGAAATAAAGAACCGAAATGAAAACACCCTCGGCCGTTACCGCACCGGTGAACGCCGACGTGTTGTCAATCTTGATTTGGTTCATAGTTCTATAATAATCTATTTATATTATTGAAAACGAAACATCATACTGCCAAATCTAAAGGCAAGTCACTAATGTCCTTCAATCGTTTGCCATTTATGAGAATATCAAGCATATCACGTGCGTCTTCAGCTCCAATCTCTTCAACAGCTTTGATAAGCTCATAAAGCGCAAAATGATATACGCAATCAATGTCACCTGTACCTAAAGCTAATGAGGCAATTCTTGACGGCATAGGTTCGCCAGTAACAACTACGATGTGAGGTAAATGACCTTTTCTGTTACGAATCAGGTTCAAAGCCTCGGTACGACTGTTTTGGGCGCGGTCGCTGCGCATAGTCCATTTGGCAGAAATGGAAGCATGTAGAATGGCTTTCCCTCCATTGCTTTTCCTAATGTCTGAACCAAGCGCAATTGAACTATCAACGATTACTTCTTTTTCATTAATTACTTCATCCAGCTCGGTTTCGCGATAAACGACAATATCGGGTGCCACCATGTAATCATTGCCAATACTTGCAGCCAAACTGGCATCGTTCATCGTCAATTGACTCAAATACTCTAAATGCTCATATTGCGCAAAGCTACTGGTTTTTAGTGCGTTCCTATTTCCGAGTTTAGCAATATGCCATTTTCCCGGTCTCAGGTTCTGAAGGTTTGGAAACGTGTCGTTTAAAAACTGCATATTAATCAGTTCAAACTTTGCCCCTGATGATTGCCCTCCGATTTTATCGTGGATTCCAGCCATGAGTTTCTGCGCAATTGACTGTGCAATAACAATTGACAATCTTGAGGCTCGGTCAGCATTGCTTGGTACGCCACTATTATCAATGGTCAAGACATTGCCAGCCAAAAGAGCGACATGATAATCTGAACGAGCTTTACTGATTAGAGAATCCATTGTTTAAGACTTTGATTATTTGTAAACCCACTTTTTCTGCCACAGGGGGCGGAAAAGCATTGCCAATCATGCGACAAGCCAATGTTTTGCGCCGTCCAAAATCCCAACCATCTGGAAAGCCCTGAATGCGAGCAAGCATTCTTGTGGTAAGTCGGGGCATTCCTTCAAAATCTTGCTGCGGCGCCTCATCCGCCACCCCCTTGCCATCTACTCCCAGTTCTGCCCAGGCTTTTCGTGCTCGCGTTGGACCCAAATCAGGACCGCCATGCTTTTTGCTTCCACCAACTAGCGTAGGGGCTATGTGATTCGCCAATAACTTCCATTCTTCTAAACCCTTCCATCCATTTTCTGCCATCAAATCTGAAATCGATGATGCCACAGTGGTTTCTAATCCTGTTAATGGAGTCGGGTATTCAAACGTATCTTTCAATCTATCGGATATTCCCACAATAACCACTCGCGGGCGAAGTTGAGGAACACCATAATCTGATGCATAGAGTAATTTGATATGCGTGTTGTACCCCAATGATTTAAGCTCTGTTAGTATTTGATTGCGATAGTTCAAAAACACTGGATCTAACAACCCACGCACATTTTCAATCATCACCGCCCTAGGCTTGATTTCATCCACAAGACGGAGCATTTCAGGAAATAAGTCCCGCTCATCTTTAGCTCCCAGCTGCCTACCTGCCACACTGAAGGGTGGGCATGGCACGCCCCCAGCAAGCAAGTCTATTTGCCCCTGATATATCCTGCCATCAAATTGACGCACGTCTTGGCATAGCACATTCCATCCAGGGCGATTAAATGAGAGACAATTACAATAATCACGCTCATACTCAACAAGCGCGACATGATTAAACCCTGCCATCTCAAGTCCAAGTGCTTGACCGCCAGCTCCGGCGCAAATCTCAATAGACGATAAGCCTGTCATGTGTCTTAATCCATTGTTGGGATTTTCTTTTCCGCTTGCAAAGTTAGCTATTCTTTGCGACATGGGCAACTGTTCGTTATTCATTAACAAGCTATGAACTGCGAACTGAGTCAAATGCGAGATGCAAGATTCAAGAGCAGCATTGCGGAATTGTGCATTGATTAAGGCTTGAAACTCATGGACGTGGCAGGCGCGTCTCTTCTAAAGCTTGTTTATCCGTCTTCTCGTTTATTGGTAACTATCTAGCAGTTGTCCCCAAATTTATTTGCGGTTTTCCGAAACGCAGCCCGAATTCACACCCCGACGCATCGCACCATTTATCCATTATCAATTGTCAATTATCCATTACTGTGCATTGCCGGAGCCATTTGCGCCAGCCGACGACGGCCATCACGGTGTAGAAACCATAGAGGCAGGGGCGGAACACGAGTCCCTTGTAGGCATAGAGTGCGGTGAGCACGGCATCGGCCACGAGCCACAACAGCCACTGCTCCACATATTTGCGTGCCAGTGCCCACAGGGCTACGATGCTCAGTGCGTTGGCAAAACTATCGGTCACGGGCACTGTGCTGTCGGTGAGATGCACGAGCAGCTGATACATCACCGCCCAGATAGCCAAGAACGCCAGCAAAGCCCACCCAGCCTCGCGAACGGGCATATGGGTGATAGGTCGCTCACTCTTGCCGGGTTGCGTGGCATCGCCGCGACGCCATGCCACCAGACCGTAGCACGCCGCCACAATGGCTGCCACCGAGTAGTAGATGGCCATGCCGCAGTCGGCATACAGACCCGTCTTGAAATACAGAAAGATGTCGATCACGGGCATCACAATGCCCACAACCCACATCCAAATGTTGGCCTTGTATTCCAGCCACAGATAGATGAGCCCCAGCGTGGTGCCCACGGCATCGAGCAGGGTGATGGTTTCACCATGTGCAGCCAGCAGCTGCGTGATATGGTTGAAGAATGCTTCCATAACTAAAAAACAGCGCAGCGGGAATCCCGTTGCGCTTAGTGTGGGGTGAAATATGGGATTCGAACCCACGACCTTCGGAACCACAATCCGACGCTCTAACCAGCTGAGCTAATTTCACCATATCGCATTTGCGGCTGCAAAATTACAACGGATTTTTGACCTGTGCAACTTTTTCGCCAAAAAAATGAAAAAAAGTGGACAATAGGCGCGATGGGAGGAATGGCTGCGGCAAGCCGCAGCATACACAACCGACGGCGGCTTGGCTCCCAGTTATGCCTCACTTATCGTGCATCATGCATCGCGATAATTGTGCATCATGCATTAACTCAGTCTTCCACGCGCTTGCCCAGGCTGTAGACCGACTTGAGGCGCATGTCATCGTTCATGATGAGCAGGTCGGCATCCTTGCCGCGCTGGATGGAGCCCTTGCGGTCGTAGATGCCCATGATGCGTGCCGGTGTCTCGCTGGCCATGCGCACAGCATCGCGCAGCGGGATGTCGGCCTCGGTGACCGCCGTGCGTATCAGGCGGTCCATGGTGGCAATGCTGCCTGCCAGCGCCGAGCGGTCTGAGAGTTTGCACACACCATCCTCGATAATCACACGCGGGTCGAACGCCTTCTCGCTGTCGCTGTCGGTCACGGCCAGCGCGTCGGTCACCAAAGCCGTGAGTTCCACACCCTTCATGCGGTGGATAAGCTGCAGAATAGTGGGTGGCACGTGAATGCCGTCGCAAATCATCTCCACCGACATGCGGTCCATGAGATAAACGCTCTCGACGGTGCCGGCGTGCTTGTATTCACGCACATTGTGGAACCCTGGCATGCCATTATAGAAATGTGTGGCCAAGGAGTAGCCGGCGGCATAGGCTGCGCGCACCTCGGGAAACTCGGCGGCGGTGTGCCCTATGGCGGCAATCACGCCCTTGCTGGTGATGTAGCGTCCCATCTCCACAGCTCCCGGCAGCTCGGGAGCCACGTCCCAACGGCGCACACAGTCGTAGTCCTCCACCAGATGGGTGTATTCGGCGGGGTCGGGCGTGCGGATGGCATCGGGCATCTGTGCTCCGGCCTTACGCGGGTTGAAGTACGGTCCCTCGAGGTGCAGCCCCATGATGGTGGTGCCCGGCTCGCGCATCAACTCCTGACAGGTGGCGCAGGCCGTTTCCATCATCGACAGCGAGGCCGACGACAGCGTGGCGAAGATGGCTGTGGTGCCATGGCGCAGGTGCGTGGCGGCCACCGTGCGGAACGCCTCGGGAGTACCCTCCATGAAGTCGCTTCCACCGCCACCGTGGCAGTGCAATTCAATGCCGCCCGGCAGCACATACATGCCACGGGCATCCACTGTCTTGTCGGCCTGCGGAATGATGTGGCTGCTGCGGGTCACCTCGCTGATGCGACTGTCTTCAAACACCACCGAGCCTCCCGATATCCAACCCTCGGGAGTGAGAATCTTGCCGTTGTAAATCTGTGTGAGCATGAACGTCTGTGATGAGTCTACTTCGTTTTCAATGGCAAAATTAATGCTTTTTTCCGTTAATTGTATGCCTTACCTTATGATATTTTAGTTTATTTACATCTTTTTGATTATATTTACTATCCAACATTCTCACAAACATTTCTTCATCTCGTTTGGCAGTTTGAAAAAAAAGCAGTAATTTTGCGTTCCAAAAATCAAAAAACCGACATCTCCCCACCTTAACGCACCTGAGAAACACCCCTCTCCCCCATCCCACTAATCAACATCTTATCATTCAAAAACACCCATTTTAAGATGAAAATCATCCACACCAGCGACTGGCATTTGGGCCATGTGCTCTATGCCTACGACCGCAGCGAGGAGCAACGCGATATGCTGCGTCAAATCGCCGAACTATGCACCAGCGAGCAGCCCGATGCGCTGCTGGTGAGCGGCGACGTATTTCACAATGCCGCCCCCAGCGCCGCCTCGCAGCAGATGCTCGTCAACGGGCTGCTGGCCATGCATGCCGCCTGCCCCAACTGCCGCATCATCGTCACCGCCGGCAACCACGACAGTGCCGCACGTCTTGAAGCCACAGCCCAGCTGTGGCAGCTTGCCGGGATCACCGTTATCGGCCACGCCATGCGCAACAGCGACGGCCTGCCCGACCTGGACCGTCACATCGTGGAACTGCCCGGCTGCGGCTGGGTGGTGGCCGTGCCGCACGTCTATCCCACCAACTTCCCCGCCCCGCCCGAGGTGCCCCGCGAGCAGCGCATGACGCACTTCCTGCAAGCCGCCCTCGACCGTGTGGCCGAGCGCAACACCGCCCAGCTGCCCGTGGTGCTCATGGCACACCTGGCGGTGGACGGCGGCGACTTCACCGGCCACGACAACATCGGCACCATCGACACCGTGCCCATCGCCGCGTTGGGAACAGGTTATGACTATGCCGCCCTGGGACACATCCACCGCCCGCAGACACTCGACACCGATGGGGAGGGGCGCGTGCGCTACTGCGGCACCCCGCTGCCTGTGAGCTTCGACGAACAGTGTGAGCACAGCGTGAGCATCGTCACCCTCGACGGCCACAACACCCCGCACATCGCCACACACCACATCACCAACCTGCACCCGCTGCACACCATTCCGCCCAGCGAGCCCGTGACCCTGGAGCAGGCCATCGAGGAACTGGAGCGTTTCCCCAGCACCGAGCCGGCCTACATCCGCCTGAACGTGGCTGTGGACGGCTACGTGCCCACCGATGCCCGCGAACGCGCCGCCAGCGCGGTGGCCGACAAGCAATGCCGGTTCTGCACGCTCAAGGTGACCAGCACAGCAACAGCCACCAACGAGCAACCACAGCTCACCGTGGAGCAACTGCAACAGCTCAGCCCACTCGACGTGGCACGCATCTATATCAACCGTAAAACACATCATCCCATGACCGACGAACAAGAACAAATGCTGCAACAAGCCATCAGCAGCGTGCAGCAGGAAGGAGGTGACGCATGAAACTCCAGCGCCTCCACATCGTGAATCTGGCCTCGATTGGCGAGGCCACCATCCATTTCGACAAGGCCCCACTGGCGCAGGAGAGCCTGCTGCTGATTGCCGGCGACACCGGCACGGGCAAGAGTACCATCCTCGACGCACTGTGTCTGGCCCTGTACAAAACCACGCCACGCATGGCTAAAGCCCCACAAGAAAGGTATCTCCCCAACGAGAACTCCGACAAAACCATCACTATCAGCAACCCCGGACAACTGCTGCGGCGCAACACCAGCGAGGCTCTGGTGGAGCTGGACTTTGAGGGCAACGACGGCGTGAACTACACCGCCACCTGGCAGGTGCGACGGACAAGAAATGGCAACCTCTCCCCGGTCAGCTGGTCGATCCTCAACCACAGCACCGGCTCCTCCACCAATCGCGACGAGGACAACAAAGAGGTAATCAAGCAAGCCGTGAACCTCGAGATGACACAGTTCATGCGCATGGTGGTGCTGCCACAGGGGCAGTTTTCAGAGTTTCTTCAAAGCAACAAAAAGGACAAAGCCACCACGCTGGAGAAAATCACCGGCACCGAGCAATATGCCGCCATCGGACAACAAATCTACCGCATCGCCAAGCAACACGAGCAAGCCTACAACAACGAAAAAGCCAAACTCGAAGGCATCACCCTGCTCGACGAGACGCAGCTGGCCGAACATCGGCAGCGCCGCGACAGCCTCAACGCACAGGCCAACCAGTTGCGGGAGCAAGCACAGCAGGCACAGAACAAGCTGACGCTGCTGCACGACATGGCCAACAATGCCACACAGCTGCAACAGGCAACCGAACAGCTGGCCACCTGCCAAGCCGAAGCCAAGAGCGAGACCTTTGTGGCCGAGAACGAAACCATGCAGCAGTGGCACAACACCGCACTGGTGCGTTCACAGCTCAAGAACGAGGCCGCAGCCCAGCAGCAACGCGAAGCCCTCGAACAACAGCAGGCCGAACTATTGTCGCGCTACGGCTCGCTCACCGCAGCCATGCACCGCTTCGAACAGCAGGTGGAGGACACACGCCGCGAGCTCGACACCACCCGGCAGAACATCAATGCCGAGCAGTGCCATGTCACCATGTACAACAACCGCGAGGCCCTGCTGCTCGACATCGACGCACTCAACCAGCAAGAGCAGCATCTGGCCGACACCCAGCAGAAACTCGACACCGACAACGAGCGATTGCCTACCACCACCATCAAAGCGCAGCAGGCACAGCAGGCCCTGCAACAAGCCATTGCCGACGAGCAACAGCAGGCCGAGGCCATCAACCGAAAGACCACCGACATCGAGGCACTGCACCTGTCCCAACTGCGACAGCAGGTGCAGGACATCGACCAGCGCATCGCTGCCTGCGGGCAAGCACGGAACGAGTTGCAACTACTCAACGAGCGACGCCAGCGACTGGATGCCGACAAACTGAAGCACCAACGCACCAACGACACCCTCAAGCAGCAACGCGAGGCACTGCCCGCCGCACAGCAGGCCATGGCCGAGGCACAAGCGGCCTATAACCAGGCCAAGCACAACCACGACGTGGCCAAAGCGCGTGTCGAGAACTGGGCCGTGGAGATGCGCAAGGTGCTGCGCCAGGGCGACACCTGCCCGGTGTGTGGACGCACCATCGACTGCATCCTCGGCGAAGAAGGCACACAGGCACTGCTCGACACCGAGCGCAAACAGATGGACGCCTGCCACGAAACATTGGTGAAAGCCACGGCCGAGCACCAGACCGCCACCCGCGAAATCCGGCGACTGGAGCAGGAATCCGCCCAGCAGCAGCACGACCTCGACCGCCTTGCCAACGAGGAGGCACAACAGCACGAGGTGGTCGAGAGAGCTTTCGCCGACTCAGACATAGCCTTCACCCCAGAGCAGGCCAGCGAGCAACTGGACGCGCTCAACAACGCGCTCGGCACGCAGCGTGCACCGCTCATCGAACGCATCCAGCAGGGCGAGGCGCAGGAGCAAGAGCTGAGAACACTGCAACAGCAACACGGACGACTGGCAAAGGCCCTCGACAAAGCCCGCAAGCAAGACGAGCTGGCCAATAAAACGCTGAACGAGCTGCAAGCCGCCATCGCCACGCAGACCCAGTTACTCCAAACCGAGCAACGCAACCGGCAGGCAGCCATCGAGGGTATCGAAGCCCTGATCACCGATGCCGACTGGCGCACACAGTGGCTCCACCAGCGCAAGGAATTCACCACCTGGCTCACCGAGCATGCCACGGCATTTGCCCGGCAGCAAACCCAGCAGCAAGCACTCGAGAAGCAGATAGAGCAGCACTCCGCCATGCTCGAGGCCATACACGAGGCCAACGGCAAGATGCAGGACAAATGCCCGCAATGGACTCCCCCAGCCACCGCGACTGCCACCACACTCACCCCCGACCAAGCACGCTCGCAGTGGAACGACCTGGTGACCGCCGCCACCGAATGGCTGGGCAACACCAAGCGAATAGCCGATTCGCTGGCGGAGCTGCGCACACAAATCGACACCTTCGTGAACCAGAGCGGCCTCACCCGCCAGCGCATCCACGAACTGTCGCAGCTCTCGACCGCCGACATCGAGGCCATCGAAAGGCGACACCGCGACCAGCAAAACCGGGAGTCCGGACTCAAGGGACAGCTGCAAACCCTGGAGCAGCAGCGCAACCAGCTCAACGAGCGCAACGTGGAGCACCTCACCCCCGATGACGAGCAACGACTCACTAAAGAGCTCGACCAGCTCAACGAGCAGCAACGACTCAACAACGAGGAGGTGGGACGCATCAACGGCACCTTAGACAACGACAACAACAACCGCACACGTCTGGAACGCATCCAGCAGCGAGTCGACGAGTTGGAGACCGTGAAGAAGAAATGGGATGCCCTAAGCAACCTGCTGGGCGACGCCACCGGCGAGACATTCCGCGAAATCGCACAAAGCATGATTCTCGGCGACTTGGTGCACCGCGCCAACCACTACCTGCGCTACTTCACCCCGCGCTTCCAGCTCACCTGCCAACCGGGCAGCCTCACCATTCTGGTGAGCGACACCGGAGCCCAGCCGGCGGCCGTCACCACCCTCTCGGGCGGCGAGACGTTCATGGTGTCGCTCTCGCTGGCTCTGGCTCTGGCGCAGACCGGCGGCACGGCGTTCGCGGTCGATACGCTGTTTATCGACGAAGGGTTCGGCTCGCTGAGCGGCGACTGCTTGAACAGCGTGATGGACACCCTGGCGCGGCTGCACGACCTGGGCGGCCGTCGTGTGGGCATCATCAGCCACGTCGAGGCACTCAAGGAACGCATCCCCACCCAAATCCTCGTGCAACGCGACCCCAACGACAACACCCGCAGCACCGTCACCGTACATCAAGACATGTGACACACAATCTGCAGCGTTGATGCTCAGAACCAGAGGTCGAAGTGCTCGCGTTGCAGCTTAGGGTCGGCGACGAGGATGCCGATGCGGTCGTTGGTGAACGTCTGTCCGGCGGCGAGTTGTTGGCAACAGGTGCGCCACAGCGTCCGCACACGAGGGTCGACGGCCAGGTGTCGCACCACCAGCACCATGCGGCCGGTGAGCATGGGCGGGAACTCTTGGCACAGGAGGGCGGCATCGGCATCGCTGTGGATGTGGTTGACCAGCACAAAGGGCATCGCGCCATCGAGGGCGGCACGGTAGCGGTCGATGAGCGAACGCAGTTCCGCATGGGTGGTCACGCGCTCGCCCAAGGGCTGCAGCACCTGCGCAGCCACCGGCAGCTGGGCCAGACGCGGTTCGTGGAGCCACAGCCGGCTGGCACTCGACACGGCAAGCAGCACCGCACTGGTAAGCCCCGTGGTGGTGCCCACCTGCATGAAACACGAAGGGTTGAAACGGTTCACCACGCGCAGCAGCAACCGCGCATTGCGGTTGCTAATCACCTCACGGTGCGGCCAGCTGCTGCCCAGGGCGGCAATCACCCAGTGGCGCAGCGCGGCAATGTCATCGTAGGCATAATAGTGCCGCCGCTCACCCAGCACCTCGGTGACAAACCGAAAGGCGTGCGGGGAGTGAATGCCGAAGCCGGCACTGCGGTGGTGCCGGCTCCAGGCGGTGGTCATGCGCTTGAGCAGCTTGGTCATAGCACAACGTGGGGCAAATCCCGCCCATCGCGGGGCGTGCCGGCGTTATTGCCGGCGACGGAGCAACGGAATGGCCGCCGAGGCCACCAGAGCCAGGAAGATGACGATGATGGCGGTGGTGGCGGCACGCTCGGTGCGATGCACCTCCACCGGGTCGAAGGTCATCTCCACCACATGGTCGCCAGCGGGGAGCTGCATGGCACGCAGCACATAGTTCACGCGACCCAGCTCGGCGGGCTTGCCATCGATGGTGGCCTGCCAGCCCCAGGGGAAATAAATCTCGCTGAACACGGCCACACCGCCCTGTGCGCTGTGAGCCTTGAACGCCAGCTTGTTGGGCGCGTAGCTCGTGAGCACGATGGTATCGCCGGGCTGCTTGACGCGGGCCTGCCCCAGCACCTGCTGGAACTGGGCATCGGCCACCGCCACATGGGCGGCATCGAGGCTGTCGAGCGCGGCCATCTCCTGGTCGGCCCCAGTCACGTAGGCGATGCTATCGACCCACCAGGCGTTGCCCAGTGCGTCGGGGTTCTGCTGCACCTGCGCGTCGCTTGTAATGATATACTTGGTGTTGAGCATGTTGAGCACCTGCAGGTTGTTGCGGGTGATTTGCCGCTCAATCAGGTCGTTGTAGCGCGAGAGTTTGGCGGCGTGGTAGCCGCCCACGGTCTTGTGGAAGTAGCTGGGCATGGCATCGCCAAAGTGCGGGATGTCGAGCACGCGGTAGTGGGTGGTGTCCTGCATAATCTGCGTGTCGACGGGTCGCGGCGTGAAGGCCTCGGCCTCGACAGGCGACACAAAGGTGTCGGCGTTCACATAGCGTTTGTTCACGGTGAACAGGTCGGCGAGCACGAGCAGCACCATGGCAGCGGCGGTGAGGGCCGGCGAGAGCTTGCCCCGGATGCACAGCAGCAGCACGGCAGCCCCGGCCAGCAGGAACAGCAGGCTGCGCCAGGCATCGCCGCTCACCAGGGCACCACGTGTGGTGCGAATGGCGGCATCCACCGTGGGATATTGCTGCAGCTGACCCTGCAATTGCTCCATTTCCTGAGCCGAATAGGCTCCGAACATGCTGGGGAACAAGGCCGTGAGGAGGCACACCACAGCACAGAACCCGCCGGCCATCAGGACAGCACTGCGGTTCTCGGCCCAGAACGCTTTGGGATCCTTGAGCACCTCGTGCAACGCCAGCACGGCCAGCAGCGGCATGGTAAACTCGGCAATGACCAGGATGCTCGACGGCGTGCGGAACTTGTTATACATCGGGAAATGGTCGATCATCCAGTCGGTGAGCCACATCATGTTGTGCCCCCAAGCGAGGAAGATGGCAATGATGGTCACCACCACCAAGCTCCACTTCACCGGTCCACGCACCACGGCGCAGCCCAGCAGGAACAGGGCAAAGATGATGATGCCCACATACACGGGGCCGTTGGTCATGGGCTGGTCGCCAAAATACTGCGGGAACTGCGAGAGCACCTGCACGTCTTGCGCGTCGATGTCGCCGCTCTGCGCTTTGCGCGTCTCGGCCAGCGACAGGAAGTGGTTGTCGCCATGCTCGGGACGGATGGTTGCCCCGCCCTTCACGTTGGGAATCATGAGCGTGAACGTCTCGCCCGTGCCATAGCTCCACTGGGTGATGTATTCCTTGTCGAGTCCGCCATCGGTGGCCGTGGCGGCGTTGGGCGTGCCGTCCACAGCGGTGGTGAGCTCGCTGTGGCCACCACGGATGGTCTCCTTGGAATATTTGTAGCTCATATACAGGTTCGGTGCGTTGGCGGCGAGGGCGAGCACGGCGGCCACGAGCAGCGAGGCAGTGGCGGCCACCCAACGGCCAATGCGCCGCTCGGCAATGGCCTGCACCAGATAGCCAATCACCAGCGCCACAATCACAAAGGCGAAGTAATAGGTCATCTGCACATGATTGCTCATCAGCTGCAAAGCGGCAAACAACGCTGCCACGGCGGCTCCGGCCAGATAACGCCCGCGGTAGCAGAGCACGATGCCCGCAATGGTGGGCGGCACATAGGCCAGCGTGAGCAGTTTCCAGATGTGTCCGGCGCCTATCAGGATGATGAAATAGGTGCTGAACGCCCACCCGATGGCACCCAACACGGCCAGATACCATTTCACATCGAAGGCCATGAGCAGGATGAAGAAGCCCAGCATCAGGATGAACAGCCAGCTCACCGGGCTGGGCATGCCCAGCGACCACAGTTTGCCCACCCACGACAGATAGGGCGAGTTGCTGTAGGTGGGACGGATCTGGAAGGTGGGCATGCCACCGAACAAGGCATCGGTCCAGCGGGTGATCTCACCCGTTTGCTGCTCATATTGCACGCCCTCCTGACCGTTGGCCAGGCCCTGGAGCACATCGTGCTGGTGCAGCACGTCGCCGTTAAGCACATTGGGGAAGAACGCCCACGAGATGGCGGCAAAAGCCACCACGGCAAGCACAACGTGCAACACGCCGCGCAGTGTTAACGTTCCGAATAATTTTTTGTCTAAATCCATTGGGTGATGAGTGATGAGCTCGTGGCTCCCTAAATCCCCCTAAGGGGACTTTGCTAAGCTTTGGGCTCGGTTCTTGGTTCTGTTAGTAGTGAGGGGAGCGAGACTTCGTCTCGCCGTACTCCGACAAGGCTCGGTTCTCGGTTCTTGTCTTGTTTATTGTCTCTTGCTTCGGTCATCAGCCGCACCAAGGTGCGGCTCTACTAGGAGGTTCCTCAAGGTTTGGGGAGACCGTGAGCTTGGGGAGGCCTACTCCCACGGGAACAACCCCTGCTCCTCGGCTTTGATGATTACGGGCATGCCCACATAGGCATAGTTTTCCTTGAGGGTGATGATGTCCCTGTCGTGCAGGCGAATGCACCCCTCGCTGGCGCGGCCGGGAACGGAGTTCTCGTTGTTGGTACTGCCGTGGATGCCTATGCCGGTGTGTCCCGGCGTGAGCAGGCGCAGGAACCAGTGGCCGTAGGCTTTGATGCTGCCGCGGCCGTCCTTGAAGTCGTGCGTCCACGTGCTGGCATCCTGGATGGCAGTGATTTTGAACGGTTTGCCGGCCGGCGACTCGGGTGTGCGCATGTCGCCCTTGCGCTGCTTGTCACCCTTGTTCTTGCTCAGGCACACGGGGAACTCGGCCAGCAGCACGCTGTCCTTGCTATACACGCGCAGGTTCAGGTCCTTTTTCGAAATCACAATAAACGAGCCGTTCTTGTTGGCTGGAGCTGCGGCTTTCTTCTTGGTTGTGGCCGTAGTAGTGGCTTTTTTCTTCGGGGTTGTTTTCTTCTGGTCGGTGTTGCGAGCGCATGCTGCCATCGGCAACAAGCACACCAGCAGGAGGGTCAAAATCTTCTTCATCTTATTATCGTTTTTGTCGTTTCGTTCAACACAACCTGCAAAATTACTACAAACCGAGCGAAACACCAAAACTTGTTTTGAGTTTTTACAAGATGCCGCGAAATTTCAAGGAATTTCAAGGAAGACAACACCATCACAAGTCCGATGCAACGCGGCGGTTTCCATCACAACAAGGCTCGGGCGCGGCACCAAAAACAACGTCAGACCCGATGCATCGCGCACAGGGTCTGAGGCTTGGTTTATTTATATGTTTCACTATATAGTGCTTATGAGTTTTCAGTTCTCAGTTTTCAGTTTTCAGTTCTCAGTCTTCAGTTCTCAGTTTTCAGTT
>JAFYCU010000089.1 GCA_017545095.1 Muribaculaceae bacterium | reverse complement strand
GAGCTCACTTGGGACAAACAACGCACGCTCCTGCAGGACCCGCAGTGGTATCTGAACGAAGACGGCAGCATCAACATGGAGAAGTTGCTCACCGAGTTCCAGCAGTTCTTCCGGCAGAACGCCGACTCGTGGATCAGCCAGATTGACTACGCCGAGGCTGGTCCGCAGCTGCTGCTGCAGGCGTTCCTGCAGCGTGTGGTGAACGGCGGCGGGTACATCGACCGCGAGTACGGCCTGGGCCGATGCCGCACCGACCTGCTCATCCGCAAGCCGCTCACCGATGGCTACGGCGGACCCGTGCAGCGCGTGGTGATGGAGCTCAAAATCCTGCGAGGCGGCCTGAAGAAAACGATGGCCGACGGTCTGAAGCAGACCGCGAAATACATGGACTATGTGGGCAACGTGGACGAGGGACATCTCATCATCTTCGACCGCACGGGCAAGCTCTCGTGGACCAAGCGCATCTGGCACCGCACCGAGCACTACGACGAACGCGACATCACCGTGTGGGGAATGTAGCTTTGAGATGCAAGATGCGAGATGCGAGATGCAAGACACGAGAGAGGAGATTCAAGGACCAAATGGCCAAAGCTCGCTACGTTGCATTGCGCCACTTATCCCTTATTACTTAACCCTTATCTACTTGTGTTTGTGGCCTCCCCAAACCCCTCCTTAGGAGGGGCTTATCGTTGATGTCCGAGTCATGTAGAGCCACATCATGATGCGGCTGATGGCGGAATCAATACCGCCACCCACGCAAACCGCTAGCGCGATACAAGCTGCTACATACAGCGGCTCTATAGGCATACCGGCCTGCAACGAAAAAAGCCTTACCTTCACTCACGTGCCGTCGTCGGGAATCTCGGTCTCGCGCATCTCGCGGTACTCTTCCCACTCGGGATCCTCCTCGGCATAGAACTCGAGCGGCAACTGCTCGAATGGGGCGAGAATCTCGTTGATTTTGCGCTGGAAGATGTGCAGGCTGCGCACATAGAACACCCAGTTGCGCTCGCCCGCACCGGTGTAGATGCCTGTGAGGATGGCCACGGGGTCGCGGCGGAACTCGTCGGCCAACGCCGTGGTCACCTGCTCCATGAGGCGCGCAGTGGCATCGGGCGGCATGCCCGCATCAGGGCCACCATAGCGCCACGTGACCTCCATGCGGGTGTTATAGAACCCCGTGGCGATGGCCGGCTCCATGTCGCGACGGCCCGTCACCATCACGAGCCGCCCGTCGTCGCTCTGAGCAGGTGCCGTCCACCATTCATCGGTAAGTTTCAGCTTTGACATAATAAATAGTTGGATTATCTATGTTCCAATTTCGCCACAAAGATAATACTTTTTTCTGAAAAAGTCACTTTCGCCACAAAATTGAGGCAAGTGATATGATGAAACAAAATGCCATCAACTGTCGACCGAACGGTCGAGCACACCGACATAGTTGTATGCAAAAAACGGCAGGTAGCCGATTTCGCAGCGGCTACCTGCCTATGTGTCAAAAAGTTAAGCAATCTATTTTGGTTACTTTCTACTTTGTGTGTTGCTATCAGATCACACCCTGCTCGAGCATGGCCTGAGCCACCTTCATGAAGCCGGCGATGTTGGCGCCCTTCACGTAGTCGATGGTGCCGTCGGGCTGGGTGCCGAACTTCACGCACTGCTCGTGGATGTTCTCCATGATCCAGTGCAGCTTGTCGTCAACCTCCTTGGCCGACCAGCTCAGGTGAGCGGCGTTCTGAGTCATCTCGAGGCCCGAGGTAGCCACACCACCAGCGTTCACAGCCTTGCCGGGAGCGAAGAGCACACCGTTCTTCTGGAAGTAGTGGATAGCACCCGGTTGGCACCCCATGTTACTTACCTCGCAGCAGCACCAGCAACCGTTGGCCTTTAGCTCCTTAGCATCGTCCTCGCTGAGCTCGTTTTGGAAAGCGCAGGGCAGTGCGATGTCGGTGGGGATGCTCCACGCCTTCTTGCCGGCGGTGAACTTGGCCTGGCCAGGGAACTTGGTGGCCATGTCCTCAACCTTGTTGCGGTTGGAGGCACGCATGTCGAGCATATAGTCGATCATCTCGGGAGTGATGCCATCGGGAATCTCGCACACGCCGTCGGGGCCCGAGATGGCCACAACCTTTGCGCCAAGCTCAACAGCCTTGGTAGCAGCACCCCAAGCCACGTTACCGAAGCCCGAGAGGGTGACCTTCTTGCCCTTGATGTCCTTGCCGGCAGTGCGCAGCACATGCTCGGTGAAATAGAGAGCGCCGAAACCGGTGGCCTCGGGACGCAGGATGGAACCACCCCAGGTCATGCCCTTGCCGGTGAGCACGCCAGTGTGATACCGACGGGCGAGCTTCTGATACATACCGTTGAGGAAGCCAATCTCACGGCCACCAACGCCGACATCACCAGCGGGGATATCCTGGTCGGGGCCAATGTTGTGGCGAAGCTCAAGCATGAAAGCCTGGCAGAAACGCATGATCTCGGCATCGCTCTTGCCAACGGGGTCGAAGTCCGAACCACCCTTGCCACCGCCCATGGGCAGCGTGGTGAGGGCGTTCTTGAAGGTCTGCTCGAAACCGAGGAACTTCAGCATCGAGGGGGTCACAGCCTTGTGGAAGCGCAAGCCGCCCTTGTACGGGCCAATGGCGCTGTTGAACTGCACGCGGTAGCCAAGGTTGGTCTGCACCTCGCCGTTGTCGTCGATCCAGGTCACACGGAAAGTGAAGATGCGCTCGGGCTCAACCATGCGCTCGACAATCTTAGCTTTCTCAAACTCGGGATGCTGGTTGTAAACCTCCTCCACCGACTCGAGAACCTCACGCACGGCCTGCAGATACTCAGACTCACCAGGATGCTTGGCCTCCAGGTTGGCCATAATTTTTTCAACGTTCATGATAAAATGTCTTAAAAAGTCAATTAATTATTTTACCTTTATTAAGTAAAGTATGTCGTTTTCGATTTGACGTGACAAATATATATCTAATTTTGAAAACATGCGCAATTTTCGGCCGAAAATTTTCGCGATTTTCGCTTTTTTCAACAATAGCCATAGCAAAATGATTAATTTTGAATTTTCATTTTTCCGCATATTCAGTCATTTTTACCCATTACAAACCTCCAAAACATCACCCGCCCACGCACAGAGCCATTTGCAATGGCAATTTGCTTGCAAATTGCTAAAATGCCGAAAATTAGAGCCGTTTTTTTGTCTTCACTTTTTTTTCCATATCTCGTAAATTTGCCGTAACTTTGCGGTGCAATCGTTTGAGACACCTTTCTCACACGATGTACGACTGATAACTTCTAATAACATCTTTAATAAACAATTGTCAAAATGAAGAAGCACAATTTCTATGCAGGACCCTCAATCCTGAGCCAGTACACCATCGACCACTGCGTTGATGCCATCCGCGACTTTGCCGGCACCGGACTGTCGATTCTCGAGATTTCGCACCGCAGCAAGGAGTTCACGGCAGTGATGGACGAAGCTGAGCAGCTGTTCAAGGAACTGCTCGACATCCCTGCAGGCTACCGAGTGATCTTCCTGGGCGGCGGCGCCAGCACCCAGTTCTGCATGGTTCCCATGAACCTGCTCAAGACCAAGGCTGCCTACCTCGACACCGGCACGTGGGCCAACAAGGCCATCAAAGAGGCCAAGCTGTTTGGCGAAGTGAACGTGCTGGGTTCGTCGAAGGAGGACAACTACACCTACATCCCCAAGGGCTACACCGTGCCCACCGACATGGACTATTTCCACATCCCCACCCACAACACCCTCTACGGCACCGAGATTCGCGAGGACTACGACGTGCCCGTGCGTATGGTGGCCGACAT
>JAFYCU010000088.1 GCA_017545095.1 Muribaculaceae bacterium | reverse complement strand
TTTTCCCTGCAGTTTTTCATTGAGGATTGGAAACAAATCATTAACTTTGTGCCGTGGATTGGAATTAGTACCCATAGAAATTAGTGGTGTTTTTTCTTACAAAGGTACTAATTTCCAACCACTTATGCAATAGTTAACTATATGATAATCAGTTAATTAACATTAAATTTTCGACTTTCTGTCATGTGCTAAATACATTACTAGTAAATAACGAACCTTTTATTTATGGAAGGTATGAGACTGAAGTCACTTTTTTTGGGATGTTTGTTGGTGATGTTTTTGGTATCACCATCGACTCAAGCGCATGCCCAGCGTGTGCTGACCCTCGACGAGTGCCGCACCATGGCCCTTGACAACAACAAGCAGATGCAGGTGTCGCGCATCAAACAGAGTATTGCCGAGAATCAGCGCAAATCGGCCAGGACGAAGTATCTGCCACGGGTGAGTGCCGTCGGCGCCTATGAGTACACAAGCCGTGGGATTTCGCTTCTCAACAACGACCAGAAAGAACTGCTCAACAACTTGGGCGAAGTGTTCACCTCGGCCATCGAGCGCGAGGTGAGCAAGTTGCCACTCGACCCCGCCAAAGTCAAGGAGCTGGCAGAAATGGCCGCCCCTTACGTCGCCGCTGCCCAAGGAACCATTGACAACCTGGGGCATTCGCTAAATGAGGCGCTCGAATCCAATAACCACAACACTTTTGCTGGTGCCATCACGGTGACCCAACCCATCTACATGGGCGGCGCCATCAAGACGATGAACCGCATCGCCGACATCAAGGAGGAACTGGCTGCAAACACCCTCGAGGCCCGCAGGCAGGCCACGCTCTACGACATCGACAACGTGTACTGGCAGGTGGTGTCGCTGCGTCACAAGCAGAACCTGGCCGAGTCGTTCCTCAACCTGGTCAAGAAATTTGACCACGATGTGGAGAAAACCACCGAAGTCGGCCTGACCACACGCGGCGACAAGCTGAGCGTGCAGGTGCGCGTCAACGAGGCAGAGATGGCACTTGCCAAGGTCATCGACGGGCTGTCGCTCACCAAGATGCTCCTGTGCCAGCTGTGCGGACTACCCGTCGACGAACCCATCCAGCTGGCCGACGAGAATGCCGACGAAATCGCTGCACCCGCCGCTATACCCTTGGATATGAACATCGACAACCGCCCCGAGCTGCGCTTGCTCCAGAACGCGATCGACCTGACCCACCAGGAGGTGAATCTGTTCAAGGCCGAAAACCGCCCGCAGGTGTTGTTCACCGGTGGATATGCCGTGACCAACCCCAATGCCTTCAACGGCATCCAGCATCGCTTCGGTGGCTTCTGGCATGTGGGACTGCAAGTGCGCATCCCCATTTGGAATTGGGGTGATGTGAAGCACAAGGTTCAGGCGGCCCAAGAGGCGACAACGGTTGCCAACCTCGAACTCGAGGACGCACGCGAGAAGATTGAGCTGCAGGTCAGCCAGAACCGCTTCCGCGTCAGCGAAGCCAACAAAAAACTGACCCTGGCCAAGTCGAGCATTGCCAATGCCGAGGAGAATCTGCGAATGGCCAAACTCGGCTTTGAGGAGGGCGTGGTCACGCCCACCACCGTCATGGAGGCCCAATCGGCATGGCTCATGGCACAAACACAGAAGATTGATGCCGAGATTGAGCTGCAGCTCAGCCACACCGACCTGCTCAAGGCGTTAGGCATTCTGAAATAACCCCATTACAAATCATAAACAATCAAATCATGTCAGCAAAAAGTCAACATACCAATATCCTGTTAGCCATCGTCGGATTCTCGACCGTGGTTGTCATTGTGGCACTCATCGGCCATCTGGCCCTGCAACGCGCCCCCGAGGAGATTCAGGGCGAAATGGAGGTGGAGGAATACCGCGTGTCGGGCAAAGTGCCGGGACGCATCCTCGCACTCAAGGCGAAAGAAGGCGACTTTGTCCACGCCGGCGACACGCTGGCCATCATCGAGGCTCCCGAAGTGAGCGCCAAGATGGTGCAGGCTCAAAATGCCGCCGATGCCGCTGCGGCCATGGCACAGATGGCCAACAATGGCGCACGCAAGGAGCAGATTCAAGCCGCCGCGCAGCTCTTGGAGCAGGCAAAGGCCGGCCTCGAAATCGCCGAGAAGTCGTACAACCGAATGAAGAAACTCTACGAAGAGCAAGTCATCAGCGCCCAGAAGTTTGACGAGGCCGAGGCCATGTACAAATCGGCGCAGGCCCAGGTCAAGACCGCGCAGAGCAATTACCAGATGGCCCTGAATGGCACCCGCCAGGAAGAGCGCCGGGCCGCATCGGCAGCCGCCGGGCAGGCCCGGGGTGCCGTGCAGGAGGTGCAGGGCTACATACGCGAGACCGTTCAGACGGCCCAGATGTCGGGCGAGGTGACCGATGTCTACCCCAAGGTGGGCGAACTCGTCGGCACCGGAACGCCCATCATGAGCATCGCCATGATGGAAGACCAGTGGGCCACGTTCCACATCCGCGAGGACCAGCTCAAGGGCCTCAAGGTGGGGCAGGAAATCACCGTCAGAATACCCGCACTCGACACCGAGGCAAAGATGAAGGTCACTTCGATGAAGGACAAGGGCTCGTTCGCCGTGTGGAAGTCAACCAAGGCCAGCGGCCAGTATGACCAGAAGACCTTCGAGGTGAAGGCGCGTCCCTCGCAGGCCATCGAGGGCATCCGTCCGGGCATGTCGGTAATCCTTAAAAAGTGATTGATGAAGACTATTTCCCGTTTCTTCGACATCGTGCTGCGCGAGCTCAACATCATCGTGCGCAAGAACCGCATCTACGGCTTCTGCATGGTGGTGTTCCCCGTGCTGCTGGTGGTGTTTTTCACCACGATGCTCGACGAAGGAATGCCCAATGACCTGCCCATCGGCGTGGTGGATCACGACAACAGCGCCACCTCGCGCGGACTCATCCGCAGCTTGGATGCCATGCAGAACTCGCGAGTGGTGTATCGCTTCGCGTCGGTCACCGAGGCACGCAACGCCATGCAGGAAGGCAAGGTCTACGCCTATCTCTACATTCCCGAAGGCACGGCGTCGAAGCTCATGTCGGGCCGTCAGCCTGGCATCTCGTACTACTACACCATGACGTGTATGACGGCCGGTTCGATGGCGTCGAAAGACCTGAAAACCATCAGCACGCTGGGCTCGGCAGCGCTGGGCAAAGCCACGCTGAGCGCCAAGGGCGCGTCCGACGAGCAGATCCGCGCGGCACTGCAGCCCGTGACCATCGACGCGCACATGATAGCCAACCCCCAGGGCAGTTACAACTACAGCCTGACCACGGTGTTTGTGCCCGGCATCCTGATGCTGTTCATGGCGCTGCTGGCGGCCTACTCGCTCGGAATGGAGATGAAATTCGACACCGGCAAGGAGTGGCTCGCCCGCGCCGGAGGCAACATCGTCGTGGCCATTCTGGGCAAGTTCATTGTCCACGCGCTGGTGTTCCTGCTGGTGATATTCTGCTACCAGTATTACATCTTCGACGTGCTTCACTTCCCGCGCCTGGGCGGCACGTGGAGCATCGTGCGGCTCACCCTCTTGCAGGTGGCTGCTTCGATAGGGTTTGGCATCTTCGCTTTCGGCCTGATGCCCTCGATGCGCATGTCGATGAGCATCAGCTCGCTGTGGATGGTGCTCGGCATCTCGATGTGCGGCTCGGCGTTCCCCGTCGCAGGCATGGACCCCCCATTACAGTCCATGTCGTGGCTGTTCCCTCTGCGGCACTACTGGATGCTCTACCAGGCCACCGTGCTCAACGGTTTCCCCGTCATCGACGTCTGGTTCCATCTGGTGGCGCTTGTGGCCTTCACGCTGCTGCCGTGGTTCGTACTCCGTAAAGTTAAAAACGCAATGCTCAACTATGTCTATATTCCGTAAACTCAAAGAGCACGTGACCGATGTGCTGTACATTTGGCGGCAGGAGGTCAAGCAGGTCTTCAAGGACGAGGGTGTGCTGATGTTCCTGCTCGTGGTGCCGCTGGGCTACCCATTGCTCTACTCATGGATTTATAACAACGAGACGCTGCGCGAGACCCCCGTGGTGGTCGTCGACCAGTCGCACTCGGCCTTGTCGCGCCAGTTCATCAACGACTGCGACGCCACCCCCGATGTCGATGTGAAATACCATGCCGCCGACCTCGACGAAGCCCGTTCGCTGGTCAGTCGACAGATTGTGAAGGGCATCTACCTCATCCCCGCCGACTTTGCCGACCGCATCAACCGTGGCGAGCAGGCCACCGTCAGCGTCTATTGCGACATGTCGCTCATGCTCGCCTACAAGGCCGTCTATCAGACCGCCATGGTCGAAGCCGGGCGCATGAGTGCGGGCCTGAACATCAAGAAGGCCGGCAACTTCACCGACCACGAGAATGCCATCACCGCACAGCCGCTCATAGCCCACGACGTGGCGATGTTCAACCCCTCGGGGGACTACGGCTCCTGCGTGCTGCCAGGTGTGCTCATGCTCATCTTGCAGCAGGCGCTTGCCCTGGGCATCGGCATGTCGGCAGGCACGGCGCGCGAGCGCCATCGCAACGGCCAGCTCATCCCCGACGACGACCCCCACTACCGTGGTGCCTACCGCGTGGTGTGGGGCAAGGCGCTCTGTTATGGCATGGTGGGCGCCGTGGCCGCCGCCTACCTCTCGATGGCCGTTCCCCGCATGTTCTCATTCCCGCAGTTGGCCGACGGCTCGACGTTGTTCTTGCTGTTGCTGCCCTACACGACGGCCAGCATCTTCTTCGGCATGACGGTCTCTTGTCTGGTGCGCTATCGCGAGAACGTGATGTTGCTGATGGTCTTTGTCTCGGTGCCGCTGCTGTTCCTCACCGGCGTGTCGTGGCCGCAGTCGAGCATCCCCGGTGCTTGGCAGGGCGTATCGTGGCTCTTCCCCAGCACCTTTGGCGTGCGGGCGTTTATCCGGGCCAACTCCATGGGAGCCTCCGTCAGCCAGATTCTGCCCGAGATCCGCATCCTTTGGATTCAGGCCGCCGCCTACCTCGGCATGGCCTGCGTGGTGTACGCCTACCAGAAGCGCCTCGCCCGCAAGCACGTTAAGACCGTAACCAATTCAATCGACCTCATTGAGCCCGATGATCAATAAAACTGTTCACATCTCCTTAGATGCCTGGAGCACAGACTACTATAGGTAGCACCATGCGCCCAGCGACAGAAAGAGTAATCGCAGGGTGCACTCGCACGGTGTCTTTCAATTTAAGTACCTACCGTAATCACATCAAGAACAAGGAGAAACAGGAAAAAGCCGCTAAAAAGGGTAAAACGTTTGTCCCCGACACCGTCAAACAACAGCGCACTTCGACCACTATTTATCAGGTCTATCGCACCGACTCGGTCGGAAACTCAAGAACCGACGACTTCGTGATGTCACAGCTCACCGTTATTGGACGGCACAGACATTCAGGCACAGAATACCTCATCCAAGTGCAGTCCTATGCCACCGATTACGCCTACATCGACAAAAAAGAATACAAGCAACAGCGCAAGGATAACCAGGTGGACATGAACATCGACGAACTGCGACGATTTGAGAAAAACAATACAAAAAATGATATAATTCATCACATCAACTCAGTCATTGCTGAAGTTACCAATTCGTCTAAGTACGGTACTAGTATACGAATTAGGGCATTGAATAATATTGAACTACTTTTCAATGCATACGTTTCTGTCATGTCCATTCACGAAGAAGCAACTAGACGATTCAAAGAGTCATGTGATTAATGATGGACATACAAGCACCATTGTGTTTGCATTAAAGGGTAATGTAATATCTATAGTATTTTTGACTCGGTACCTTTCAACTAGTTTTGCTTCTTCCGAAATTTTGAGTGATGAAGCATGTAGAGCCGCATCACGATGCGGCTCCCCCGATGCAATTTCCCCATTCACGATGGGTATCACCCCTCTCGGCCATCCGGCCAGCACATGAGTAACCCAACATGCATCGCC
>JAFYCU010000087.1 GCA_017545095.1 Muribaculaceae bacterium | reverse complement strand
CTGCTCAGCGACACCAGCCCCTATTCGGTGATCGAGGCCGATGAGTTCGACCGCTCGTTCCATCACCTGCGCCCCTGGGTGGCCGTGGTGACCAGCACCGACCCCGACCATCTCGACATCTACGGCACCGAGGAAGCTTACCTTGAGAGCTTTGCCCATTTCACCGAATTGGTGCGCCCCGGAGGTGCATTGATTGTGCACACTGGATTGAAGCTCAAGCCACGTCCGCAGCAGGGCGTCACGGTCTATAGCTATGGCCGCCACGAGGGTGACTTTCATGCCGCCCGCATCCGCAAGGGTGGGGGAGAGATTGTGTTCGACTTGGTCACGCCGTGGGAGACGGTTGCCGATGTGAGCCTTGGTGTACCCGTCGACATCAACATCGAGAACGCCATTGCAGCGATGGCTGCTTGCCGTGTGGCGCAGGTGCCTGCTCACGCCATGCGCGAGGCCATGGCAACGTTCCAGGGAGCCAAGCGCCGGTTTGAGTTCTGGCTCAAGGAGCCGGGCGAGCACGGCAAGGTGATGATCGACGACTATGCCCATCATCCCGATGAGCTGCGGGCCAGCATTGCCAGCGTGCGCGACCTGTATCCCGGACGCAAACTCACGGTGATTTTCCAGCCGCACCTCTACACGCGCACGCGCGATTTTGCCGACCAGTTCGCCGAATCGCTCTCGCTTGCCGACGAGGTGATCCTCCTGCCTATCTATCCTGCGCGCGAGCTGCCAATTCCTGGTGTGAGCAGCGAAATGATACTTCAGAGTGTTAAATGTAGTGAAAAACGGCTTTATTCGAAAGAAAATTTGATTAAGTCGATAGAAATGCTTAATTTTGAAGTCCTTTTGACGGTAGGGGCAGGTGACATAGCCAATCTGCTCCCTGATGTGTGCAATGAAGTGAAAAAACAACGGCATTGAAAACGCTGATAAAAAATATCTTACTGCTGCTGCTTGCGGGGTTGCTGCTCACGGGAATCCTGTGGGCACGAGCTCGCGAGGGCAACATGTTGTGCCAACGCGTGCGCGTCGAGATTATCAACAGCGACAGCACACAGTTTGTCACCGAAAAGGGCATCCTCACCGAGCTTGCCGAGAGCGGCATCAAGGTGGTGGGCAAGCCCATGCGGAAAATCGACGCCGCACGCATCGAGCATGTGCTGGGCCAGAGCGAGTATCTCGAGAGCGTGGAGTGCGTGAAGGCGCAGGACGGCCTGCTCGTGATTCGTGCCAGCCAGCTCGTGCCCGTGCTGCGGGTGTTTGATGCCGAGAATGTGTCCTACTATGTGAATGCCGCTGGCAAGCGCATGAACGCCACCTCCACTTTCTATGCCGATGTGCCCATAGTGCAGGGGCATTTCACGCAGGCTTTCCCGCCCACGCGCCTGCTGCCCATGGTGCAATATGTGGAGCGCGACTCGCTGCTGCGCTCGCTGGTGGCGATGTATACCGTGCGCGACAGCAACAACATCTTCATCACTCCCAACATTGTGGGTCATGTGGTGAACATGGGGCCGGTGGATGGATTTGAAAACAAATTCGAGAAACTCAAGCTGTTCTACAGCGAGGTGATGCCAGCCAAGGGATGGGAAACCTACGACACCATCTCGGTGAAGTGGAGCCATCAGGTGGTGGCCACCAAGCGCAAGAAGACCGTGCGCGAGGTCATGGTCTATGACCCCGAGGAAGACGAAGTGGCTCCTGACCTCGAGACCATGGGTGTGGGCGACAACACGCCGCAAGTACCTAACAACGAGAAAAACGCTGCGGTGAAGGACGAAAAGAAGCAGGAGGCCAAGCCCAAACCAAAAGAGAAAGAAACACCTCCTGACAAAAAGAGCGATGCAAATGCCAAGCCATCGCCTGCGACCAAAAAGAAAGTATAACCCCGGAGAGAAGACAATAACGTAAAAAACAAAACACATCATCATAATGGATCAGTATATTGTAGCCTTAGAAATTGGCAGCTCCAAGATTGTGGGAGCATTGGCCGAGAAGACGCCATCGGGTGTGGTGACTGTGACCCGTCTGGTGGAGGAGAAGATGACGGGTAGCGTGCACCACGGCACGGTGCGCAATGTGGAGAATGTGAAAAGCAGCATCGCACGCATACTCAAGAACATCTCCGACAGCATCGACGGACACGTCACGCAGGTGTATGTGGGTGTGAGCGGATGCTCGATTCACAGCGAGGTGAGCGAGCTGAGCCGTAGCCTCGACAGCACAAAGCCCATCACGGCCGACATCATCGAGAACATCATTCGCGACGCCAGCCGTAACACCGTGAAAAACTACGAAACCATCGACGTGGTGCCGCGCACCATCTATGTCGACAAGAACGAGACCAAGATTCCTGTGGGTCAGATTGGCAGTTCCATTAAGGTGAAAGTGAATTTGATTGTTGCCCGCCCCACGGTGAAGATGAACCTCACCCACGTGATGAGCACCAGCTACGGCATAGGTGTGAAGAAGTACTACGTCACGCCACTGGTGGCCGGCGAGTGTGTGCTCAGCGACAGCGAACGCTCGTTGGGCTGCATGCTCGTGGACATGGGTGCGGAGACCACCACGGTGAGCATCTACAAGGACGACGCCCTGGTCTACCTGATCACGCTGCCGCTGGGCGGGCGCAACCTCACGCTCGACATCAAGAACGGTTGCAGCGTGCTCGAGGAGACCGCCGAGCGCGTGAAGCAGAACATCAGCAACCCCCTCGACCCGCAGAATGTCGATTCGTTTGTCATCGAAGGGGTGACCAGCAACGAGGCCGCAGGCTACATCGCCGCACGCACGGGCGAGATTATTGCCAACATCGACAAGCAATTCGACTATGCCGGCGTGACGAAAGACGAGATACGCTCCATCGTGCTCATTGGCGGTGGCTCGCAGCTGCAAGGCATCGTGCAAAAGATGGCCGAGGTCACCAAGCTCAAGGTGAGTCTGGGACAAGCCCCCAAGTCGCTCAATATTCGTGAATTGCGTTATAATAAGCCCGAATACTTCGCGCTGTTGTCTATCCTGTCGAAAGCGGCATCGGAAATCCGGCCGGGTGAGACCTGTATCGAAAAGAACACCTACGAAACCCCCGATATGCCAACGCAAGGAGTACCAGAGCAACCCAAAAATCCTGAACCCGAACGTGCTCCGCAAAAGCGCAAAGGATGGAAATGGATTGGAAGGCTAAGGGAAAAACTGGAAAACTACGCGGTCGAGGCCGAAGATGAAGAGGATGTCAACTGATTCGAGTCCTTTGTCAATCCTGTTAACTTGTTTACTTCACTAAAGCGAAATCATCATGGAACAGAAGCATAACAACATCTACAACACCATCGACAAAGACCCTGGTTTTGAAGTCGAGAAAAAGATTCCCACCATTATCAAGGTGATAGGTGTGGGAGGCGGTGGCAATAATGCCGTCAACCATATGTATGAGCAGAACATCGACGGGGTGTCGTTTGTTGTGGTCAACACCGACCAGCAGGCACTGAACATGTCGCCGGTGCCCAACCGGCTGCTCATCGGTCCCGACACCACCAAGGGTCTTGGTGCTGGCAACAAACCCGAGATTGCCCAGCAGGCCGCCGACGAGAGCCGCGACAAGATTGCCGACCTCTTCGACGAGGAGACCAAGATGGTGTTCATCACCGCCGGCATGGGGGGCGGCACGGGAACGGGAGCAGCTCCCGTGGTGGCGCGCATTGCCCACGAGAAGGACAAACTCACCATTGGCATTGTCACCATACCCTTCCTCTTCGAGGGACGTAAGAAGATTCTCAAAGCATTGGCCGGAGCCGATGAGATGAGCAAATATGTGGATGCCCTGCTGATTATCAACAACCAGCGGCTGATTGACATCTATCCCGACCTGGACTTCAACAACGCCTTTGGCAAGGCCGACGACACCTTGTCGACAGCAGCACGCAGTATCAGCGAAATCATCACCGTGGATGGCATGATCAACCTCGACTTCAACGATGTGAACACCACGTTGCGCGAGGGTCGCGTGGCCATCATCAGCTCGGGCTATGGCGAGGGTGAGCATCGCGTGACCAAAGCCATTGAAGACGCACTTGATTCGCCGTTGCTCAAAAACCGCGACGTGTATGGCTCCCAGCGCGTGCTGATGAACGTCTATTTCAACCCCGACAGTGAGAATCCTTTCAAAGCCTCGGAGTTGAGCGAGATTCAGGACTTCATGGTCAATTTCAGCCAGGAGGTGGACGTGATCACGGGAGCGGCCTACGACCGCACGCTCGACGACCGCATCAAGGTCACCGTGCTGGCCGCCGGTTTCCAGATGTCGCTTGATGGCGACACGCCCAACGAGCCTGCCGCCCGTCCGCATCGCACGCCGCAAACCGACCAGCCCTCGGTGACCAGCAAGGAAGCCACCGAGCGTCTGTCGGAGCTTTACGGCCGCGGGGCTATTGAGCAGCAGGACAGCGCAGCTGCGGCAGCGCAGTTCTTCATCCTCACGCCCGACGACATCGAGAACGACGAACTGCTCGACTTGCTCGAGCACACGCCGGCTTTCAAGCGCCAGCCCGACAAAAAGAAAGCTATTGCCGACCTCCGCGTCAAGCGTCAACAACAGCAGCCGCAACAGCAACAGCAGCAGCAAGCGGTG
>JAFYCU010000086.1 GCA_017545095.1 Muribaculaceae bacterium | reverse complement strand
GGCGATGCATGTTGGGTTACTCATGTGCTGGCCGGATGGCCGAGAGGGGTGATACCCATCGTGAATGGGGAAATTGCATCGGGGGAGCCGCATCGTGATGCGGCTCTACATGCTTCATCACTCAAAATTTCGGAAGAAGCACTAATAATAGATAGCAGATTAAGGAGAAGGTAACCCTCGAAGCGTGAGGTTGTGTTAAGAAACTGCCAAGATGCAGTGGGCATCCTGCCTGTGCCTATTATTCCTCCTGGCTTTCAAAAGACGGCTGTTCCATCGGCTCTTCGCATGCTGGTGCCACGCGGTGGGCGATGGCGATACTCGCTTCGTAGAGCGCGTACATCGGCACAGTGACCAGCACCAGCGTGAGCAAGTCGGGCGGCGTGATGATGGCCGCCACCACGGCTATCAACACCACCGCGTGGCGGCGATAATGCGCCATCATTTCAGCATCCACTATGCCCATTTTAGCGAGGAAAAACGTCACTACGGGAATCTGAAACACTACGCCCATCAGGAATGTGAGTGTGGTGAACGTGGTGATGTAGCTGTCGAGGTTGATGTGGTTCACCACTCGGGCATCCACTTGATAGGTACCCAAGAAGCGGAATGCGAAAGGGAACAGCGCATAATAGCTCATCAGCACACCAGCAATGAATAGTGCATACACCGCCACGGCGATGCGTACGCTATAGCGACGTTCGTCGTCGTAGAGTGCTGGAGTGATGAAGCGGAACAACTCCACCATAATGTAGGGCGACGCACCCAACAGCCCAAGGTAGAAGCTTGTGGTGATGTGCGTCATGAATTGGCTCGACAGCTCGGTGTTGATGAGTTCCACGTCCCATGGGACGAAATGGAAATTCCACCCCACCCAAGCACACAGCCGCTCGATGGCGCGGTAGGTGACAAAATCGCTGCTGCTGGGGGCGAGCAAGATGGTGAACGTGGCTTGTTTGAAACAGAACACCACCACGGCCAGCACCAAAGCCACGGCGACGATGCGCATCAGCATCCGGCGCAGCACCTCCAAGTGCCCGCCGAAGGTCATCAGCTCATCGGCCATCGGTGTCAGGAGCAGATGGGGTCGCTTGGTCAGCTGGAGCTACCGACGATTCCTCTTGGTTTTCCGGAGCCTCCTGGGTTTCATCGGTGGCCGACTCGTCGGTGGGAGCTTCGGTGTTCACGCCTTTCTTGAATTCGCGCACGCCTTGCCCCAGGCCACGCATCATCTCGGGCAACTTCTTGCCGCCGAACAGCAGCAATGCCAACCCACCGATAAGAAGCAACTCGGTGGTGCCTATCATGTTCAGAATCATAGCTCTGGAGTTACTAAATAGATTTCACATGTCTCGAAGTTGATTTCCCAGTTGCCGTTGGGTGCGCTTTCCCACTGGTAGTTAGCCGCCATGCGGTCCCACCATTGCTGAAACCGCGTGCCGGTCTCGCCCATGTCGGTGACCAGACGCTCATAAAGTTCGGTGTTATCGGGAGTGAGTATCTTTGCCAACTCGTTCAGGCCATTGCGGCGTTCGAACAGCCGCTGGATTTCGTCGCGCTCGGCAGGTGACACCTGCCCTACTAGTTTCTTCATTTTTCTTGCAGTTTTTCGAATGGATCCAAATAATCGATTTCTTTAATCTCGGGTTTGTCTGGCAGGAACGTGCCCTTGCTGCGGATGCTTGCCAGCAGATTGCGGGTGGCGTTGCGCTCCAGGTGGGCCATCACGCATTGCTCATGGCTTGGTGTGTTCACCTCCAGGGTCATGCGGCGGTTGAGCCACACGCAGCGGCGGCAGTGCCAGGCATCGCAGCGGCGGCAGATGGGGGCGTGGCCCAGCCGGTAGAGCTGCCGGTTCTTGATGTCGATGCCTTGGTCCAAGTCGCCCACGTTGTCGTCGGGGTCATCGTAGTAGAACGCCGGACAAACGTAGAAACGCCCGTTGGGAGCCACCGTGATGCACGTGTCGCCTGCACCGCAGTTGTTCATCGCCGTGAGCATCACGCGGTCGGTGAGCAGGTTGAGCTGCGGCGACTTTCCGTTCACGTAAAGACGCTCAAGTTCTTCACCCAGTTGAGCAAGCCAACGGCCGTAACGCTCCTGGTCGGCATCGGTGAACCGCTCCACATCGGTGATGACCACATTCAGGCGCTGCACGTTGGCAAGCAGGTCGCTCACCTGCTGCGCATGTCCGAGCAACTCCTCCAGTGGCGCACGGAGCACCGCCACACGGCCTTTCCACAGCTCCGCCTTCCACTGCCAGCCGTCAACCGTCACCACTTCGGCACCGGGCGTGGCCGTGGAGGCGGGCATAATATCGCTGTGGTCGATGGTGTCAATCACATCTTTATATTCTTGCGGCAGGTCGTAGTCGGGATAGACCATCTGCACGGTGAGGTTCTCAATCATGGCCACACGGATGGCGCGGCGCAAGTTGTCGAGCGCGATGAGCCGCCGTTCGCACCGGGGCACATCGTAGTGACAAAACGAGGTGCTCGTGTCGTCGAGCACGATAATCATGTATTGCAACATGGCATCAGCAATTTTGAGGTTCTACGTTACGTTTGTTGTTCTCAAATTCCTCGCGCTCACCCTCGAGTTCCAACTTGCGGAACAGACGGTTCCAATAGTAGTTGTTGGCTCGCACGCGTGCTTTGTGCATCAGGCAGATGGCCGTGGCGCGCTGGTAGATGGTGGGCGTGTCGGCCGCGTTGTAGTTCTCGCCCTGGCACCAGGCGCATCCGCTGGCCACCTCGCAGTCGATGCACTGTTGAGGGCTTTGCGTCAAGCGGTCGAGCGTGAGGAACGGGCGCAGCTTGTTGCTGTCGATGCCGTCGCGCACGTTGCCGATGATGATGGGGTGCTTCTCTCGGAGCGAGTAGGCCGCGAAGCGTGTGCAGGGATAGAAGTTGCCCGCAGCGTCGATGCTGAGCATCTTGCCCGCGCCACACCAGTTCTGGTTCTCCTTCTCGGGGTCGAGCGGCTTGCCGATGTGCTCGCTGAAGAACGAGCAAGCATAGTCCTGGTAGTAGCCGCCGTCGATGATGGCGTCGGCCAGTTGCATGAGCTGGTCCTCGAAGCGCTTGTCGTCGCCCTCTTGCCACACATCCTCGAACACCACATTGATGTTCACCTCGTGGATGCCCAGGCTGTAGAGATGCAGCACGCTCTCGCAGATATAGGGAATGTCGGCACTGCTGATGGTCACCTTGGTGCCACCGCCGGGGAACTGCTCGAGCCACAACGGAATGTTGCGCACCACGTCATCGTAGGAGCCACGCTCTGGCCCCGCGCCCTTCCAGATGCGGTTCAAGTCGTGCTTCTGCCGCGTGCCGTCGATGGTGATACCCACACTCAAGTGTGAGATGTTCTTTTTGATGAAAGCCTGCACCGCCGGCGTGTGGTAGTTGATGCCGTTGGTCGAGAACGAAAAGCGGTAGCTGTCGAACCAATGATGCCTGAGCCGGAACATCTCCGTCTTCAAGTAGTCGCAAATGCGGTCAATCAACTCAATCTCAAGAAACGGCTCACCACCTATGAAGTCCCACACCACGCTCGCCTCGGGAAAGTCGGCTTCATGCCCCAGGATATAGTCAATCGCCGCCTTCGCGGTTTCCCACGACATTCGCTCCTTCTCATTCTTACCCACCAGGTAACAATACTTGCAAGCCAACTGGCAGTCCTTCGTCACAATGAAGGTGATGTTTTTGGCAATGCCGCCTTGCCATGGGGCAGATTGTTCTCTCATTAGAATTAATCAAGAGTACGCCTGTTTGGCACATCTTCCACTGCATGTGCCGTGGCATGATTGCAAACATTCACGATAGCAGGATGCTGTGCAACCCCCCTCGCATGACTCTCTACAGCCATAACACCCCCATGCGCAAAGAAGGACACAAGAATTATCCTTACAATTACCATCATTTTTTGATTCTTTTGAAAGAGATGTAAATGGAAGACAAGAAGCAGTGATTGCACCAAGAATAGGGAGAGAGCGATTGACCAAAGCCCTAAAAAAATGACGTCTACTTTGAAGTTTTTGTTTTGAATCTCTCATAGCAAATGTATATTTTAAAGATTAATCCTCTATTACAACTTCAATCTCATTGCCAAAAATAACTTCGCAATTACCAGATATAACAAAACCAGCAATCGTCCTTTGTGGATCATCGATATTTTCGGCATGTATAAATTTTGTTACTATTCCTCTTTTATAAAGAGCACCCTCTCTATAGATTTCAACTTGTTTATTCAGAAAATGGTCTTTTGCTTCATTATCTGTAAGACGTAATAACCAATCTAAACTGTACCTGAAACCATTTATGTATGAACCCATTTGTATGATGATTTATGTTTTGCCTATAGCACCCCCAGATTTGGCGTTTATATAAAAAGAAAAGACGTGGGTTGCTGTACTTGTCAGCTTACCCCGCCTTCAGGCCTTCGCATTGCCCTTCCCCAGGATAAGCAACGCAGTTAGCCCACGCCGTGCTATATTATACATCATCGCACATCGCTTCCTCTCGGATGCAATGCACAGGTATAATATACCCGACATGGACGTTGCCGTTGCCGTACCTTCGGAGACGTGTCAAACTTGCGAGATTTGATGGCCGAAGATAAACGTCGTAGTAACGTCCTTTTGCCAAAATGTTGACCCGCCAGCCCACGTGGGCTAACTGGTCGGCGACAAAGGTACGCATTATTTTTGAATCCGCAAACGTTTTGGGCAAAAAATGCGCTCTGTGGCGTTTGGAATGGGTGTTTTTTAGACTAAAAGGCACAAAAGATTCATACATACACGAGTAAACAAGTAACGACAGATGAGTAAACGATGACACCGAAGCAAGCGTCACAACCTCACACACAATGAGAACATGACAGACGGTTGCCTCGGAATCCTTAATGCAAATTAAACGAATTTTGCGAATTTCGCTAATAATCAATTGGTTAAATTCGCCAAATTCATGAGATTCACATTTTCCACCCATTGTCTCGATTGTCGAAGATCTATCAAAAGTGTGGAACATTGACTATGCTTGCCCGGCAGGGCAAAATCTGAGTAACCCTCGGTCAGCGCGCAGCGGCGGCCCAGGGGATGGGGCAAGCAATCGCAGTGCCTCTGTAGGAGGCCACACTGGAGCTAATGGCTGCCACAGCCAAAGTAGCCTCTTCCAGAGGCATTTATGCCTGCTGATGACATTTCCCCGGTGTGGGTCGCATTCGCTCCATTCATGTGTTCCCGATGTCGTTCGATGAGTTCCTCTTGGCACAAGGCAAGTGGCAGTGGGTTGAGGCCAAACGAAACGCCGACAGCCAACATCCATTGCTCGAAATGCTGCACAACGAACTGGTGCAACAATTCCGCACATACTTAATGGTGGGCGGAATGCCTGCCAGCGTGGCCAAATGGGTGACCACGCACGATTTCTCGCAATGTCAGGAAGAGATGGACGACATCCTTTCGTCCTACTACGATGACTTTGCCAAATATGCGAGTAGGTTAAAGCCCGAACTGTTGCGCAACACTTTGCAAAGTGTGGTCATGCAGCAGGGTGGCAAGTTCGTCTATAGCAAAGTGGAAGGCACTTTCAGGTCCGATGATGTGAAGTTGGCACTCGCCATGCTTGTGCATGCAGGCCTCGTCAAGCGAGTGAGCCGCACAGCGGCCAATGGCCTGCCACTCGGCGCCGAGGTAAACGACAAGTTCAGGAAGTACCTTTTTATCGACAGCGGCCTGCTCCTGCGGGTGATGGACCTGGATTTGGGCGGGGCCCACGCCATCACCCAAAGCATTCTCGCCGGTGCGGCTGCCGACTTGGTAAACAAAGGTGGAATGGCTGAGCTTGTCCTCGGCTGGGAAATGGTCAAGTACAGCAGCCCGCGACTGCAACACGACTTGTATTATTGGAAAAATAGCACCAATGGTTCCACGTCCGAGGTCGATTATCTCATCGCCCAAGACTCAACAGTGGTGCCTATTGAGTGCAAGGCAGACATAAGTGGAAAAATGAAAAGCCTCTGGCTGTTCATGAAATACAAGCACCTCTCAAAGGCCTACCGTTGCTCACTCGAGAATTTCTCGTTGTTGCAAAAGCAGGAAGGCGATGCGACGCAAAGTATCTTCATCAACCCGCTCTATGCTGTGTCAACCATGTTGTTGTCGACGCGATAGGGTCGCAAAAGCAATGTTTCGCACGCTGCGGTTACTTGTCATCGTAGTGGCCATAGCTCGACAAGACAAGCACAACCACTTCTGTTTCAAAAAGGCAACTATAGCGAAGTTGTCCCCAGTAAGAAGGTGTATCAAAAGTGCGGAACATTGGTATTATAACTCCGATAAGCGACCACCTCCGCAGGCAAAGAACGTCGCAGACGTTCGCCAATCAGAAAGCCCCATATTAAGGAGCGCAGCAACGTATATGGGGAAAACGAGCAGCAAACAAACGTTCTATTCAACGTCGTGAGACGTTGCCCGTGTGGGTTATCGGTATCCCCACATAGCCGCTGGCTCGGCAATGTGGGGCTTTCGGATTGGTGTTCCTCTGCCGAGGAACAACGCGACTACATGTGGCAACCAGCTCCGCAAAGAATTCTGCCCACCGAGCAAGACAAATTGCCTAAACCCCATCAAATTGTGTTTCCACCAAGCTGTGGTCTCCTGTGGCAAGCCGTAAGGATGATGTTTGGGCCGATGTCTTTTTCAGTCCTACTATTCCCCCATAAAAATGCGGCTCGCGCCAATTATTCCCTCATAAAAATGTGGATTCGTGCAATTATTCCCCCCTAAAAATGTGGATTTTGCTTGCACATTCCCCCATAAAATTGTAATTTTGCAGCGTAATTCATTAAGCATCAAAACACAAGAAGATGGAGCGACACATCTACACCGCTTTGGTGAAGTGGAAAAACCGCGCCGACCGCAAACCACTCGTTTTGCTGGGGGCTCGCCAAGTGGGAAAAACATATATATTAAAGGAGCTGGGACGCAAGGAGTTCAAGTCGATGGTGTATGTGAACTGCCACAAGAACCCATTTGCCGCCACCCTATTCCGCGACATGAACGTGCACCGCATGGTGACCGAACTGGAGCGTTACTACGAAACCACAATCGAGCCGGGTTCCACGCTGTTGGTTTTTGACGAAGTGCAGGAAGTGCCCGACGGCATCGCCGCTATGAAATATTTTTGCGAGGATTTGCCATCATTGCACGTGGCCGTGGCCGGTTCGCTGCTCGGCATCACCCTGCGGCAGGGTGAGTCGTACCCCGTGGGCAAGGTGACCACCATGAGGATGTATCCCATGACTTTTCTGGAGTACTTGCGGGCCTGCGACCGGCCACGGCTCGTCGAGACATTGCTTGCCTGCAACTGGGAAAGCATGGCCGCGATGGATGAACTGCTTGTGGAACACCTGCGCCAATACTATTTTGTGGGAGGGATGCCCGAAGCGGTAAAGACGTTTATCTCCACAGGCGACACCACCCGTGTGCGCGAGGTGCAACATGAGATTCTGGATGCCTACGAGCGTGACATCTCCAAGCACACCCAGTCGCAAGTCACACGCATCCATCAGGTGTGGAACAGCATCGCCGCCCAGCTGGCCCGCGAGAACAAGAAATTCATTTTTGGCGCTGTGAAAAAAGGTGGCCGGGCTGCCGACTTCGAGTTGGCTATCCAATGGCTTGTGGATGCGGGGCTGGTTTGCGCTGTGCAACGTGTCAAGGAAACTGCCGCTCCGCTGAAGTTCTACGCCGATTACTCGGCTTTCAAACTCTACTTGCTCGACTGTGGTTTGCTGGCTTGCCTGTGCGAGGCATCGCCCAAGACACTCCTGCTGGGAACGAACGCGTTCACAACCTTCAAAGGGGCTTTCACCGAGAATTATGTGTTGCAGCAGCTGATTGCCACAGGTGTGCCAGCCGCCTATTATTTTTCAAAAGACAACTCCTCGATGGAAATAGACTTTCTTTTCCAGCACGAGGAGCGTGTGGTGCCCGTCGAGGTGAAAGCCGAGGTGAACGTGAAGAGCAAGTCGCTGTCGCAATTTGTGAATGTGGACAACGCCGGCCGCAACCTCAAAGCGCTGCGTTTCTCGATGCGCCCCCACATCGACCAAGGCTGGGTGGAAAACATCCCGCTCTATGCTGTCGAAGCTTTTTTGCGCTCTACGCTTTAACTTCAAATATTTTTCTATTATGCTTTTCCCGCACACTATCTCACTCGTTTTGCGCCGCGTGCCGGTCGTGCTGATGCTGTGGTTGGTGGCCATGACAGCGGCCAGCAGCTCTCTCCCGCCCTATCGCGATGCCTCGCTGCCTGTGGAAACACGCATCGACGACCTGCTGAGCCGCATGACGGCGGAGGAGAAGGTGGGTCAGCTGGTGTGCCTGATGGGCTGGGACTCCTATGTGGTCCAAAGTTATTCCGTGGCCACAAGCGCAGCGTTCCGCGAGCAGATGCGCACCAGGCACGTGGGCAGCTACTGGGCGGTGATGCGCGCCGACCCGTGGACGCGCCGCTCGCTCACCAACGGCCTGAATCCCGCCCTGGCCGCCCACGCGGCCAACGCCATGCAGCGGTTTGCCACCGACAGCACGCGCCTGGGCATTCCCCTGCTGCTTGCCGAGGAGGCCCCCCACGGCCACATGGCCATCGTTGCCACGGTGATGCCCACCGGGTTGGGCATGGCGGCCACATGGTCGCCGCAGCTGATGCAGCAAGCGGGAGCTGTGATTGCCCGCGAGGTGCGGCTGCAGGGCGCACACCTCAGCTACGGCCCCGTGCTGGACCTGTGCCGCGACCCGCGCTGGTCGCGCACCGAGGAAACGCTGGGCGAGGACCCCTGCCTGAGCGGCACGCTGGGAGCGGCTCTGGTGCGCGGCCTGGGCAGCGGACACATGGACGAGCCATTGGCCACCGCAGCCACTCTGAAGCATTTCATCGCCTACGGAGCCAGCGAAGGCGGCCTGAACGGCGCACGCGCGATGGTGACACCACGCGAACTGAAACAACAGTTCCTGCCCCCCTTCCGCCAGGCCATCGATGCCGGGGCGCGCGCGGTGATGACGGCCTACAACACCATCGACGGCGTGCCCTGCACGAGCCATCGCCACCTGCTCGCCGATGTGCTGCGCGAGGAATGGGGCTTCGGCCAGGGCCTGGTGATGAGCGACCTCTACAGCATCGACGTGATTCACAACACCCACCATGCCGCTGCCAGCAAGCTCGATGCCGCCATTGCCGCGCTGAAAGCCGGCGTGGATGTGGACCTGGGCGGCAACTGCTACGCGCTGCTCGTCGAGGCGGTGAACGACGGCCGCGTGAGTCGCGACGCACTCAACCACGCTGTGGCACGCGTGCTGCGCCTGAAATTCGAGATGGGCTTGTTTGAGAACCCATTCGTTTCCCCCACCGCCGCTCAGACTGGTGTGAACGACTCGGCGGCTGTTGCCACCGCACGACAAATGGCGCAGGCATCGATAACGCTACTCAAAAACAACGGTGTTCTGCCGCTTTCCACAGATATGAAAGTGGCGGTGGTGGGCCCCAATGCCCACAACGTCTATAACCAGCTGGGCGACTACACCGCGCCACAACGCGAAGGCAAAGTCATCACCGTGCTCAATGGCATCCAGCGCAGGCTGCCCGACGGACATTGCACCTACGCCAAAGGTTGCGCCGTGCGCGACAATGCCGCGAGCAACATCGCAGCTGCCATCCAGGCCGCGCACCAGGCCGATGTGGTGGTGGCCGTGGTGGGCGGCTCGTCGGCACGCGACTTCAGGACCTCATACGAACAGACGGGTGCCGCCAGCGCTGAGCAAGCGGTGGTGAGCGACATCGAATGCGGTGAAGGATTCGACCGCGCCACACTCGCGCTGCTGGGGCGGCAGGAAGAGCTGCTCGAGGCACTCAGGCTGACGGGGAAACCGCTGGTGGTGGTCTATATCGAAGGGCGACCGCTCGACAAACGGTGGGCCGATGCCCATGCCGACGCCCTGCTCACCGCCTACTACCCCGGCGAACAAGGCGGCAACGCCATTGCCGATGTGCTCTTCGGAGACTATAATCCCGCTGGCCGGCTCCCCGTGAGCGTTCCGCGCAGCACGGGGCAGTTGCCAGTTTATTACAACCGACCGGCAAGCGGCGCACACGACTATGTGGAGATGCCCGCCACCCCACTCTACCCATTTGGCTACGGATTGAGTTACACCACCTTTGAATATGCCAACCTCAGGGTCACACCCGCTGCCGATGGCGGCTATGACGCTTCGTTCAGCCTCACCAACAATGGTTCACGCCAGGGCGACGAGGTGGTGCAACTGTATGTGCGCCACCACACGTCATCGGTGGTGCAGCCCGAGCGGCAACTCAAGGCTTTCGACCGCGTCACCCTCGCCCCGGAGCAGACGCGCCAAGTCACGCTTCACCTCGACCACGAAGCCCTAGCCATTGTGGACGCACAGATGCAATGGACCGTGGAGCCTGGCATGGTTGACATCCTGGTGGGGGCTTCAAGCACCGACATTCGACTCACCCACACCCTCAACGTGAAATAACCATCACTCACATTTCAAAATATCATCACCCCATGAACAAGAAAAGCATCACACTGTGCGCACTGGCGGCTGGATGGCTGTGGCTGTGCGCCATGCCGCAAGGGCAAGTGCAAACCGACTTCACGCAGGAGGCCGCCACCCCGGTCGACCACCGCGTGCTGCCCAGCGAACGGCTCTTTGTGAGTCAAGCTGTGGAGCGCGAGATTGCCCGCGTGGAACGGCTGCTCAAGAACAAGAAGCTGGCGCAGATGTTCGCCAAGTGCTTCCCCAACACGCTCGACACCACGGTGCACTTCTGCATCGACGAACAGGGTCGGCCCGACGCGTTTGTCTACACGGGCGACATCCACGCCATGTGGCTGCGCGACTCGGGTGCCCAGGTGTGGCCCTACGTGCGGCTGTCGTGCGACGACGAGCAATTGCGGCAGCTCATCGCCGGGGTCATCAACCGCCAGCTGCGGTGCATCGTGCTCGACCCCTATGCCAACGCCTTCAACAACGGCCCCACGGGCAGCTATTGGAGCAGCGACCTCACCACGATGATTCCCGAATTGCATGAGCGCAAATATGAGATCGACTCGCTGTGCTATCCGCTGCGCCTAGCCTATGAATACTGGCTCACGACGGGCGACACATCGGTATTCGGTGCCACATGGCTCACGGCCGTGGAGCGCATCTTGGAGGTGTTCACCGCGCAGCAGCAAAAGCACGACCGCGGCCCTTACCGTTTCCAGCGCACCACCGCCGTGGGTACCGACACGCGCAGCAACGGCGGCTACGGCAACCCGGTGCGTCCCGTGGGACTGATTGCATCGGCCTTCCGTCCCAGCGACGACGCCACCATCTTCCAGTTTCTGATTCCGAGCAACTTCATGGCGGTGACCTCGCTGCGCAAGGCCGCGCACATCCTCACCCAGGTAAACCACGCCCAAGGGCTGGCCAACGACTGCACAGCACTGGCCGATGAGGTGGAGCAAGCCTTGCGGCAACACGCAGTGGTACACCATCCCAAATATGGCGACATCTATGCCTACGAAATCGACGGCTATGGCAGCCAGAACCTAATGGACGATGCCAACGTGCCCAGCTTGCTGGCGATGCCCTACCTGGGCGACGTGGCGATGGACGACCCCGTGTACCAAAACACGCGCCGCTTTGTGCTCAGCGACGACAACCCCTACTTTTTCCGTGGCACGGCCGGTGAGGGCATTGGCGGCCCGCACGTGGGCAAGGACATGATTTGGCCCATGAGCATCATGATGCGCGCATTCACCAGTCACGACGAGGCCGAGATTAGGCAGTGCCTGCTCACCCTGCTCAACACCGACGCCGGCACGGGCTACATGCACGAGTCGTTCCACAAAGACGACCCCAACAACTACACCCGCCGCTGGTTTGCCTGGCAGAACACCCTGTTCGGTGAGTTGGTGCTCAAGCTCATCGCCGACGGCCGCCTCGAGCTGCTCAACTCGCTGTGATGCTCATCAGCGCAGGAGCAGATACACGGTGTAGGCCACATAGCATAGCAGGAAGATGACGCCCTCGATGCGGTCGAAACGGTGCTTGCCGAAGGTGAAGATAATCAAATAGGTCATCACGGCAGCCACGAGCATCACGGCATAGTCCACCAGACTGATGGAGGTGAATGTCATGGGTTTGATGGTTCCCGCCACACCCAGAATCATGAGGATGTTGAACACGTTGCTGCCAATCACATTGCCCAAAGCCAACTCGGGGTTCTTTTTGAGTGCCGCCGTGATGGCGGTGATGAGTTCGGGCAGCGAGGTGCCCACCGCCACGATGGTGATGGAAATCACCGCCTCGCTCATGCCCCAGGCGCGAGCCAGGTTCTTGGCCGAGTCAAGGAATAGGTTTCCACCAAAAATCAGCGCCGCCAACGAGGCCAGCGCAATAGCCCACAGCAACATGGGATGCTTGCCGGCGAGCTTCGACTGCGTTTCCTCATCGGCCTCGGCAACAGCCTGCTGAGGGTCTTTCCCCTTGAGAATCACCGTATAGCACATATAGGCCACAAACAACACCAGCATGAAGATGGCATCGAGACGTGAGAGACGGTTCTCGGTGATGCCGGGCAGCAGCGAGTCGTTGGCTAGCAGCAAGAGCAGCAGGGCGGCTATGATGCCGAACGGGATGTCGCGGCGACTGATTCTACGCTCGATGGTAAAAGGCAGTATGGTGGCCGAAACACCCAGGATGAGGAAGATGTTGGCGATGTTGCTGCCAATGACGTTGCCCATGGCGATATCGCCGTGGCCGCTCAAAGCCGAGGAGATGCTCACAAACAGCTCCGGGGCCGAGGTGCCCATGCCCACAATGGTGAGACCGATGATGAAGTTGGAAATTTTGGCGCGTTGGGCGATGGCCACACTGGAGTCGACCAGATAGTTGGCTGCCACAAGCAGCAGCGCGAGTCCGATGATGAGATATAGGTAGTCCATACAGGTGATGTGGTAGCCCCTTAAATCCCCCTAAGGGGGACTTGCTTTTGCTTGGGGGCTTGTTTATTCAGTTTTCAGTTTTTGGTGAAGCTGACGCAAATTAGGGAATCTAGCGAATCTAAGGCCTCTAGGGCCTCGAAGAGGGGGGGCATTGCGACTTGGTTCTTGGGGCTTGTCTTGGTTCTTGGTTCTCGCTTCGGCCTTCAGCCGCACCAGGGTGCGGCTCTACTTTCTGCGTCTTAGTAAGCCCCTCCTTCAGGAGAGGTTTGGGGAGGCCTTTTCTTGGTACATCTAATTCATCGAGCGAGCCAGGCCGTAGCCCAGCAGTTGGTCGTAGCGTCCGCCGCTGGGGCGGTGATAGACAAGCACAATATATTCGTTCACCGTTTGATATTTGTCGCCGTCGATTACTGCCGTCTGTCCCACGCGGTCGCCATTGGGCACCCACAGATACTGGTAGTTGTAGGCTCCCTGCTTGAGCAGGATGTCGGCCTCATAGCAACCTGTGCTGGCATCATATTTCATCATGGTTTCCGATGCCGGTCGGCCGTGGGTGAACTCCCCTTCCAGAAACACGTTGCCCCCTTCGAGCGGTCCAGCGGTGTTGAGCGTGAAATGGGTGACCAGGTAGTCGGCATCGATGTGGCTGTCGTTGCCCTCGGCATTGCGTATGGTGAAATGTCCGTGCTGCGTCTGGTCGTAGAGATACTGCGTGCGGGCACGAGGCTCGTCGTCGTAGAGGCTGGCATGGTAGAACGGTTTCACGTAGTTGATTCCCGCCACGCCCATGTTGAGCGAATGGATGTTGACGGTCTCGAAGCGCCGGTATTCGTTGCCGGCCTCGAAAATCAGCTCCGGCTGGTGTTCATAGGTCACCGTGCCTATGCCGGCACTCATGGGTCGCCGCAGCACCACGGCATTGTCGGTGCGGGTGTTCTGCATGATCACGGTGGTGATTTCGCCATAGGGGTCGGCAATCACCCCGGGGCGGTAGCGCAGGTTGATGGTGAGCTGTTGGTGCGCGTCGTTGTAGCTCTCATCGGTGAGTGTGGTGACATCGGTGAGCACCGTCACCTTAGGCTCCACGACCATGAAACGCGTCTGGAACAGCACATTGTCGGGGTCGTCCTGCTCATAGACGCGCAGCACATAGTTACCGCTGCGGGTGAAGCGCATGTCGTCGTTGGGCAGGGCGAAGGAGTAATTATAATAATGTGTGAACGTGCTCTCGCTCTGGGCATAGTCGTCGATGTCGGCATAGTTGAAACCCTCCACATACTCGCTTTCCATCAGCTGCGAGGGTGTCCATTGTGCATCGCAGTGCAGCAGGCTGTAGCGCAGATAGTGCACATCGTAGTCCAGATAGTCGAAATTCACAATCAGACGGTCGTCGCCGCCCAGCACCAGCACTGCCGGCAGATACATGTTGCTCGCCGGGGCCACCTTGAGCGAACGCACATTGGTGTCGAAAATGGTCACCCGCGTGTCGGCTGTGGCCTGACCCCAGGCCGACATAGCGAGCAAATGGAGGATGAATACTGCTATAACTCGGTTCATAAAACACACTTTTCAGATAATCTCAGCAATTCTCGCTATAAAACTTTCTGTTGGTTCTATCAATGGTGGTTCCACATCCTCACGAGTCAAATCATAAGTATCACTATAATCGCCTGTTAATCGTAATGAGAAAAGCTTAGGCAATCAAAGCGTTTCTTTCCTCTGATGTCAACCCCATAGATGTGCTCCGTCATTAGTGACATTCTTATAAAAAAGCGTAAACGCACTTTTTTCCCTTTCTGACTTAGAATAAAGAACAGGATTTATCGTTTCCCCCAAATCCCAACCCAATTGGCACAAAGGGAAAACCAAACAACACAAGTGTTGCTCCCTGAGGCACTATGTGCTGAATGGTTGACTTAATCGCTTCGACCACATCCTCTTTTTTAGTAGTAAGTCTCTCTTTCATGCGGCAAAGGTAGTGCAAACCGAACACAATACAAAATAAAAAAAGAATTTTTTTGATTTTGGATTGTTGAGGTGCAGCCTACCTAAGGCGCAGCCAGACTGGGCGGTTTGCATCGACTTTTGGCGGAAAAACCCTCGATACTCCGCCAAAACCGCCTCAAAGCACACGATTTTGGCGGAAAAGCCATCGATACTCCGCCAAAAGTCGGATTTATTTGGCAAATATCGGTCTGTTGTCGCCGCACCACACTGCTCACCATGGTGACCACGCATGGTGTCGCACATAACAAACATGCCGGCATCATCAGCAGCGAGGTAACGCTCGACCAGCTCTTTTAGCTGAGTTCCAGCCTTTCACGCCCTTGTCCGTCATGCAGCATCAGGGCCAGCCCCTTGGGATGGGACTGGCCCTGACTGTATGGACTCAGGTTCACGTTCTGGTTACCGGATCACCTTCGCGGTCTTGACCATGCCGTTGGTGTAACGCGTCTCCACGATGTTCATGCCCGTGTAGGGCCGCTTGCTGGGCATGCCCAGCACATTGTAGTAGGTGACATCGGCCACCTCGGCATCGTCGACATTCACATCGTCGATGGCGGTGATGATGCTCTCGTCGAAGAAGACGCGTTTTTTCGCCTCGGCGATGAAGTAGTCCTTGCCCGAAGCCGACGGACTGCGGCGCGGCAGCGACTGCGTGGTGGTTCCCATCTCGGGAGCCTCGTCGGGCGAGAGCGTGGTGGCATACAGGCGGGCGATATAGGTCACATACTTCTTGGAGCCGTAGAACGGGTAGTCCACGAAGATGTCGTTCACCAGCGGGTTGCCTTGCGGGAAGGTTTCCTTTATGGGGTAGTAGCAGGTGGCCCAATACTCGGCCGAGAGGTCCTCGGCGTCGTTGAGCAGCGACTCGCCGTCGAGCTGGGTGTCGCCCTCCATCACGCGCCACACGCGGTAGTAATAGGCGGTCATGTCGTTCTGGTTCGGAATCTTGGGTGTGAGCTGCATCTCGGTGAGATACCCCATCAGCATGCCCGTGGGGCCGTTGAACGGATCGCTCTTCACCTGATTGGTGATCTTCAGCTCAAGCTGCGGATAGTACATGGTCTTGAAGTCGCACCCATAGGTGTTGGGCTTGCTGGCATCGCCATTATAGAGGGCGGTGATCACCGGCACATACAGGCTCTGCTGGTTGTAGTCCTTGTTGTTGTAGTCGAGCAAGGTGATGTTGGGATTATCATCCGACACCGACACGGTGCCCAAGAAGTCGTTGATCATGCCGTTCTCGCCCGCCGAGTACAGGCTGTAGCGGTCGAAGTTGTTGGTGCGCTCGGCCTTGCCAATCTTCGTGAGTTTTTTCAGCTGGTAGTCGGCACGGAAAATATCATACTCGGTGAGGTTGGCCGTTGGATCGGTGAGGGCACTGAAGGTGATGGTGTTGCTGGGGATAGCCTTTGCGCTGTGGTCGGTGTCGGCCACCACCTCCTCGTGGGTGTGCTCCTCGCCGCCCACAGCGTTCGTTGTCTTGAACACAGGCACCGTGAAGCTGTTGCTGCACAGCTCCGCCTCATCATCGTCGCTGAGCTGCTCGAAAGTATAGACATAATGGTCGGAGTGGTCGTTGTTCTTGGTCGAGGCCAGGAAACGGTCAATCACAATCACCGTGGAGTTGTCGAAACCGGTGAGTTGTCCGCTGGTCACCGGCTCCTCGTCGTCGAACACCGGGTCGGTGACTTGTGAGTCGGCATTGTAGGTGACCGTGTAGTTATACACCTGAGTGTCGGGTTCAAAGGTGAATTGCACCTGTGCTACCACGGAGCGGTTGCCGTCGGCATCGGTGCGCACCACCTCATAGGCATGCTCGTCGTTCTTGATCGACAGATAGTCATCATAGGAGCTGGGGTGGATCGACATCTTGTTCTTGTACACATTGTACTGCGAGTTCACGCCCGTGGCCTCGTAGCGGCTGCGGTATTCCTGCGCCTGGATGAAGAACGCGCTGTGGCGTCCGGGAATGGTGACCGTGCGCACCTGGCTCTCGGCACTCACAGTAATCAATGGATTGCCCTCGTCGTCGAGCAGCATGTTGCCGTTGTTGTCATAGTTGATGGGATGGGCGGTGACGATGTAGCTGAAGGTTTGCGGGTCGATGGTCTGCTCCACGCTGTAGGTGTGCTCCCGCGCTGTGGTGGGCTGGTCCACGACGGTGGCCAGCTTCACGCGGTTGTTGCCGTCGAGGATATACACATAGAAGTGCTGCGGCACGTCCACGTTCAGGTTCTCGAAGGTGAAGTTGGTGTCCCAGTTCAGGTTGATGTCGTAGTATCCATCAGTTTCCGACGGCGTGGCCTTGGCCTCCAGGTTCACGATGTACATCAACACCTTGGGCATGATGTCCTTATGCCATTTGCTCTCATCAGGATCATTCGAGTCGCCATAGTCCACGAAATAGCGCTTACCGTTGTAGGTAATACCACTGATATTGTCCTTGACTACGCCCTCGGGGTCGTGCTGCGGCTCAAAGCGGCGGTCGGGGATGAAAATGGTGAGGTTGTTCAGATTGAAGTTCTCACCATTGTTGGAAATGGTGAACCAATGCGGCGTGCCGGCTCCTCCAATCGTGCCCATCTCCGAGCAGTCGTGATAGACCAGATAGGGATTGCCTGCCCTCATCTCAGTGATAAAATCATTAGTAATTTGGCCATCGTCGCCTTTCACCGGGCTGATTTGCTCATAGAGTCGATACAACGGCCTGGTGTAGGAGGAACGTGGCTTGCCCTTTGAGATGAAGAAAAAGCGGTTGGTGTTCACATCATTCACCTGCATGATGTAGCCAGGATTGTTGCTGTCGTTCACACGAGTGAAGTTGGTCATCAAACGTGCCGAGGTGTAGCAGCGGCTAATATACTCTATGGGGTCAGTGCTGGCATAGGAAACCTTCCAGTTGTCGCTGATGGTGACCAAAAGCATCGTCATGCCATCCTGATCGGGATTGGGGAACACCTCGCCTGCCGCTGGCCGCTGCCACGGGAAACCCGCAGTGGCGCTAGCACCCTGATGGCCACAAAAGTTGTAGTCAATTTTTCGCGACTGCATGCCGTTGAAGTCGTAGCCATAATGGATACCGGGAATGTTGCGGTTCACGTAAACCTCTTTCAGCAGGGCTACAATTTGCTCGGTGCTGGTGGCCTCGTCGGTGAGCCGAGCTGTCTGTTCCACACCATTGGCATCGGTGTAGGTGTAGGTGAAACCGGAATAGTCGAAATGAGTAACCTTGGTGGTCTGATTGTGGTACACATAAGCTCGTGCGCCAAAGGAGCACATCAGAGCCAGCAGCGAAATTAAGAGAACGGCTTTTGCTTTCATCATCTTTTGTTTTAGTTGTTGAAGTTGGTGGATGTTTTTCACACTGGAATTAGGCTTTATGCAAAAATTTAGGGCAGACTTGCGGCGCGGGCCGAACCATCGACAGCACACCATGCAACCCCACCATGATAGTTACAATTCGAAATGACATTACAAGTTTGAACGATATTCATGCTCGTTTTCATCTCATCAGCACTTATTTTCAATCATTAAAATCTATTACAAACTCTCTCGCCTCAGGCATCGCTTTGCCTTTCGGTCAGATTTTGGACACAAAATTACGCCATTAGTTTAATATGGCCAAACAATTTAATATTCAGAAACCTTTTTTTATGGTTTTTCACAATTGTATTTTCTCCCCAATGTCCTCTCGTTGGGAATGGCTCAATTGGAATTGCCAGATGGCCGTTTCGGTAAGTACAGGCAAAGCAATAAACACCGCATTCGCATTTTGCAGCGAAATTCGGCACAAAATTACAAAATCTTTAGTAATTTTGCAAGCGAAATCGAAGAATTTTTACTCGAACCGGCCATCAAGGCGAACGATCAAGTTGCACAACCATGTTCAAAACCCTACTGCGACAAATCGGGCAGTACCGCACTGCCACCATCCTCACCCCCGTGTTCATCATGCTCGAGGTGGTGATGGACGTCCTCATCCCCTACGTGACGAGCTGGCTCATCGACCGGGGCATCAACGCCGGCGACCTGTCGGCCGTCTATCGCTACGGCGGCCTGATGCTGGTGATGGCATTCATCAGCCTGGCGATGGGCATTCTGGGCGGCCGCTACGTGGCCAAAGCCTCGACGGGCTTTGCCGCCAACCTGCGAAAGGCCATGTACCGCAACATCCAGCGGTTTGCCTTCAGCGACATAGACAAGTATAGCACCAGCGGCCTGGTCACACGCATGACCACCGACGTGAGCAACCTGCAGAACGCCTTCCAGATGGTGCTGCGCACGAGCATACGCGCACCGTTCATGCTGCTGTTCAGCATCGTGATTTGCTTTGTGATCAGCCCGCGCATGAGCTTGATCTTCGTCATCGCCACCGCTGTGCTGGCGGTGATGCTCACGTTCATCATCCGGCGCGTGTCGGCCACGATGGCCCAGGTGTTCAAGCAATACGACCAGGTGAATGCCGTGGTGCAGGAGAATGTGAGTGCCATCCGCGTGGTAAAGGCCTTTGTACGCGAGGACCACGAGAACAGCAAGTTCGACGGCGCCGCCACCACGCTCTACCGCCTCTATATGAAGGCCGAGACGCTTATGGCCGTCAACCACCCGGTGATGAATCTGGTGGTGTTTGGCTGCATCATCGCCATCAGCTGGTTTGGCGCACAGTTTGTGGTTGCCGGGCAGCTCACCACCGGGCAGCTCACCTCGCTGTTCACCTATGTGATGAGCATCCTCATGTCGCTGATGATGCTGAGCATGATTTTCGTTCAGGTTACCTTGAGTTTGGCCAGCGGCAAGCGCGTGGCCGAGGTGATTAACGAGGTGCCCGACATCGTGAACCCCTCGCCTGCCGACCCCAACATTCCCGACGGACGCATCGACTTCAACCACGTGAGCTTTGCCTACAAGGGCGGCAGCGGCGAATATGCGCTGCACGACATCGACCTGCACATCGCGTCGGGCGAGACGCTGGGCGTGATTGGCGGCACGGGCAGCGGCAAGTCGAGCCTGATCACGCTCATCAGCCGCCTCTACGACACCACGCGTGGCAGCGTGGCCGTGGGCGGCAAGGACGTGCGCACCCTCGACCTCACCGCCCTGCGCGACGCCGTGGCGGTGGTGCTGCAAAAGAACGTGCTCTTCAGCGGCACCATCATCGACAACCTGCGTTGGGGCAACCCCGAGGCCACCCTCGACGAGTGCCGC
>JAFYCU010000012.1 GCA_017545095.1 Muribaculaceae bacterium | reverse complement strand
GGCTTCGGCACCGGCTTTGCCGAGGGCGACTACTTTGAACTGATTGCCCATGGCGTTGCTGCCGATGCTAGCGAGAAGACCGTCAGCATCAACCTGGTTGAGTTCACCGATGGCGAGCTCATCGCCCTCAACGACTGGACCTTCTTTGACCTGTCAGCTCTGGGCGAGGTTGAGTCGGTTTACTTCACCATGAATTCCACCGATGTAGGCCCTTACGGAATGAACACCGCTGCCTACTTCTGCATGGACAAGTTCCAGGTGAAGGGTGAAGGTGGTGATGTGACTCCCACCGAGCTGACCGGCGCTCCCACTTTCAACGGCTACACCACCGACGGTATCCACGCCTATTTCGTTGAGATTCTGCCCACCGAGCCCAGCACGATTTACTACCGTGTTCAGTATCAGGAGGGTGAGTTCACCGATTGGGCCGTTTATGACGGTGTCCTGAGCTTCACAGGTGACGGCAAGTACCGTGTAGAGGCTTACGCTGTTGCCGACGGCAAGCTGCCCAGCTACGATATCGCTTATGAGTTTGTGGTAAGCCCCGCTACCGGCCTGGTTGAGCTCGATGCCAACAAGACTGTTGCCGGCGTGCGCTACTTCAATATGGCTGGTCAGGAGATGCAGGAAGCTAACGGCATGACCATCGTCGTTACCACCTACACCGACGGCACCACCAGCACCGCCAAGGTGATGAAGTAAAAAATAGCTGAAAGAAAAAAGTATTAGTATATAGTGACCAATGTGTGAGGGTGCGTCCCCGCGGCACTGCCAGCCGCCAGGGCGCACTCTCATTTTCAGGGACAAAACCGCTACTACTGGAAACGGTGATTTTCGCGACACATTAATAATATATTATTAAAAGATGTGTAGCGTGAAAAAAACTTGTTTTGAGCACCCGTTTTTTCGAATTATTGACTTACCTTTGCAGCCGATTTTACAAAAACGTCACAGAATATGGCAAAAAACCTAGTTATAGTCGAGTCTCCAGCCAAGGCCAAGACCATCCAGAAGTTCCTGGGCAACGAGTATAAAGTGATGTCAAGTTTCGGTCACATCCGCGACTTGCACAAGAAGGATTTCAGTATCGATGTGAAGAACGGCTTCAAGCCGCTCTACGAAATTCCCGAGGATAAACAGGAACAGGTTAAGAAACTCATGGATGAGGCCGCCAAGGCCGAGGTCGTTTGGCTCGCAAGTGATGAAGACCGCGAGGGAGAAGCCATCGCGTGGCATCTGTTTGAAGTGCTGGGACTGACGCCCGAGCACACTCGTCGCATTGTCTTCCACGAGATTACCGAGCCCGCCATTCTCGAGGCCATCAAGAATCCCCGCAGCATCGACCTCAACCTGGTGGATGCCCAGCAGGCACGTCGCGTGCTGGACCGCATTGTGGGATTTGAGCTCTCGCCGGTGCTGTGGCGCAAGATCATGCCCGGTCTGTCGGCTGGACGTGTCCAGAGCGTGGCTGTGCGCCTCGTCGCCGAGCGTGAGAAGGAGATCAAGGCGTTCAAGAGCGAGCCTTATTATCGTGTGTCGGCCCAGTTCACAGGCAGCACGGGCAAGGAGTTCTCGGCTGAACTGAACCGTCACCTGGCCGACCATGACGCGGCAATGGCCTTCCTTGAGGATTGCAAGCAGGCCACTTGCCAAGTGGCTGATGTGAACGTCAAGCCGCTCAAGCGCACTCCGGCGCCCCCCTTTACCACCAGCACCCTGCAGCAGGAAGCCGCTCGCAAGTTGGGCCTCTCGGTAAAGCAGACCATGCGTCTGGCTCAGCGCTTGTACGAGGAAGGTCTCATTACCTACATGCGTACCGACTCGGTTAACCTCAGCAAGCTCGCCGTGGCATCCATCAGCAAGGAAATCAAGGAGAACATCGGTGACAGTTACCTCAAGACCCGCCACTACCGCACCACCAGCAAGGGCGCTCAAGAGGCTCACGAGGCCATCCGCCCCACCTACATCAGCAACCACACCATCACCGGCACTCCCCAGGAGAAAAAGCTCTATGACCTGATCTGGAAGCGCACCATCGCCTCGCAGATGGCCGATGCCGAGCTCGAGAAGACAACGGCTACCATCACGGTGTCGGGTCGCAAGGAAGTCTTCGTCGCCGAGGGTGAGGTAGTGAAGTTTGACGGTTTCTTGAAGGTGTACTTCGAGAGCACCGACGACAACCAGACCGAGTCAAAGGGTGCAGCCCCCACCGACTTGCATACCCTGCCGCCGCTCGCTAACGGCGACATTCTGACCCCTCTGGCCATTTCGGCTTTCCAGCGCTACACCCAGCAGCCCAACCGCTACACTGAGGCTTCGCTGGTGCGTCGCCTCGAGGAGCTGGGCATCGGACGTCCTTCGACCT
>JAFYCU010000085.1 GCA_017545095.1 Muribaculaceae bacterium | reverse complement strand
TGTAAACAGTGTTCACCAAGCGGTCGTTGTACCCCAGTTTGATGCGTGCGCGACTGACGTTGGCAGGTATTAGTACCAGAACCCTCATGGTTGCTGTGTCTCCTATAGCGACATTCAGATCGTTGGGTGTGACATAATTGCCGTAAATTTCAAACTCATTGTCGGGATTCACAACACTTATGACCATGCTGCAGTTGAAAAGCGCAGTACCCACATTAACCGATGAGATAAAGCCTGAGATGATGTGAGAAGACACTTTCATGTTTTCCATATCGATATTGGTGCGCGACACGTCGTAGGTTTCAAAAAGCGCGTCGGTCTCCTCGCCTTCGCCATACACACGATGCATCAGCATGGGATCGGTATAGACGCGGTAAGGCTCGGTGGCGTCGAACTGGTTATCGCTCTTCACGCGGAATTCCACTTGTTGCGTTTCACCGGCAGGAATAGCCACACATTCTGAAGCTTTGAGATGGTTGTTTGACAGCAAGAACAAGTTGCCGTTGAATTCATCGCCATTATTCTTTACATCAAATGTGATGGAGGCAATCTTACCGGCATCGACAGTGGTCTGCGGGTTGGTAAGTTCGAGGGCCTTGACCGGGTATGGCTTCAGGGTGATGTTACCATTGTTCACTACCATCTCGACAAAGATGTTTTTGTAGCTGCCGCAAGAAAAGATCTTGGTGGAGTCGCTTTTGTGCCCATAGCAGGTTACCAGATGGTAAGTGCCATCGGCAATGTCGGAGGGAATGCTCAGTTTGCAATCGTAACATTTGTAGTCGTTGGCGATGGTGTTCAGGTGCTTACCCTCGCTTTTGGGTAACAGACGAATAAATTGATCGTTTCCGTCAAGCAGTGCGATAGCCAACCCCTCGGAATCATAAACAGCATAATAAATTGTTTGCAAATGAATGGGGGGATATTTTCCGTTGGCGTCGCGCGTGATTTCGGGTTCGCTGAGCAGCAAATGTTGCGCAACCTGCACAAAGCCGGGAAATTGTTCGGTGGAACCCTCGACAGGAGGTTGAATGCCAATGACGGCGTCTTGATGTACCGTCCAGCGGTTGTTCTTACCGCCGCCGCCGGTGCCGGTGCCTTGCGAGTCAAGAATCGAGAGGGCGAAATATCCGTCGCAATCACCGTCCCAGCCCCAGTTGATGTAGTACTTTCCATTGCCGTCGTAGCCGTGGCACACAAAACTGTGGCCCGAACCCCAACTGGTCATGGCATTGTAGATGATGGGGCGATTGTTGGCGAGTTCCTTATACATCAACTCGTCCCACTTGTCGATGGTATAGTCGTCGCGCATGATGTAACGAATGCCCTTATCGTATTTGAAACAGCCTATGAGCGCAGGCTTGATGAGATAGCTTTGGGTTCCCGACCCATCGGCTTTGTACTTCATGTCAACCGATTCGCCAGCAGTTTCCATGAGATGCGCCACCGACTTTACCTGCGACTCGGGGTACTCACCGTTGTCGCTATAAGTGAGCAGCATGTTGTCCCAATCGAAAACGGTGGGCTTGATGATGACGGTGGCGGGTGTGATATACCTCGCCGTGCTGTCTTGCGGCCACTTGTGGTAATACATCACCTGCGACATCGATGTGGCGACGCAACCTGTGGGACAGTTCTGATTAAAGTTCTGATTAATCTCGTAGTTGTAGGGCCAGTCCTGTCCCCATTTGGTTTGAATCAGGGGCTGCACGGCCGGATGAGTGGGTGCCCGATGGGGTGCCAGGTTGTGCTCTTGCATGTAGGCGATTTGCTCAGCATAGCTGGTGAGCATGTCCTGCATGGCGGGTGGCATGCGGTTGCTGTCGATGGTGCCTGTGAGCGAGTAGGCCAGCACGTCGTCGATGCGTTCATCGTTGGCAACAATGACATATCCGCCACCTTGAACGTTGAAGGCCAGCACCTGGTCGTTGGCCTCATCCACCGCCTGGGCGCGCCACGACGTGCGGGTAAGGGTGCGCCCAGCCATGCTTCCATGTTTCTGTGTCATGAAGGCCATCGCCCTGTTCCTGGCCTGTTGTTGCGACAGGGGAGCGGCTTGCGTCGTGGCTGTAAGAGCCAATGCTCCTAAAACCAAAATAATTACAGATTTAATTGTTCTCATTGTTTTGTTCAATAAGATTAGGCTAATCGTATTGGTTACCAATCAACAACTTGTCCCCCGCTCGGCCTCTTCAAGGTCTAAGTTGGGGACAAAATGTCGATAATTGGCTTTGGTTATGTGATGGCTTGACTGCGAAAACACACCATGTCAGAAGGTGATGTTTTCAGTGGTGGTGACTTCGCCATTGGCAGAAATCGCGTAGCCGTAGACCATCCTTTCCGACCATCTGGACAAAATGTCGGCAACCTTCTCGGCTCTCGTGCCCTGGCCCACATTGGTGAAGGGCTGATCGGTTCCTTTTTTCACGCCGTCGATGGTGACATAGTGCTGAAGGTTGGCCATGAGGTCGTACTTTTCCTTCGTCAGCTCGATACCATCTTTCAACTTGAAATCAAACTTCACGCCGACAACTGCGGGCAGATTCTTGACAGTCACCTTTTTGTTCCACGTTGCGGATTTGACGGTTTCGGTAGCGGTTTTGCCATCGCCATCCTTGTAGAAAATGGTCACGTCACAGATGTCAATCATCTCCTGGGAGAAAGTAACGGAGGCGTCATAGACCACCGTTTTAATCCCTCCCTGGGGTTGGGGCTCGTCCTTATTCTTGTCATCGTCGCTCCCGCAGCTTGTCAGGGCGAGAGAGGCCATGAGGACCATAACACTCATGTAAAAAAACTTCTTCATCTTGTTTTGTTTTGTTTTGTTTGGTTTTAAAAAGGGTGAAAAAAATGAGTTTATTTCAATTCCGTTGCAGGTTTCACTTGCAGGGGATTTTCTTGAAATTCCAGTATTTGCCAGGCATCTTGAGCTCAAATTCGCTGTCCTCAAGCGACAGGGCAGGGAAGGTGAGGGCAAAACGCAGTCTTTGATAAGGTTGCTCAATCAGGGCGCGAGAGGGCTTGACGCCAACGTTTTGGACCTGAACAAGGCTCAACTTCCCGCTTTTCTTGCCCTTGATGTGGGTGTCGGAGGGGACGCTGACATAGATAGCCTTGGCCTCATCGTTCTCATATTCAAATTCCACACGAGTCTCGGTGGCGGAGCAGCACACGCGCAAGATTTTGATGTTACCGGCATTTTTATCAGCCTTGTAGATGGGGTTCTCTCTCACTAGGCGGTAGCCCGAGTAGTCGGCCAGGGTCACTATGTCGTTGTTGAGGACACTGGGACCGTCGTCGGTGCGACCGGCAGGACCATACAGGCTGGTGATTTTGCGGGTAATAGCACGCTGGTCGGAGTAGCCGTATTTCCAATTCAGCACGGCAGCTTCCTCATACTTGGCGAGGGCGTCGGCAAATTTGCCGTCTTCCTCCAGCTTGCGGGCCTCATCCATAACAGCATTGAAAGTGCGTAGGTACTGAGCCTTCTCGCGTTCCTGGATTTCGGCCTGCTGCTTACGTTCCTGCGAACTCAGGATTGAGTTTAAACCGCTAAGCACATCATTGGCAATGCGGTCGGTTTGGGTGTACTGCGCACTCATCGTGAGTCCCGTGGCGACAAGCACAACCAACGTGATGTATAATCTTGCTTTTTTCATGCTGTTTTTAAATTGTTGTAAATAAATGTTGTTCAAGACAATGAGGTTATCTTGGTTTCGCGATATTGGCTTGGCGAGATGCCGAAGCGTTTGCGAAACACGGTTCGGAACGTGGTAACAGCACCAAATCCCGCTTCGCTCGCCACAGCGTCGATGGTCCACAGTGGATTCTCAATCAGCAGGGTGCACGCGGTGTTGAGCCGCTTGGTGGTCAGATACTCGGCAAGCGTGTTGTCCTTAGGGCGGGTTTTTAGAGCTATGAATATTCGTCGCTGCGTAATGCCTAAAGCTGTGGCGATGTCCTTGAGCTTTACTTTTGGGTTGGTGTGCAACAGCAACTCGTCCATTCGCTGGTCAATCCAGGCCATCAGTTGCTCATCGGTTAGGCGTTCAATGTTCTTGACTTCTTCCACTTTGCATTCGAGTGCTCGCGCAGAATCTACGATAGCGGTAGCGTTGGCCGTTGCTTCTTCGGTGCATGCCTGCTCACATTGGGGGCATTCGTTGACAGCGGGAGGGGCACACGCTGCGCCGCCGGGCTTGAGCGGTTCCTGGCTCAATTGCTCGTTGAGGTCGGCAAACCGCTCAATGCGTTCTTCGTTTTGATGTTTCATGTTTTGCTCCATCATCTCGAGATGAGAGTTGTGATTAATAATCTTTCGCAAAAAAACGGAAGCAATCACCAATGCAACTATCAAGGCGACGAGAAAGAACAAAAGCACTATCGTGATGTTCTGAAGAAAGAGTTCGTCCTTAGGCATGCTTAATAGTTGATAGTTGGATGATGATTCAGATTGCAAAATTACTTAATTTCAAATGCGCATAATACCAAACGGGCGATTTTTTTAGAAAAGCACCGACCAAATCGGCTACATACCGACCGATTTGGCGATTTTGCCGTTTTTACCGCCTCCTTCCCGATTAAAAGCCGAGCAGATTGGATTCATTTTTGTAATTTTGCAGCGATTTTGAATGTCAACGTATATGACTACCGATAAGATTTCTGATTCGCAAGCTTTCGCGACCCGCAGCAGCTGTCCTGTTGCCTTTAATCGCTCCGTCGATTCTCTTGACAGCGGCTTGAAACGACCTATTATCGAGTTCGGTTTTTTCATCATGGTGATTGCAGCCGTGTGCACGTGTACTCCAATCCTTACGCATCTGCAAACCTTGCTCGGCACCCTGTGTTTGTCGCTCATCAACACGATTGGCATGGTGATTATTTACTATGCCATGATGAGAGGCATGCGCCCGCTCTATCACCCGCTCACCGCAATGTGGTGGGCGCTTTTGGCACTGAATTTGATTAGTTTTGTCACACCGTTCTTGCCTTTTATCGATGAGCGGTTGATTACCATCAATCTAGTGGCTGCCGCATTGCTCCCGATGGCCTATTTGCCTATGGGCGTGCTTCTGATGGCATGGTATAGGGGCCGGTTGGGGCGATTGGGCTTGTGGATGATGCTGCGCATCATCATTGCAGAGGCGCTGCCTTTAGTTTGGTATTTTACGCTTGGCGAGGCATTCATGATGGTGCAGGATGTTATTATTGTGGCTGTTGAGCTCATATATGCTATCCTGCTTCGCAATCTCCTTATCCCTCGTGAGGCATCACCCGAGTAACGCTACTGTCGTTGAATCGGGGTATAGTTCATCAGCAAAGAAAGAATCGCAAGCAGCCTGCAAGCTGCTTGCGATTCTTCTATACACCGATGTTGGTGGCCTAAAGGCTCGATTCGGGCTTCGATTAATTGTTTAGGATGATATTGATCAGTGCGTTCACATCACTAATGTCGATTGTGCTGTCGCCGTTGATGTCGGCCAAAGCCCGGGCAATGGGGTCGTTGTTGATTTCCAGCACAAGATTAATCAAAATGTTCACATCTCCCACATCCACTGTTGCATCGCCGTTGAGGTCGCCCAGCACGACCGCTGGTTTGATCGTGGCGCTGACGGTCACGTCCTGGTCGGGCATGGTGAGCGTGTAGGGATTCTCGGTGCCCGTGAGCTGCCCTGCGCTGGTTGTGAAGCCATCAATCTCCTCGGTTCCGGTGAAGAAGAGGTCGAGCTGCACTTCGTCGTCAAGGCCGGCGTACAGGATGTCACCGTAGAGGATGCCTGTGCCATAGCTGGTGATGCCGCTCACGCCGTATTCGATTGCCGTGCCGGCGTTGGCCAGAGTCACGTTGTCGCCGGCTATGATGGCGCGCATCATCTTGCCTTGGGCCTCGCCCAACGTCTCGTTGTAGTAGCAGTTGGTGATGCTGGTGGGTGTGTTGCGGCAGAAGGTGGCACTGCCGTCACTCTTGAAACCATTGGTCTTGGGCATAAACAGGGAGTTGCTGATGTTGACCACATTTTTGCGCCATCCCACAAATCCGGCGCATTTATTGGTGTAGTCGGTGATGAAATATCCGTTGAACAGGCAGCCCTCGATGTTGACGGTGCTTGAATTCTGGTTTTCGCCCACAAAACCGCCATGAGTGCCATCGCCATCAACCCATGAGAAGAGGAAGGTACTGCTCAAGCAGTTGGTGATGTTGACGGTGCCGTTAGCCCTCGCCACAAAACCAGCAGCATATTTGCCACGTGCGTAAATATACCCCTTGGCGATGGAGGCGGTGATGGTGGTGGTGCCACTGGCGCGAGCCACAAATTGTGCAAGATACTTTTGTCCATCGAAGCTCATATTCACCTCGCAACTGTCGATGCGAGTGTTGCCTTCTTGGCTGCCAACGAGGCCGGCGGCATAGTCGGCTGTCGTGTTGAGCGTGCCCGCCACTTTCACGTTCTTGATGGTGGCAGTGCCGGCCACATAGCGGAAGGGAGCGGCAATGGTGTCGCTGATGCTATAGTGGGTGAAGTTGATGGTGTGGCCGCCGCCGTCGAAGGAACCCTTGAACTCGTGGCCATAGCTGCCCGCCATGGCATCGATATAGATGTTGTCGCACAGTTTCAGGTGTTTTCCGTCGAAGTGGTCCCAGGTGTCGTTTTCCTGCAAGGCGTTGCAGAATCGCGTCCAGTCGTCGGAATTCTGGATCAGGTACGGCACTTCGGCCGTGCCTTCGCCCTCAAATCTGATGGGCAGCATCGCCTCGACCTTCAAATCCAACCCAATGTGGGTGGGAGAGTCCTCGGAACTGAAATACAACATCATCTCGTTGCTGCTGCTCACAATGGTTCCCACATTGGCTTCGCCACTTTCAAAACCCAGCTTGTCGGCGAGCTTCACGGAGTTCCATTGACTCAATCCGTCATAGACAGTCAAGTAATCACCATACTGCGTGTCCATGGTTCCCGTCAGTTTGATTACATGTCCTTCGGGAGCCTCAAGCTTGAGATAAGAGTCGCAGCAGCGGCTGTAATTATGGGAATAACCAAGACTGTTTCCCAGACCATTGAAGCCAACTCCGCCACCACCATCATCGTAGATGCTCACCGACTGCACATTCGCCCTGAGATACACACTCTTGGTGCCATGGGTGGGCATGTCGATGTATAATCCATTCTCGGCCGACATACCCGACCATGCCACCATTACGGGGATGACCGTTGCATCGGTGTTGGGCATGGAGAAGGTGACCGTGTAGTCGCCAGGGTAGTACCAGGTGCTTTCTGAACGGAAGCACACCGTTTCGAGTAGATTTCGTGGCTCGGAGTGCACGCGCACGCCAGCCAACGTGTAACCAAGTTCCTCTTCAATGGTGAGCGTGATCAGTTCGCCGGCTTTTGCGCTGGTTTTGTTGGCGGTCACCGTGCCGCCTTCTGTGCCGATGATTTGGATTTGGTGCGACGTGGTGGCCGGAACCAAATCAACAGTCAGGTTGAGACCGTCGTAATGATGGGTGCCGTCAACCCAGAAATGAAGCAGCAAGTTGCGGCCGCTGCTCATGTGATGACCGATGTTGGTCGGCACGTTGTCATAAACCTCCATTTCATCAACCAGCGCATAGTCGGTGTCGCTCGACCCATCATAAAGGCTGAAACGATCATACTGTGTGGCGGTCATAGATCCGTTGATTCTCAGTACATAACCACTGGGTGCCTGGATTTCCAACCAGCTATTGCAATTATGGCTATAAAAGCCGCCGACTTTGCCGCCACCATCGTCATAGACTTTGAACGAGGTCACGGTGCCATCGAGGATGAGGGTGTTCCGCCCACTGTGGGTCAAGTTGACGTAGTTGTGCCGCACGTCACCGGCATCGTAGTCGTTGTCGACTTGCAGCGACACGTTGTCGCCGGCGGCCGTCGCGGGCAGCAGCATGGCAACGAGCAACGCAGCAGCCCATCGAGTACGTCTGGAATGTTGAGTTAAATCAATCATAATAATATTGTATAAGAGTTTCGTAAGTTCGCTTTGCGGCTGCAAAGTTAGCATGAATATGTTAGAAAACCAACATATTCGCTGAAAAGTTGTCGATAGCATGTGCTAAACTGTGGCGAATCATAGTTGCTGAAACATCGGCCATGAAACAATAGGCTATGTACCGCAAGGGGCGCATAGCCTATTAGATGCTGGTGGTGCGAGGTGCACCGTGCTGCCTCGCTCGCTTATCGCTTGAGCAGTATGGTTTTGGGCTTTTGTTCCTTGGTTTGGGTGGTGACGCGTGGTTTGGGCTTGGGTTTTTCGGTCGGTTTGGGTGGTGTGATGGTGAGCGTGGTGCTTCGCGAGGGACCGCTGCTGAGGGTGACGGTGGCTGTGGCGCTGCATGGGCGCGTGGCATCCACACTCACTTGCAGGCGCGCGTTGCTGCCGGCGGCAATGGTCTGGGTGGTGGAGCCAAGGGTGCGCGAGTTGTCCGAAATCGTAAACGTGGCCTGCACGGGCGACGCCGTGGCGGGGTTGTTCACGTTCACCCAAATGGTTTGTCGGCCTCCTGCGGCGGCTTGCTGCTGAAAACTGCCAATGGTGGCTTTGCGCGGCTCCACAAGGCTCACCACTCGCGTGTCTTCCCACAGCAGCAGGTCGTAGTCGGCATAAATCTGATAGGTGATTTCCCAGTCGCCATCGGCGATGGCGAGGTCATCGGGTGTGGGGCGGTAGGTGAATTGGCATACGCCGCCAGTGAATTGCTGCGTGGTGGCGTTTACCGGCGTGCCAGCGGCATTGGTCACCATCACGCGCAGCTTGCTTGCATCCAGTGTGGGAGGGTACGACACCCGCGCAGTGAAAATGTCGCTTGTGCCACGGCGCAACAGCGTGTCGGCACTCAGCGTGGTGAAGTCGCCGTCGATTTTGTGAAGCAGACCATGCAGCACATAGTCGTCGTCGATGCGTTGTTTCACCACCACATAGTCGCCGTCGAAGTCCTCAGGGTTGTCGTTCCAGAATTGCACGGGCACCACCCACTTGCCTTGGCAAGTGTAGCCGATGAGGTTGTCGGCGGCGGTGTAGATGTTGATGTCGCCGCGTTGTGGCACGGCGCGTGTAATCACCTTTTCGGGATGTTCTTGGCACTCGATGTTGCGGATGGGTCGTTCGCCATAATGTGTGGCATCGCTCTCAAGGTTCTGCTGAACCGCGCGGGGCATGTTGATTTTCTTGCCGTCGAGTCCAATCTTGTACCAACCTTTTTTGTTCCGCACATATGTGGCTCCGCCACGGAACGATTTGCCATCAAGCAAGTCGCCGCCATCCACTTTCAAAGCCTTATGGGTGCGGTCCCAGTCGGTGCTGATATACATGAGTTTGTAGTCCTTGGTCTTCACCAAGGCCCACCCCTCGCGGAACGGCGCACCGTCGGCAAACTGGCAGTTCACCACCACATGACCCTGAAGGTCGAGATAGCCCACGCGGCTGCTTGCGTCCTGTACGGCGATGATGTCGCCGTCGGTGAAATACAGTCCTCGCTTGTACAAACCGCCGGGCACTGGTACAAACTCATGTTCGCGGTTGAGCAACCCCTTAATCACATAGCCCATGTTGGTTTGCTCAACGATGATGTGGATGCCATCGCCCACATAGTGGATTTCGTCACCGCTGCACAGCAGATGGCCATGCACATTCACGAGTCCTTGTTGGTCTTCGTTGCTGATCAGGTAGAGGCCATCGCGCCAAAAACTCAGTGTGGATTCTTGCGGAGGAATGGCCCACTCAACGGTGTAGGCATTGATGGTGAGCATGGAGCCTAACAAGGCTAAGCTCGCAATGATTCGTTTGTTCATGATAAAGTCGTTCAAGAAAACAATGATTTGATGCATCGGCACAGTTTGTGCCAGCATCCGGTGGTTGAAGCCGTAGAGGCATTGTCGTTGTTGTTGTCGATACATGTCATGACCACGATGCTCACGTTGTCGGGTGCTCCGGCGGCCAGTGCGGCTTGGAGCAGTGCATCGCGGCAAGCGGCTGTATCGCCTTGGTGGGAGAGCATGATGCGTTCAATCTCGGCATCGGTGCAGCAGGCGATGAGGCCGTCGCTGCACAGCAGTAGCATGTTGCCGGCATGGAGTGGCTCGTCGGCAAAATCGGGCAGGCAGGGGCAGTCCAGGTCGCCGCAGCCACGCGTGATCACGTGGCTCTCGGGGTGTTGCTGGGCGTCTTCGGGGGCAATGGCACCGCTGTCGACGAGTTGTTGCACATGGGTGTGGTCATGAGTGAGCAGTTGCAGGCCGTTCTGCGGAGAATACCGATAGCATCGGCTGTCGCCGCACCACATCACGTGGGCCGCGTCGTGAGCCGTCCAGCAGGCCACCAGAGTGGTGCCCATGCCTCGCCGGTCGGGGTGGTCGACCGAGTCGGCCAGGATACGGTTGTCGGCCATGGCAAGCACCTGCGACAGATGTGCGTGAAAATCCTCGTTCTCGGTGGTGGAATCAATGGGTGTGAGTTGCTCGCGAAAGGTGTCGATGGCCATTGCCGAGGCCACCTCGCCAGCATTGTGGCCGCCCACACCGTCGGCCACCACGGCCACCGCCTGCATGTGTGCTGTCAGGTCGATGCTGGTGTTGCAAGGCTCGGGGAACCAGTAGCCGCGTGCCAGGTCGGCACACACGCCTATGGCATCCTCGTTGTCGCTGCGCACGCAGCCCGTGTGGGTGACCGATGAAATCTCTATCCTCATTTTGTCAGCGAGAGTTGGCCCAGCGCCTGAATGTAGCTGTCGGCAATGCTGGCGGTGCCGTCATCGCCAATGTCTTGCGCAGCCTTGCGGCACAGCTCAAAGTATTTGATGGCTTCGGCTTTGTCGTTGGTGCACAGCATGCTGTAGCACCCCATGATCCATGCCGCATCCATGGCTTCGTGGCGGTAGTCGGGCGAGTCTTGGCTCAGAATCATCAAGCAGGCGTTGTTGGCCTTGTTGTTGTGCTCGATTTTCTTGGGCATGTTTTGGTCATATCCGCTCAAATCCACCGCGTCGCGAAGCCGGTTGATGGTTTGAAGGGCGTTGATGTTGCCCAGTTCCACACCCAAGGCCCGCTTGAGACGGTTGTATTTTGCCGAGTCTTGCTCAAACACCATGCCATAGGTGCGTGCAATCTCGTAGTAGGCCGGCATGTAGTTGCAGTGTGTGGCGATGGAGTCGAGCAGGTCGAATGCCGCTACGATGCTGTCGCGGCTGTTGTTCTGCGCCATAGCCATGGCCTGCTCGAAGCGTTGTTTCGGATCCACCTTCACTTGTTGTGGGGCGGGGCCGTTTGCCCCTTGGCTGCCCTGCCGTTGCCAGAGCATCACCCCCAAAGCCGCCAACAGCACAGCTGCCACGGCGAACGCGGCGATTTTGAGCGCACGTCCCCGGCGGGGGTTGTAAGGAAACGTTTGAGCCAGGGCGGCTTGGTGTATGGCATCGGCCGTGGGGCGTTTAGCTGGGTCTTTGTCGAGGCAGACCGCGATGAGCCGCACCACGTCGGCTGGCACGGCATGGTCGCCATAGTCGAGCTTCACCGGGCCATCAGGCTGCTCGCTGCCGCCATTCTCGCCAAAGGGTACGCGACCGGTGATGAGCTCATACAGCGTGGCCCCGAAAGCATACACATCGCTCGACGGTTGCGGCACATCGCCCTCGGCAAAGCGCTCCGGCGACATGTAGGCCAGCGTGCCGCTGGCAAAGTCATACAGGTCGCGCTGACCCAGCGTGGAGCTGATGCCGAAGTCGGTGATGGCATAGTTGAAGTCGTCATCGATGAGCACGTTGGCAGGCTTGATGTCCTGATGCACGATGGGCGGTCGGCGCGAGTGCAGATAAGCCAATCCGCCGCTCACATCGGCGATGTATTTCCATATGTGCTCTTTGTCGGACAGGTTGCCAATTAGCAGCTCGCTCGACCCGTGGGCGCAGAAGGGCAGCACCAGATAGGGGATGCCTTGCCATATCGAGAAATGCGTGGGCTGAATCAGGTTGCCGTGGTGGCAGTTGAACACAATCTTGAACTCGTCGCGAAACCGCTGCTCACCTTCGATGTCGAGCGCGTTTTTAGGACGGTAGATTTTGATGGCCACCTTGAGTCCGGTCTCTTCGAGCTGGTCGGGCGTGGCGGCCTCGTCATCGTCGCCGAGATTGCTGTCGATGGTGTTCAGGTCAAGCGCGAGCCACACATCGGCAGTGCCGCCGTCGGCGCTCAGCTCATCGAGCAGGCGATAATGCCCGTCGAATATGTCGCCAGGAAAAAAGTCGTTGTTCATAAGTCTATAAGATGCAAGAAAATGCCTCCCCAAACCCCTCCTAAAGGAGGCACATACTTAAAAAGGCAGGAACTAGCATTGCGCATTATCCATTATCCATTGTCAATTGTCCATTATTTCAGTGCCAGCACGGTGCCGCGTTTCAGGGGCTCGTTGATGTCTTTGATGCCGTTGAGCTTGGCGAGTTTGCGCACTTGTATGCCGTAGTGTTGCGAAATGCCGTGCAGCGTCTCGCCCTTGCGCACGATGTGGTCGTCGAGTGGGCCGTCGAAGCGCGTTTTCTTCTTGTCGAGAAACACGATGGCTCCCTCGGGAATCTCTTTTTCGCTCTCCACCTCGTTGAATTGTAGAATCTGGTTCTTGTCCTTCAGACCATAGTCTCGGCAAATGGTGCCGATGGTTTTACCAGGGAGCTTGGCCACGCAGGGCACACCATTGATCATCAGGTCGTTGGGATAATCCTTTACGGCATCGTCCAGCTCGCGCTCCTCATCGGTCATTTGGTCGTCGGCAAGGGTGATGTCCTCTTCGTTCTCAAATTCTGGCACATCATCGGCGGTGGGGTGGTTGGCATCGCCCGAACCATCGGGCACCCATCGGCGCACCTTTTTCACCACCACGCGCACATTGGGACGCAGCTTGCGTCCGTGGTTGATGTCGTAGAGGCGGAACCGCTCAATGATGCCAATAAGGCTTTCGGCATAGTCGGGGGCGGTGGCATAGCCGCTCTTTTTGATGCCGTGGGCCCAGCTGCGGTAATCATACACGCTGTAGCCATGCAGCCAGCCATAGCGCTTCGACGACTTGCTCAGCAGACGGGCATGGTCTTCGTAGGACTCGGTGGCGTTGTGATAGGCTTTGAACGTGCTCAACCCCGGATCGTCGTCTTTGGCCTTCACCGACCCGGCCGGGCCTTCGCCCTTGATGCCGAAGTGGTTGTTCGACCGTTGCGTGAGTCCGCTCTTGCCGCAACCGCTCTCCAGTATGCCTTGCGCTAGCGTGATGGCCGCCGGAACACCATACTTCTGCTCACTCCACAAGGCCGCTGCTTGATAGCGGGCAATATACAGCTGCACATCGCTCGTGTAGCCCGCATGGCAGGTGAAACCACAAGCAGTCAATGCTATAATTAATAAGATATACGATTCTTTCATGGAAGTAAAAAACTATTATCTGTATAAGATAGGTCTTGTGATTTTCATCTCCTTTCCATCGGCCTTGATACCCAGCACTTTGGCATGGTTGTCGACCACTGCTATCACCAGCTGTCCCATCTTGCTCAAAATGCTTTTGCCAATCAATTCCATGAAAAACTTAGTGGGTGAGAAGTCGAATCCATCACACACCAAACCAAAGATGATGGCCACCGCCACCCCGATGATTCCCGCCACAAGCGTTGCCGGGCCGGCAAGAACCCCCACAGCCACCAAACCCAACACCAGCAATTCGCCAAGCAGTATGCCAATCATGCCGTCAACGAATTTGTAAAGGTTGGTTTCGAATCGCGACCACCACAGGTTGTCGACTGGTTCACCAGTGATGAGCAGGTAGGCCAGAATGCACAGGTCGCCGATGAGGTCTTTCAAATCCCAAAATTTCTTCACCGGCTTGGCAACGCCTTTCACAATGTCGCCGCCTTTCCCTTTCATGAATTTGTCCACCCTTTGGCCAATGTTGGCTTCCTTGAGCCATTTCTCAAACCGTTCGCCAATGGTATAGGCACTCGTTACAGATTTGTCATATAACTGCTTGTTGCCGATAAAGTTAGACACGTGAGTCGTGCGATATTGCTCGGCCGACCTCATCATGTTGTCGAAGTTGTTTTTGATGGTTTTGATTTTTGGACTGGCTTTATCGCTATACCATTTAATGATTTGATGCAGGTCCCAGTTCTTGAGTTCACGCACCAGTTTCAATTCATTAATCAGACCCTCGATAGCCCCTTTGACACCATTGCACAGCGTGTGGAATGGTTCGGGGATAATAGTTGTACGGGCATCGTAGACGAGTGTTGGATGGGCTTCAAGCATTCGCTCGTATTCCTTGTATTCAGCCGGGTTGGCCGGGGTTGCGTTAGGAACGAAGCTCTTGAGAACGGGCTGCGACATACTGGCGACAGGCCGATTGTTGTAGGCCTTCTGCACTTCGGTGAACAGCGCATCGGTGAGTATCGGCAGACCCATACCGTCGGTGGCCAGGCTCATCTGTCGGTTCCAGTTCACGAATTTCTTGATGATGCCGGCGGTGCGCTTGCCATAGATGCCGTCGTCTTTCAGATGCTCCCAGTGCAGGCCGTGGGCATCGCTGATGCTGTTGAGCTGGAATTGCAGCTGCCGCACCTTGTCGTTCGGGCGGTTGTAGTTGGAATATTTGATGTCCATAGTGCTATGAGGTGTTGGGGTGAATGGTGCGAAATGGGTGATGGGAATGATAGCGTGTTGATTGAGCGTCAGGGCGTGTTGTCCTCGAGATTCACCAGCGTCACTATCACGGGCATGGTGAGGCAACTCTTGCGAGCGATGCGTTGCTGTAGCAGCGAGGCCAGCGAGATGCCCTGGGCCTGCTCATAATTCTTGCGGTCTTTGAACTCAATGTCCACATACAAGCCGCGTTGCAGTCCTTGCTCGCCTTCAGCCCCCTGCACGCTGAGTTTGATGAAGATTCGCTTGAACTCCTCGCGGCCGTAGAATGCCATGATTTCCTTTCGCAGAAACGCATCGATGTCCATGCGCGTGAACAGCCGGTCGGCGGTGAGAGTGTGGTAGCGCAGCAGTTCGTAGCGCTGGTCGGGTGTGGCCTTGTCGCGGCCCCCCATGCCTCCCACAATCACCTCGGCATCGCGCTCCAGAGCGGCGTTGCGCCGGTTTTCCATCATTGTGCCGCGTTCCACTTCGTTGCCCACGGCTCCCTGTGTGGTGAGGAAAGCCACGCGCACCGAGCTGGAACTCACACTCGTGGCATCTTCGATGGCGATGTTTTTCATGGCATAGGTGCCGCTGTCGTAGCGGAATCGCGTGTTGTCGCCCTTCACAGCCTTGCCCAGCGTGGTAAGCGTAGACCGAAGGGTGCGGATGGTCTCGCCGTCTTTGATGCCGTTGTAGTCGATAAAGGCATAATAGTCTTCCACAAAGCGATTGTAGAGCATGCGTACGTCGCGGTACAGGTCGCCGTCGTTGTAGCGCGTGGCATCGAAGTCGCGAATTAAAAACTCGTCGCTGTTGGCGGGATAGCCCTGATGGATGGCGGCATTGCTCTGTTCCACCACATCGAGGAAATAGGCCCCGTCTTGTTTTTGCAGTTTGGCGATGGGCGACGATTGGGTGAGCGTGACCGTGTTCAGGTCCACATTGGTCACCGGCACCACGTTAAGCTCCACCTTGCAGGCATCGGGCACGTCGTAGCCCTCGGGGAAGTCGAGCCGCAGCCACAGCGTGTCCGACGGCAGGATGTCGAGATGACGGCTCTCGAGCCAGTTCTGGAAACTGCGCGGGTAGGCGCGGGGCTTGAACAGATCGCGGTCTTGCAGCGGGTCGGTAATGTAGATGAGCGACGCGTTGCCCATGTCGAGCAGCTGCTCTTTCCACGATTCCACAATCGAGAAAAACCGCCCCGAGGCCTGTTGGGCATCGAAGGGCTCAAGCATCTCGATGTCCTCCAAGCGCTGCATGGTGGCAAACGAAAGCTGGCGTTTGTCGGCTCCTACCACCACCCGATCGGGGGTCACACCGCGCGTGCCGCAGATGAGCAGGCTCAGACCGCGAAGGGTGTTCACTTCGGCACTGGTGCGGATGCCCACATACAGGTGGTTGGCGTGTTGCATCGCGATATCAATCACCTCGCCATGGTGGCGCAGGCAACGCTTGTTGAGGGTATATACATCGGTGTGCCCCAGCAGCATGGTGTTGAAGATGGGGATGAAGTTGAGGGCTGGGCGCGGCGGCACCTGTTTGGTGTCGGGTTTGGTCTTGAAGGTGGTGTCGGCATTGAGCATCACCACTTCATTGCCTGGGCGCGGCTTCACTTTTAGCGCCAGCAACGCCAGTGCCGGCATGGCCTCGATGCTATTGCGAGGAATAAAGTCCTCGGCAAAGCGTTGTGCGATGCGCTCGTCCACACCGTCGGCATAGTCGTTGATTTTCTGGCATTCGTGCAGCAGTGCCACGAGCATCATGCGCTGCACGGGGTCGAGCTGGCTCTGGTCCACCATCTCGCCGCCCGTGAGCACGTGCGCTTGCTCCAAGGCCTCGTTAAGTCGGTTCTCTAAGTCAAGGTCCATCAGATGTTGCGTTTAATGGTGGGTTCAACCATAAAGGTGACCACTTTGCGGTAGTCCACGCGGTCGATGCCGTGCTTGATGCGGCCGGTCACCACCACGTTGACCATGTATTTTGAGTTCACGTTTTTATATCGTCGGTGCGTCTCAGGCACCTCCAGCTCGATGTTGGTGCTCACATCGAGCAGCATGGGCGCATAGGTGCGCAGGCTGTCGGTCACGCTCTGCTGGCATCGCTGGCGCGTGATTTCGTTGTCGATCGAGCAGGGCTGGCCGTTGTTGAAGTCGCGGTGGCTCACGTTGGAATACTCGTGGCTCCAGTATTCAAACCCAAAGTCGGGGTCGGCAGCCAGTCCGCCACGGGGGGTGAATACCACAAGTTCCACCAAGTTGTCGAGCATGGCAATCACGTCGCGCAAGTCGCGTCGCAAGGCCAGCGGCTCGATGGTCTCGGTGAGGTCGCGGTGCAGGGCAGGGGAATAGACCGTGCGCTCGGCATAGGCCAGCGGGGTGCTGATATAGTCCATGGGATAAGCTTAAACGGTTATGATTCTTGTTTTTGCTGCCGGGGGAGCTGGTGGCGGAGTGGGGCGCGAAACAGGAGGAGCAGGAGGCGGCGGAGCGGTAGCGGTAGCCACAGACAGTCCGTTGATTTTGTCGACAATCGTGGCACACACAGCAAGGCCCTGTTTGATGAGCTGGTGCACATGGTGTTCCGAGTAGGGAGCTGCGATATAGTTTTTCCATTCGCTCAGCTCGTCAAGCGTGATGTTGTCGTCTACCTCACAGCCGGTCACGAATGCACTCACGCATTGCTGCACCATGCCCAGCAGGGCCATCGGGGTGAGCGTGTCGCGCTGCTTGTCGGCGGCGATGCGAAGTGAGCGCACGGCTGGCAGTATGAGCCTGATGACTTGTTTCGCTGCCGAGTTGATGTGGGCCGTAGCTGCCTTGTCGAGCATGATGAGCTGGTTGATGAATTGCGTGAGCAAATCTTCGTAAGCCTTGTGCGACGACACGAACAGGCACGGTGGCACAAAGTCGATGTCGTCGATTTGCCAAGCGTAGTTATAAACCAGTCGTGCCAGCGGCAGGGCGTTGTCGGGCAGCGTGCTGTCGCAGCGCATCAGGGCCAGCGTGTAGGCTGGCTCGCAGTAGCCGTCGCCCGTCTCGCGCAGCTCGCCGTCGGGTGTCATGATGATGAGCAGGTACTGTTGTTGCACACCATCGCGGGGCAGTGGCACGCGGGTGTCGAAGTTGCTGGTGTAGCGCGTGTCCCAATGGGTGTCGATCAAGTGGCCGGCACGCGTAAGACCCAGGCAGTCAAGGCTTTCAACCTCAACGAAGTCGGCACTCAAACTCAAGCTCACTTGAAAAGGGCTCTGTCCGGGGAATAGACCGAAACGTCCGGCCGACCCCAGCAGCAGGGCTTGGCCAATGTGGGCGGCGGTGAAGGCATCGGCCGTGCGGAAAATCTCGTCGCTGAGCCGCATGCCCTTTTTCCAACTAATCGTTTTTGGCATAGTCGTTTATCTTTGGTGTTGTTAATGTCGAATTATATCACAGTGTTGTAATTCAAGTAGTTGTGGCATTCGGTGTCGGACAATCGAGCCGCCGGGGCATCGGCGGTCCACACTTCGAACTCGAGTTGCTGGTCCAACCCCAAGAACCAGTCCTGCACAAACTGGCGCATTTGCTCGAGTTCTTCGACGGTGGCGAGAAAATGCTCATCACACAGTTCCCAGCTCCAGTGATGGATGCGGTAGACGGTGGTGTCGCTGTAGTAATCGTTGCCGGCAAAGAAGTCGCTTGATGTTTCGTCCAAGCGGTCGTTATAGCGCGGCTCATCGTCGTGGTGCAGCAGCGTTTGCTGACTCACCTCGATGCCGATACCCTCGTCTTGCAGCACTTTGCGCAGCATGAGGGTGATGAGCGTGCGGTTGCCGCGAATGCGGTGGCACGCAGGCAGGAAAGCCAGCAACTTGGCAATGAAGCGGTTGGAGCGTTGCTCAGCGGTGAGACGGTCGCCGATGATGTTTTGCAGCACGGGGTTGTCGTGAGTGGTGTGACGCTCGATGCGGGCGCGCACGTCTAAGCGCAGCCGAAGCAGCAAGGCATCGAGGGGGGCGAAGAACTGCAGGGCGTGTTTGCATTCCTGCTCCTGCCGGGCCACCTCGTCGGTGAATGCGTTCTCGTCGCGCGATTCATCCAGACCGCTGAACCGGTCCACCGTGTGGAACATATATTCCGGCAGCGCATTGTAGAGGCTGGCGCGGCCCAGATGCAGCGTGCCTTGCCGCTCGCCCTCGTTATGGTCCACAGCCGCCACATCGCCCGTGACGTTGCGGTGATGGGTGCTGGTGTGCTTCACGCGCCACCGCACACCGCAGTCATGGCTCAGCAGCAGTTCGGCATTGATGTCATCGGGAATATGTTTCATGCTTGCAGTAGGTCGCCGGTGAGTTCAACAAAGAATTGCCCTCGGTCGGTGCTCACTTGCAGCACATCGAGCGGTGGAATGCCCACCTGCGCCAGCGTGAGGTCGCCATAGGGGAAATCGAAGTCAAGATTCTCGTAGAAGTGCTTGTGGAAGAGCGTGCGGTAGCTCAGCTGACGCATCTCGCGGTCGCTGCTAATGAGCGCGTCTAAGCGCGACTCGGGCACCATCACGCGGAACTCACGCTCGGGGCGGTCGCTCACAATCACGTCAATGAACTTGTTGTTGCGCATGTTGATTTCCAACGCTTTCACGCCCAGTTCTTCCTTGAGAATGGTGAGCATGTCGTGCACCGTGAGCGAGGCTTTGAGCCGCGTGCACTCGTGGATGTTGTCCCACCGCTCGTGCGCAGGGCAATTCTTCTTCCACGAGGCAAAGTTGTAGATGTTCATGCTGCAGGTCATGCCCTCGTAGCGGAGCATCTTTCCTGCCAGCGACTTGAACGGGGCAGGTTCTTCCTGATTCTGGTGGATCACCTTCATGGCTTCCTGCACCTGCATGGCTCCGATGATGGAGGCACTCACCGGGGTAGTGGCAACGCGACCGGCACTGGTCTGCGTGCGCACCACGTCGGCGCAGCCCGTGCGCAGCATGATGTGGTTGAACTCTTCGCGCGACAGACCGCACTCGTAGCAACTCACGCCGGGGGCATAGACGCGCACCACGCCCGTCAGGTTCTCGATGCTGCCATCCACCCACGTCTTGCTGGCACGCATGCACAGCCGGTTGAGCTGGTAGCGCGCCAGACGGCTGTCGAGGCAGCCAATCACCACATCGACACGGCGGTAGAGGCCAAATCCCACTTCCGAGAACAGGTTGCCCACGATAGCATCGACCTGGATTTGCGGATTGATTTCGCGTGCGCGGCGAGCCACCACTTCGGCTTTGAAAGCGTGGGCAAAGGCATCCTCTTCGCGGAAGAGCACGCTGCGCGTGAGGTTTGACACCTCGATGCGGTCGAAATCCACCACGGTGATGTGCCCCACGCCAAACAAGGCCAGATTCTTCACCACCTCGTTGCCCAAAGCTCCCGCTCCGGCAACAAGCACATGGGCGTTCTTCACGCGGTCCTGCTTGAACCACGAGAGCAGCGTGTACACTCCCTCGCCCCATTCATATTTCCGTTCGTCGGCCATCATTCAATGCTCTTAATCCTTTTCCATATACAGGAACACCGTGTCGCCAATCTGGAAGGTGTCGCCGTTGGCGAGCGTGCGCTCTTGTGCCGGCGGAAGCTCGGCACGGCTGTTGAACATCACACCCGTGGTGAGCGGCTTGAGCACCGGCAACTTGTGGGTTTGGTCAATGTAGAGCTGGGCATGTTCCTTGGCAACCTTGTTGCTCTTTTCCCAGTTCATTTGAATCTCGCAGTCGCCAATCATGCCTATGGTGACCATGCGTCCGCCGCCAGTGGCGTTCATCCATTTGTGGATGGGTATCTCGGTGCCCTGGCGTGGACCGTTCTGAATCACCAGGAAATACTTCTCGGCCATCATGCGCACCGTGGCTATCGAGGCTCCCAGTCCACCACCATAGATGATGAAGTTGAGCAGGTTGCTCATCCACGGACTTTGCGAGGTCGACATGCCCGAGAACATCAGTACCAGGAATCCTATCACGGCAGCTGCCAAACCACCCAACAAAGCACTCTTCATTGGGATGGTGGAACCAATGCACAAACTCAGCGAGAAACACACCGAGAACAGCAGGTAGGCCGGCAGGGAGCAGTACCAGGGTATCACATTGCCATTGAGCGCACCCACGCACGCACTGAAAATCCATCCGCCAATGGCCATGGCCGCCATGCCAATCACGGCCGACAACAGCGACAAGCCAATGATTTTAATCCACACAAAAGCGTTCTTCTGGCGGTATTCGTCGTTGTAGCGGAAGATGAGCGAGAGGAAGAAACCCAGCAGCAGGCCTATGGCCAGCAGTGACGACACCTTGGTCACGCTGTCGCCCCAAAGCTCATGAGCCGGAGTGAGCGACAGGCCGCACAGCCACTCGCCTAGCGACTTGAACAAGCCGCCGCGACCGGTAAGCTCATACATGACCCAGCTTACCAGTGCTGCCAGAATGCCTACCAGTGCCTGGTTCACGTCGCGCATCGACTCGCGCGTGAACATCGTGTTCCAGTCCACGTGGGGCTGGATGCCCGTTTTGCAGCTCTGGCCATACTCACTGCAGCGGTAGCCGTTCTGTTGCCAGCAGTGGGTGTGCATCATGTGCTTGCACTTTTGCACAGCCGGCTGGCCCGGTCTGATGTCCTGGCCGCAATAGTAGCAGATGCGGCGGTTCACGCCGGGTTCGGGAACGTAGGGCTTGTAATATTTCATGGCAAACGACTTCGACTTCGCAACGGGGATGAGAATCTTCACCACCACAAAGAAGAAAGCGAAAGTGAGCAGGGCCACAATCAGGGCCGTGAGGTATTTCATCACCGTGTCGCCGCCGGTGAGGTGCTCGGTGGGGAACGGGTTCTCGGCGGTGCCGATGGTCATGTCGGCCCCGCCAATCTCGTTGCCCTCCCACGAGGCCAAGTAGTGTACCGTGTTGCCGTTATACACCTTGCCCAGCACGGGATAAACCAGGTCGTAGTCGTAGGCCGCTTCATCCACTGCCTGCTGGAACTCGCTCAGTGCCGCATTCATGTCGGTCGACGAGAAGAACTTGCCCACGCGGTCGCTGATCACCACATCATCCACCTTGGGGGTGGCGGCATAGGAAAGTGCTGTGCGCATCTCCTCGTTCTCGCCGGCACCGGTGTAGTAGAACGCATACACCTTGGGCGTGGAAGCCGGGCCGGTTTTTTGATATTCGTCGATGAGCTGTTGGTCCACACCCTGCTCTGCCTCGAAGTCGGGGTCCTTGGCTCCATCGGCAAACACAAACAGATAGTTCTTGCCTGCATTCATCGTGGCGCGTTTGGCAATCTCTGCATTCTTCATGTAGCCGCTCTCAAGTTTCAGCCCCGGCACATCGGTGTCGGCCGGATTGAACTCGGCGAGTTTGGAATACACGGCACTGTAGAAGCATTTATTTTCGCTGCCTGCATCGAATTTGCTGCGCATTTCGGCGAAGTTGTCGGTGGTGACGAGTTCGCTGTTGGTCACATTGTCGCCGTAGAACGATAGGTACACACAACCCTTGGGAGCTGCTTTCACTAGCTCGCCCACAGCGTTGTAGACTGCGTCCATGTTGGGGATGTTGCGATCAACGAGCACCAAGAAGGTGAAGTCGTCGCTGATGCGTTCGCCGCCACCCTTGCTGGTGTTGCGCACACTGATCACATTTTCGGGAATGCGGTGTGCAAAGTCCTGGCTGTTGGCGGCATCCTCAAACAGGAACAGGTTCTTCTTCACCATCTCGGGCGACAGGCCGCGCACCGGTTTGCCGCCGTCATCGAGCAATTTCAGGTGAAGGGCGATGCTGTCGGGGGCTATCAAGCTTTTGCCGCAGAACTCAATGCCTTTCACCGTCTGCGCCTGAAGCGGCAGCGCGAGGCACAGCGTCAGCACCAATGCCAGCCAGTGCCGGCAACTCATCTTTTTCGTCTTGTCCATATCTTTAAGTCTTCCAATTTGTTTACTCCGTAGTAGTTTTCGTCGCCGCATAACTCGCCGTTGACTACAGGGATTGCGGTAAGCTCGTCGTTGCCAGTGGCATACACGAGTATGAAATGCAGGTCAGCCAGTTCATCGGCCACCATGCGCCGCACAGTGGGCAAACTGCAGTGCGTGTCCACAACCAGGCATCCCACACGTTCTTTGCCGGCAATACTGCGCTCAGAGCGTACGATTTCAGCAATATACTCGGTCTGCTGCTCCTTGCTGGTGCGGACAAAACCATGCACATAGCCCGCCAAACCGGTAATGGGCGAAGTGGTGAGATGCATGATGTCGATCACCGCTCCATTGCTGAGTTGCACCCCACTGCATTCGTTGGAGCGTTTGCAGCCCATGAGCGTGTTGAAGTAATCCTGGGCATTGAATCCACTGCGTTCACTGGCTATTGCCCATTGATACATTTCCTCGAGCGAGAACATCCGTCTGAGATCGGCTTGTGATGTGACCGAGCCATCG
>JAFYCU010000084.1 GCA_017545095.1 Muribaculaceae bacterium | reverse complement strand
GTTCTTCTGTCGGGGTGGGCTCTGCAACCGGAGCAGGCGGTGTGTCGGCTTGGATGGTGCGCTGCGCGGGCACGGCGCTGGCGGGGGTGTCGGGTTCGATGGTGGGGGGCGCGAGGGTGTCGGCGGCGGTGGTGAGTGCCGTGTCGGCGGTGTCGGTCATGGTTGCTGCCTGCTGTGACGCAAGGCGGTCGCGCAGCAGCCAGCCCGCAATGGCCAGCACGACGACTGCCGTGGCCGCGACGATGGGCCAGCGGCGGCGGGGCGGCAGGGCGGCGAGGAGCTGGTCCACGCTTTGGAATCGCTGCCCGGGGTCGGCGGTGGTGCAGCGGCGGGTCAAGCGGACATACGCCTTGGGCAGCGGCAACGACTGAAGGATACGACCCAGGGCATAGATGTCGGTGCGCTCGTCAACAGGGCCGCCAGCGAGCTGCTCCGGCGCCGCCCACACGGCGGTGAGCCCGGTGGTGTCGCGCCACGCGTCGGTGTAGCAGAAGCCAAAGTCAATTAGGCGCAAGTCGTGCCCGATGCGCGTGACGAGGATGTTGGCGGGCTTGAGGTCAAGGTGTAGCACTTGGTGGTGGTGCAGGTAGCGCACGGCATCGAGCAACTGCTCCACCAGCCGGCGCGCGGCGGCACGGTCGGCCATCACGTCGGGGTGCGTGTCGGCAAACTCGTCGAGGGGTTGGCCATCGACGTATTCCATCATGATGTAGTCATCGCCCAGCTCCACGTAGCGGGCCAAGGCGGGGTGGTCGAGGCGGTAGCCAGTCTCGAACTCCTTGCGCATGGCCTCCACATAGCGCGGGTCGCCAGCCAGCTCGGGCCGCAGCTGTTTCACGAAGTGCCACTTGCCGTGACGGCGCACGCGCAGGCACACACAGGTGCCGCCGCTCACGGTGAGCAGCTCGCTGTCGGCAAACGACAAACGATGGTCTTGCGGTGAGGAAAATCCCGATGAAGCCATAATTTTCAGGTATTGGATAGTTTTTCCCACTTGATGCCTTGCTCGCGGCCGGCGGTGAATGTGCCCTTGGGTTGGCCGTTGCGCACCACATCGTGGGCGATGAGCGGGAATCCTTCGACCAGGATGGGCAGCATGAGCAGGTCGCCGGCGCGAAGCTTGCTGTTCTGGCTCTCGGCTACGCGGTAGCGGCCGCCGCCCACACTCTCCATCACCACGCGGCGGTCGGGCAGGTAGTAGACTGCCACTCGCTCTCCGGCTGGCAGGACGGCTGTGCGCAGCTCGTGGAATACGGTGCCGAAGTCGGAATTGTTGCGGTGTGTTTCGAGACGCTGCACGGTGGCCCAGTCGGGGAAACCCAGGTAGCTGGCGATGATGTTGAGTGTGGTCTCGCGTGGCTCGCACTCGTCGAGGCGGCCCAGCAGGCGCTTGAGCGTGTTCACGCCTAAGCGTTCGCCGGTCACGCGCTCGATGTCGAGCGTCAGCACCTCGGCGGCTCGTGCAGTGCGCAGGTCGAGGCCGCATTTGTCCTTGAGCAGACGGATCACATAACGGGAGAATCTCATATTGTGTATTTTTTTGCAAAGTAAATAGAAATTGTTGATTAAACGAAATCTTTGGAACGAAAATAAAAACAATTGTCAAAATAATTAGGAAAGAACCAAGAACCGAGCACCGAAAACCAAGAGCACAATCAGTCGCCAGGTCGCAAGGCACGCCTTGCGAACCCCTGCCGCATTGCGCCGCTTGTAGCTCGCCGATGAAAAGAACCAAGAACCGAGATGGCTAACACAAAAATACGTGACCGTAGAGCCGTACCCCGGGGAGGCTGAAGACCGAAGCAAGACGCGAGATGGAAACGTGCATGTTGTCGTGTTGCTTGTGCATCGCGGAATTTGCATAAATGTTGTTTGGTTGCTTTATATTCAGACTTTTGGGTGTTCCGGGAGTTACAGCAGGTGTCGGAACAGGAGTCCAGCGATGAGGTCGCCGAGGTGCGTGAACGGATTCCATGACTTCCGGTGCAGTGCCGCCATGGGATTGACATACGTGTTAACACCATGCTCCTTGCGCAGCTGCCTCACCACGCGGTGGAAAATCTTTCCATGAGGATGGCTGTCATGTTCTTTCAAAACCAGCGTGATGTAGGCGTGGACCATCTCATGAAGGACGGTCTCGCGCAAGAACCACTCTGGCCATACTTTCAGGCCGACAGCACTAGGGTCGCAATTGATTCGTATGTGCGGTTTCCATCCGTTGAATGAAACATAAAATTCCCCAAGTTTTGTGCTCTTTTCCATAAAGCGGATGTCACACCGTGGAATCGTACCGCCAAAATATTTTTGGTTGCATTCGGCGAATATGTCACGCAACATGGCATTTGTCATCATGGGCGGTTTCAAAAGGTGTTGATATCGATTAGATTGTCGTAAAGTCGGTGCAGGCAGCTTAGCCAGCGCGTCCATTGGCGGTTGTCGAGGGTGAGTTGCGATGGGTTCATATATACGCGCTTGTTGACCTCAATCATTAGGGCTGAGTAGGTGAAACCTGTGTCGGGGTTGATGGCTCCACCGTAAGGTGTGTTCACAGACAATGAGTAACCGCCTTGTCTGAACGCATTGACCACCATGTCGATGTCGCTCTCGCAGTACGACCAGTCGTTGTTGCAGCCGATGCAGATGTCGGCATGGCTGTGGTCTGTGTCGCTGAACGAGTGGCAGTCGAGAAGCAGGTCGCCAGGCGAGAGGGCTACTGTGAGCCGCTTGATGTGGTTGTCGCGTAGTTGCAAGAGTCGCTGCTCGGTGGCAGCGTCAAGCTCACCGCGCTGGTAGCCGCCAGCCTTGCGGTAGATGATGCCTTGCCCAATGGCTTCCATCGGGTCGTCGTCGAGCCGCTCCACGTCGCACACGAAGCGGGAGTAGGGGAACACAATGCTCGTCACGCGTTCGTTATCGGTGGCGAAGAGCATGTCGGTGTACCAGTCGGTCAGTTCACGCACATGGCTGTTGAGGAAGTGGGGGTTGATGGGCCAACGGCCCAGCTCACGGTCGAAGATGCCCACGATGGAGCTGTGGGGGATGTTGAGAACGATGTGTCTACTCATGGTATTAATGTGTTGTTAAAAAAATGGAGCGCTAAGTTCTGATGAAATGTGGCGGAATGCAATTTATTTGCGTTAAAAAATGTTGATTAATGCGTTTTTCTGGCTTTGAATTGATCTTCCGCTCGTATCGAACGCAGATGAGCCGCTTAAATCAACTTCTCAGTATGCCATAAAAAAAAGAAAAATCCTCGACGTCAACGCCGGGGATTGCTTAACTAATTAACCTTCTAAATACCATTAACATAAACCTAAAAAAAGTAGTATTGTTACTCTATTCATCCGCCTCACGGCGTGGGAATGTTTTCACGAAAACCAATGCAAAATTACTGGCACTTTTTCTCCTCACATAATTTTTCGCTCAAAAAATGCCTAGATTTAACGATATTTAAGTAAATAGGCTTAAAATTTGCTTTATTGAAAGTTTGTAGTCGGTTTTTCTTCCAAATTGTAAGTCTTCGTGACTTGCAAACCACCATGCCGCGCACTGCGATTTGGGCCGCCATTTTCGCCATCCATATTTTTTTCGTAATTTTGCAAAAATATCATTTCATCATGGCAACAGTCGACGACAAAAAAATCATTTTCTCGATGGTGGGCGTGAGCAAGACCATCGAACAGAACCAGAAACAGATTTTGAAGAACATCTATCTCTCGTTCTTCTATGGAGCAAAAATCGGCATCATCGGTCTGAATGGTGCGGGCAAGTCCACGCTGATGAAAATCATTGCGGGCATCGAGACCAAGTATCAGGGCCAGGTGGTGTTCGCTCCGGGCTACACCGTGGGCTATCTGCCACAGGACCCGCAGCTCGACCCGTCCAAGACCGTCAAGGAGGTGGTGATGGAAGGCGTGCAGCCCGTGGTGGATGCGCTGGCGGAATACGAGGAAATCAACCAGAAGTTCGGACTGCCCGAATACTATGAGGACCAAGACAAAATGGATGCCCTCTTTGCGCGTCAGGCCGAGTTGCAGGACATCATCGATGCCACCGATGCCTGGAATCTCGACTCGCGTCTCGAGCGGGCTATGGACGCGCTGCGCTGTCCGCCAGGCGACCAGAGCACAGAGCACCTGAGCGGCGGCGAGCGGCGACGCGTGGCCCTGTGCAGGCTCCTGTTGCAGAAGCCTGATGTGCTGCTGCTTGATGAGCCCACCAACCACCTCGACGCTGAGTCAATCGACTGGTTGGAGCAGCACCTGCAGCAATACGAGGGCACGGTGATTGCCGTCACACACGACCGCTACTTCCTCGACTATGTGGCAGGATGGATTCTCGAACTCGACCGTGGCGAGGGTATTCCCTGGCGAGGCAACTACAGCAGCTGGCTTGAACAGAAAACCCAGCGACTCGCGCAGGAGGAGAAAACCGAGAGCAAGCGCCAGAAGACCCTCCAGCGCGAGCTGGAGTGGGTGCGCATGGCTCCCAAGGCACGACAGGCCAAGGGAAAGGCGCGTCTCAACAGCTACGACCGCCTGCTCAACGAGACGGTCAAGGAGAAGGAGGAGAAATTGGAGATATTCATCCCCAACGGGCCGCGACTGGGCAACAAGGTGATCGAAGCGCAGCATGTCGCGAAGGCTTTTGGCGACAAACTCCTCTTCGACGACCTCAACT
>JAFYCU010000083.1 GCA_017545095.1 Muribaculaceae bacterium | reverse complement strand
GCTGCATGTGGAGCGCGTGGGCGACAAATTCCGCGTGCTCGTGCGTCGCCACGACAAGCACTATGTAGAATTCACCTGCGACCACTTCGTGAACGCCATGGGGTGGGGCACCGAGAAGTTCACCGACATGCTCGGCATCGACACTCAGCTCTATCCTGTCAAGCACCAGGCGTTCATCACCCGCCGGTTGCCCAACATGGGCGTGAACGGCGACTCGCTCGACATGATTATCGACCGCCGTCACTACAAGGGGTTCAACGCCGTCTATGGTCAGCAGTTCCTGCACACCGGCCAAATTATCGGTTGCGCGTCGCCCGACTGCGACCCCTACGAGGCTCGCCAGAACCTAAAGTACAACAGTGAGGCATTCCTCAAGGTGGTGAGCGAGATGTTTGCGCAGTGGATTCCAAACCTGGCTTCGGTGGGCTTCCACGCCGTGTGGGCCGGCTACTACATCGAGCCGCGCTACATCGTCGACCCCGAGGTGGGATTGCTCACCGGATTGCGTGGCCACGGCTTCATGCTCGGCCAGTATCTGGCCAAGCTCTATGTGGACAAATACTTAGGCAAGCCCGTCCCGGCCTATATGAAGGATCTCGCCCTCGATGGCAAGGGCCTGAGCGAGAACGCTTTCCAATAAGCCTGCGGTTGCCGAGCCTAAAGAGCTGAGTCCCCGAAAGCTGTTGTCCAACTTTCGGGGACCATATACTCCTACATCCGTTTCGACCGGAGCCTGGGCGGAACGCTTTGGAAGCACTGCCGCCACGCCCTCAGGCACGTGCGCAGACAGGTGTCGCGGCGCTACACGGCCATCAGGGACCGGAAGATGATTGACCTCAGGCCCGAAATGGCTGACGGCAGTCGCTTCGGAGACTGGGAGATGGACTGCGTTTTAGGACGTCAGGGCAAAAGTGTCCTGTTGACCCTTACGGAGAGGAGCACCAATTTCCTGATCGTCAAGCGGCTGGACAAGGGCAAGAACGCCAAGGCGTTGGCGCGCACGGTCGTCTCGCTGCTGCTGCCCTACAAGGACAGCGTGCTTACCATCACAACAGACAACGGCAGCGAGTTCGCAGATTTCAAGTACATCGAGAGGTGGCTGGACACGCAGGTGTTCTTTGCGCACCCGTACAGCTCTTGGGAGAAAGGCGCCATTGAAAACGCCAACGGACTCATACGGCAATACCTGCCTAAAGGACTGGACTTCAACCAAGTGCCCGACAATGAGATTCAGAAAGTGCAGTTCAAAATCAACCGAAGGCCAAGAAAAAAACTCCAGTTTGAATCACCAAAATCAGCCTTTTATCGAAGATTATGACTATTTTCGCACTTCAAACTGGAATCCGCCGGCCAGTGCTTGAAACTCAAAGGGCTCGCCCACCTCATAAGCGAGTGTCACAATCCGTGATTATTCTATCGGGATTTGGATAATGGACAACCATTTCTCGGGATCCTCCTGGTTCCAAGCTCCATCAACGTAACAGGTGCGAGGATGACCGACCATCTTGTAACCCTGCTCCTCCATATAGCGGAAGACATCGGTGTATGACTCATAGAAACGCTCATAGGGACCGATATGCTTCATGCAGAGCGCCTTGGGTATTGCCGGAAGACGTTTAAACTGGATGATGTCGCTGCTGGTGCCCATTTCCTCGACCTGTTCACAATACTCGATGTCAATGTCAGTAGGTTTGTACTCGGTGTTGTGCTCGATGGTGAAGCAGTAGCCCGGAGGCGGGCACTTGCAACCGAGGCGTTGCATCTCAGGTGCGATTTTCTCCACGCACATGGGACCGATGGCAGCGTAATTGGGGATGACTTCACGATGACTTGCCACAATGATTTCTGGCAAAGACTGAATGCTGAATTTTTCCATTGTCTTCATTTCTTTGCGAGAGTCTCTCCAGTCCAGCAGTCGTTCACGACGGGCTATCAGTTGTTGCAACTGCGCTTCCGTGTCCTTGATTTTCTCGTCAAGTTGGCGGAGGCTGGGGGTGTGCGAATCGTCATCGTACAGTTCCTTGATCTCGTCCAGCGTGAATCCGAGCCGTTGTAGATCGCGGATGGTGTTCAGACGTTGCATTTGGTCGATGCTGTAGTATCGGTATCCCGTCCACTCGTCCACCTCGTTAGGCAGGAGTAATTCCTTCTGCTCGTAGTGACGCAAAGTCTTTACAGTGACCTGCATCAACCGTGAGAACTCTCCGATTTTTAATTTTGTTTTCTTACTCATCATCGTACGACGTTTTGCTAAGCGACTGCAAAATTATAGCATGCCCTAAGGGACGAGTCAAGAGCCAACAATGGATTTAACACAAGTTTAACTGTTGTCTAATTTTTCATGCGCTGCTGGGTGTCCTTTCCGGCGCCAATGCCTTTGTACTTGCTGCGGGTGGTGTTCAGATTGCATCATGAAGAGATCAAAAACAAGTGGACAAGCATGGCATCTCAGTACAAAAGATATGTCAACCATCCGCCTAAAAAGATTGAACCTATAGACGAGATGATTAATGATGTTTTAAGCAGTTCTGACTCAGAGAATAATCAATAAGGTTTGAGACTCGTATTGACCTATTCATAATCAAAGGGGTTACAAAAGGGGTTACATATTTGCTTACAAAAAATATACCCAACTGGGAATCAGAGGGATATACATGATAGTTGTGCGCCTGACAGGACTCGAACCTGCACAACTCGCGTTACCAGATCCTAAGTCTGGCGCGTCTACCAATTTCGCCACAGGCGCGTGTTGCGGCTGCAAAGGTACTGCTTTTTGTCGACATGTGAAAGTGTGGCGATGTTTTTTTAATGGTTTGCATGCCAGAACCCCAATAAAACGATGGCGCATGGCGGGTGGTTCAGAAATAATTGCTAAATTTGCAACTTTGTTTGACAACCGATACGTAGAACTGCAATAAAAACCAGATGGACAATATCATCCGCATCGTACTCACCGGCGGCCCGTGTGCCGGCAAAACCACGGCATTGGCTAAAATCATCGAGCACTTCGGCAGCCTGGGCTATCAGGTGTTCACCCTGCCCGAAGTGCCCACCATGTTCACCGCGGCCGGCATGAACTATCTCACCACCAACAAGGATTACTTCTACGAGGGTGAGAAAGCCACGCTCGAGATTCAGCTGGCCCTCGAGGACAAGTTCACGCGCATGGCGCAGCAGTGTGGCGGGCCGTGCATCATTGTGTGCGACCGCGGCACGATGGACATCTCGGCCTATATGGAGCCTGAGATGTGGGACACGCTGCTGCGCACCGTGGGCACCACGAGTGCCGAGCTGCGCGAGCGCTACGATGCCGTGCTGCACCTGGTGTCGGCCGCCGACGGCGCCGAGCAGTTCTACACCACAGCCAACAACGCGCAACGCTACGAGCAGATGAACGAGGAGGGGCTGCGCATCGCGCGCCTGCTCGACAAAAAGGTGATCAAGGCCTGGACGGGACATCCCCACCTGCGCGTGATCAACAACCACGAAGACTTCGATGCCAAGATGAAGCGCGTGCTGCGCGAGATTCGCGGTGTGCTCGGCCTGCCGCAACCCATTGAGCAGGAGCGTAAATACCGCATCCGCATCGTGGGTGACCTGCCCACCGACTGCATCGAGAACGACATCATCCAGACCTACCTGTCGAGTGCCGACCCCGATACCGAGGTGCGCCTGCGCAAACGCGGATGGCAGGGCAAATACTTCTATCTGCACACCACCAAGAAACGCATCTCCGACACCGAGGAACTGGTGACCGAGCGCCAAATCAACAACAGCCTGTATGAGATGATGCTTACCCTGGCCGACCCCACGCGCAACGTGATCAGCAAGCACCGGCGCAGCTTCATCTGGAAAGGGCAGTACTTTGAAATCGACACATTCCGAGGTGCCTTGGACGGGCTGGTTATACTCGAGACCAAGGGTGTGGCGCAAGGCGAGGACGTAAATTTCCCGCCGTTCATCGAGGTGCTCGAGGACGTGACCGGCAACACCGCCTACTTCAACCACACCCTCGCCGCCACACCGGCGAAGTGACCGGCAGCGAGTGACCGGAAATCCCGTTGACCCCGAAAGTCCCGGAAAACCCGGCCCCCCTCATGTCACGACCGGTCGGCGAGCCGTTGTGCGCGCTGCCGGCGGAAAGCCGTCACCTTGTCGGGCGGGACAATCCACTTCGATGTGCCTTGGCGCACATACACCTGCTGCTCGAGCGACACCAACTCGCTGCTGGGCTGCACCTCCACGCAATAAATCCAGTTGCCGTTCACATTCATGAACTGCGACGACACCAGGTCGTTGGCGAGCACGCCCAGGCGGTTGTGCACCGCGTGGCGGAAGTGGAGGTCGAATTTGTCTTTGATATCATCAAGGTCGTAGCCTTGTCGGCGGTTGTTCAGGTAGATGAAGTCGTCGGTGAGTCCCACGGCCATGCCCTGATTGTTCACCCCCACATAGAGCGTGCCGCCCTTGGCGTTGAGGAAGCTGCACACCACCATCATGAGCTCGTGCATCTGCACGCGCTCGTTGGGCTGCATGGCATTGCCGGCGGGGTAGATCATCGACGATTTCAGCTCGGTGAACTGGTCCTCGTGGGCCACAAACGAGCTTTCGGGCAGCTGCATCTCCAGGTCCATGATTTGGTAGATGCGCTTGCGCAGCACGCGCAGCTGGTCATAGACGTTGAACTCCTCGAGCATGTTGTGGCTGAGCACCAGTCGCGCCAGGGCCGCAGTTTTCTCGTTGGCCGTTTCGCCGGCGAGTTGCCACAGCATGTTGTCGCGCCAGGGCTTGCCCAAGCGGTTGATGATTTGCAGCTGCTGCAGTTTGTTCTTGATTTCGGGGTAGTTGTCCACCAGGCTTTCGCTGTCGGCGAGCACCGTCTCCAGCTCCTCGTCGGTGATGCGGTCGCGGTCGCCAAACTGCTGCAGCACCTTCACCAGCTCCATGCGTCGGTCAAAGTAGTTTTCCTGCTCGCTGTTGCCGATGATTCGGCTCAGGAGCCGTGCCACGGCCAGATAGTTGAACGTCTGCACCTGCTCGGCACGCGTCATGGCCAGACGGTCGATGATGCGTATCAGCTCCTCCACGCTGCCAGCCTCCATGTAGGTCTCGTCGAGTGCGTCGTCGTTGAGTTGCGCATCGAGGTCGGTGTCGTCGATGATGTCGTCATCGTCCTCGGCAACATACACCTTGCCGTCGGCATATTCGGCCACGAGCTTGTGGAACGCCTTATCGGTGTCGAACCGTTCGTGTGATTTCTCGACGAAGAAGGCATAGACGTTGCCGTTTTTCTCCACCTCCTTGATTTCGGCAATCACATAGTCGCCAAACTTCAGGTTTCGGTTCTGGCTGCGGTTGATGGCCAGCGAGAATCCCAGGTCGGTGATGCAGATGTAGCTTTGCGGCGTGGTGAGCGACACCATGCACAGCACCTCGTCGCCCTCGCGCAGGAACTGGTTGATGAACTCGGCGATTTGCGCTTGCAGGGTGAAGTGCATCGTGCCGTCCTGGTCCACACTTTCCACGCTGCCCTGGAGCAGCAGCGGGGCCCCGGTGGCTTTATCGCAGAACAGCTCCACGCGCGCCTCCACGTTGTAGTGCACCACTTTGTGGGTGTCGAGGATGCCGATGCCCTCGAAGCGTTCGTCCTCGATTTGGCAGTAGAGGTCGTATTTGCGTCCTGGCACGGGTCGCAGCACGCGAATGGTAACGGGGTCGCCCACATCGGGGGTGATGCGTTTGCGCGGAGCCGGCTTGGAGTCGGCCTCGGCCTCGGTGTTGCTTTCAGCATCATTGTCGCCAAAGAGGGCATTGTCGACTTGATGCCACAGTCGAGCAAACGGTTCCGTGTTCTTGGTGGCGGCGGAGACACGCTCGGCAGGTCGGTCGGAGAGCAGCACTTGGAGGTGTTGCCAGGGTGTGATGTCGTCGGGGTAGGCCTTGCGCAGCTTGTCGCCTTTTTGCAGCGGTGTGATGCGGATGGCCTGCTGGGCCACCGTGAGCGAGGCTTGGTTGCCGTGATAGTGCAGTGTTTCGCCGGCCAAAGCCGTGCCCACGCTGGTGGCCAGTTTCGAGCACAGCACCTGCAGGCGTGCCACATCGTCCCAGCCATATTCCAGCGGGTTGACCTGCTGGCTGAACAGTGCATCGAACGACAGCTGCAGCAGCGCGTCGGCGTGGGCGGGCATCACCAGCGTGGCACACCGGTAGAGCATCGACCGGTAGAGCTTGTAGTCGTCGCATTCCTCTTGGTCGACGAGCAGCAGCTGGATGGCGAGGGCCTCGATCATCTGTTCCACCGCCTGCCGCGACTGCGGGTCGTCGGTGCTGGTCACCAGGTCCACGGCACGGCGCTCGTGCAGGATGTAGATGTCGAGCATCTCGATGAATGCACCCTTGAATTGCTGCATGAATCGCTCGTTGTCGTGACTGTCGCGAATCACGTCGAAGATGTCTTTGATGAAGCCCTGCACCGAATCCTGCCGCAGGGTGAACAGCGACATGAGCACACGCATCTTGTTCTCGGGCTGGTAGAGGTAGCCCGTGTGTTTGAGTCGGTCGAGGCAGTCATCCACATAGGTCTGGTTGCTGCCGTCGCGCAGCATGGTAAGCGCCTCTAAATAGTCGTCGGCATGGCGAATGGCGGTGCCGATGCGTTTCTGGTAGTCGTCGCGCTCGTCGGGCGCACAGTCCGAGAGATAGTCCGACATCTCCATTACGTTCACGCAAATGGAGCGGAAAGCGGTGAGCACGCGCAGCTTGTTGGGTTGCGAGCTGGTGAGCCACTCGGCGAGCTGCCGGTCCACGGTGTCGATGGCGGTGATGAGCCACTGCGCGTTGCCGCTCTCGTATTGCTCGTGCGCTTCGCGTAGCAGCTGCGTGTGCCCGAAAAGCAGGTTCAGGTAGCGCACGGGCACGCTGTGGCTGCGGTCGAGTTCAAACACCTTGTCGGGCGGCAGGAACAGCAGACCCTCGTGTTGCTCGCCAGCCACCAAGGCCAGTTCCACACGCACCAGGTTGATGCTCATCACCCGGGCGGTGACCACCTGGTTCACATAGAAATGTGCGTTGCCATATTCGGTGAGGCGCATGATAAACCCGTTGCGATCCACCACCTCGTAGTAGCCCATCACGGTGTTGTCGGCCTTGACTTTAAACTCATAGGTTTCGCCCACCTTGTAGAGGAGTTGCAGGGCGGCAGCGATGTCTTGCATCAGGATGGGTTCGCCGGCCTCGGTCATGCCCTTGACGATGCACTGCACCGCAGCGGGTGTGGGACGTCCCTTTTGATACTCAAAGGCCTTCACTGTGCATTGGAAGCCGTTCATGTTCACCACATAGAACAGCGCACCATTGCTCTTGTAGACCTCCACCACGGGGCACAGGTATTTTTTACCTTTGTCGGTTTCCATTTTTTCTTCTCAGTTGAAGGGTCTGTGATTCGGAATGTCGGTGCAAAGTTAGCAATTTTGCGCCGACATTGCAAATAAATAATGTGAACAAGCCGCACAATGGTATGTGCGGCCTGTTAATCAGCGACTTTGGCGTTGCTTATTGTTTCAAAATTATGTTGATGAGCGCGTTTACATCATCGATGTCGACCATGCCGTCGGCATCGCCGTCCACATTGGCATTGCCGCTGTAGTCGGCCGGTGATTTAAATTCCAGAATGATGTTGATGATGGCGTTCACGTCGTCGATGTCGACCTGTCCGTCGCCGTTCACGTCGCCGGGCAATGCTGGTTCCGGTTCCACCCATCCGGTGAGGGAGATGGTGGCGGGTTGCGAGGCTCCGCCGCCGGTGATGGTGAGCAGCGCATTGTGCGAGCCAGCGACTGTAGGCGTGAAAAACACCACGATATTAGTGCCACGGCTCATCGATGCCTTCGACACGGTGGTGTTGGACAAGCGGTAGCTCGCTGCCCCTTCGCCGCTCAGCGTGAGCGTGACATCGCTCTTCATGTTCACACCGCTCAAAGCCACAGCTTGTTTGGTGGTCGAGCCCAAAGCCACAGTGCCGAAGTCCAAACTGTCGGGTGTTGCGGTGATAAATGAGGCAACGTTCACTCGTCCCGTGAGGGGGATGCTTATGGTTTGGTCCCATCCGCCGCCCTGCACGGTGAGTGTGGCGGTGTGCTTGTCTTTGTCGGTTCCCTTGGGCGTGTAAGTGACGGAGACCGGTATGCCGTGCATCACCTCATCGGGGGTGTAGGTGTCGCGTGCCAGCACAAAGCAGTCGGCATCATCACCGGTGAGTGTGGCTGTGACCACGTCAGTAATCTCCTCACCGCCCAAATCGACTGATTGCGTTGCCGAGCGACCAGGCTGCACGGTGCCGAAATCGATGTAGACGGGTGAGAGAATCAATCGAGTGCCAGTGGCGGGTCGCAGGCGCACGATGGTTCCCTGACCGGTGTTGTAGCCACCCTCGAACGACCCAACGCCTTGGTCCGACGGGCTGAGCAGCGAGCTGATGAAGTAGCCATTGCTACGTCCTCCCCATCCCCAGTTCACATGGAAATAGCCCTCGGTGTCGTAGCCGTCGAGCACAAAGGCGTGTCCGCCGTTATTGGCTTGACCTGAGTAGTACAGCGGTCGAGCTTCGTCAAGTTCTCGTCGCAGGCACGCGTCCCAGTCACCGACATAATAGTCCCGCATCAGGTAACCGCCTCGCGTATAGTGGAAATAGGTTGCCAGTGCATCGGGCACGTCTTCGGACATGGCTCCACTGCCCTTGGTGCCGTAACTCATCTCGAGAGCCACTCCCAGGTCGCTCATCAGCTTGGCCACTGCATTTTGCTGCGCCCGTGTGGCGATGGAGCCTTCGCCGTCGGCGCTGCGGGCATAGACAGTGTTATAGTCGTCGTTGAGGAAATAATAGATGTCGGCCATGTTGTCCCAGTCATAGACCGATTCGCTGAAGTTGGCGCTCAGCGTGGTGGTGTAACCTTGCCAGTTCTTGTCGTAGGTCACGCGGCAGGAGTAGCTGTGCGTGCCGTTGCCACGGGCGGGCCATTGGTAATAGTTCATGATTTGCGCCACCGCAGTGGCCACGCAGCCCGATGGGGCATGGTTGCCGTAGGCCAGCATGCCGCTGGAGTAGCTCACCTTTGGGCACATGTCGTTATACGGCTTGCATTGGTTCCAGAGCGTGCGAAGGAGGGGCTCCACGGCGGTGTCGATGGCGACAGCGCGGCGCGGTGCGGCCTTGTGGTGCTCGTGCAGCCATTGCAGCTGTCGCTGGTATTCCTCGAGCCACCACCGCATGTTGTCGGGCAACGCGTCGGCATCGAAAGTGCCGCTCTCGGCATAGCCCCACACGGGCAGGGTGGCGTCGTCGCCGCCCACAATCACAAAACCGCCGTCGGTGCTGCGGTTGAATACATAATAGTCGGCCGCTCCGCTTGCATTGCGAGCCTCATAGGCCAACTGCAGCGAGGCCGCTGGGAGCTGGGCGGTGGCATGAGGCGCATGGTGTTGGTTGACAAACTGCTGAGCCACGACAAGAGCTTGGCTTGCCGAGCGGCTGGCGGCGTGCAGCATGGGCATCGCAGCAAAAGCCAGCAGAAGGGGGAGGATTCGTTTCATTGAGGTGAAAAATAGGGGGTTAGTGTTCATCCTTTCGTGCCATATGTTGCTCGCGGCTGGTGCCGCCGAGGGGGTATATGTGCTTGATAAGGAGCCGCAAAGTTACGAACAATCTTCCACATACACAAATGATAATGAGCTGACACGGAAATTAAGATGGGTTGTACCCGAAGCGATGCGTTTTCAATGCGATTGGTGGCACAATGCTTGTGTGAGCGGTGGCGGAGTGGCTATTTGTTGCGCAAAGTGGGTGAATGCTATCAGCCGCGTGGCGGCATGGCAGTGCGGCAGGCGATGAAGTTGCAAAAATATTCACGAAAAAGTTTCGCTATCAGGAAAATAAGTTGTAGCTTTGCAGTCGATTTTGGAAACCGAAACTCATTATCATTCAACACATGGCAGAAAAAGCTAAAGTCCAGTTCCGGCAGAGCATCGTGGTTCGCTTTTCGGGCGACAGCGGCGATGGCATGCAGCTGGCTGGCAACATCTTCTCGAACGTGAGTGCGGGACTTGGCGACCGCATCTCCACCTTCCCCGACTATCCCGCCGAGGTGCGTGCCCCGCAAGGCTCGTTGGGCGGCGTGTCGGGATTCCAGGTGCACATCGGGCACGGCGTGCATACTCCTGGTGACGAGTGCGACGTGCTTGTGGCGATGAACCCGGCAGCCCTCAAGCAGAACGCGCAGTTTCTGCGCAAGGGCGGTGCGGCAATCGTCGACATCGACACCTTTACCCAGGCAGGCCTCGACAAGGCCCTCTACACCACCAACGACCCCTATGAGGAGCTTGGGCTGAAGGCCCAGGTGATGGAGGTGCCCATCACCACCATGGTGAAGGAGGCTCTCAAGGACACCGGTATGGACCACAAGGCTCAGCTCAAGTGTCGCAACATGTTTGCCCTGGGATTGGTGTGCTGGCTGTTCAACCGCCCCATGGAGGCCCCGTTGAAATTTCTCAAGGCCAAGTTTGCCGACAAGCCTCAGGTCTATGAGGCCAACGAGTTGGTCATCAAGGGCGGCTACAACTACGGCCACAACGTCCACGCCTCGGTGTCGACCTACCGCATCCAGACCGATGAGGTGCGTCCAGGCACCTACACCGACGTGAGCGGCAACAAAGCCACCGCTTGGGGCTTGATCAAGGCCTCGGAGATGAGCGGTCGGCCGCTGTTTTTGGGGTCTTATCCCATTACGCCGGCCACCGACATCCTGCACGAGCTGGCTAAGCGCCGTGACTTGGGCGTGAAAGCTGTGCAGATGGAGGACGAGATTGGCGGCATCTGTTCGGCCATCGGTGCCGCGTTTGCCGGGCATTTGGCCGTGACCACCACCAGCGGTCCTGGCTTGGCTTTGAAGAGCGAGGCCTTGGGACTGGCCGTGATGGCCGAACTGCCGTTGGTGCTGGTGGACGTGCAGCGTGGCGGCCCGTCGACGGGACTGCCCACCAAGACCGAGCAGACCGACCTGCTTCAGGCCCTGTACGGCCGCAGCGGCGAAAGCCCTCTGGTGGTGCTTGCCGCAGCCTCGCCCACCGACTGCTTCAAGATGGCCTTCCAGGCCGCACGCATCGCCATCGAGCACATGACACCCGTCATTCTGCTCACCGATGCCTTTATCGCCAACGGCTCCAGTGCTTGGCGCATTCCCGAGGAGGGCGAATACCCTGTGATCAAGCCCAACTATGTGCCGGCCGCAGTCAAGGAAACGTGGACTCCGTTTATGCGCAACGCGCTGGGCATACGCTACTGGGCCATTCCCGGCACACCCGGGCTGGAGCACATCGTGGGTGGACTGGAGAAGGACTACAGCACAGGCATCTTGAGCAACGACCCCATCAACCACGCACACATGGTGGAGACCCGACGCAACAAAGTGGCCAACATCGCCAACTATATTCCCGAACTCAAACTCAAGGGCGACAGCGGAGCCGACACCATTATCGTGGGGTGGGGCAGTACCTATGGCCACATCCTGGATGCCGTGAACCGACTCAACGCCGAAGGCTACCGCATTGCCATGACGCAGCTGCGCTACATCAACCCGCTGCCCAAGAACACCGCCGAGCTGCTCAGCCGCTTCAAGACGGTGATTGTGGCTGAGCTTAACACCGGCCAGCTGGCCACCTACTTGCAGAGCAAGGTGCCTAACCTGAACATCTGCCATATTAATAAGGTGCAGGGACAGCCCTTCCTGGTGCAGGAGATTGTCGACGGAGTGAAGAACATCATGATGGAGGAGGAAATCTGAATCAAAAAAATTAACGAGTAGACAAGTAAACGAGTAGACAAGCGGCGCAAGGCGCAGGGTCTGGAAGATGAATAAAATCTTATGTTCTTAGTCAACCGCTGTCACAGGCTTCTGTTCTTTTGTCTAATTTTACTGTCTTATTATTTTAATCGCAACCAAGTTATGGAAGATATAAAAAACAATGCGACTGCCGAGGCTGTGCCTTGCTACAAGCCGCTTGACTATAAAAACCAACAACCCATTCGCTGGTGTCCGGGCTGTGGCGACCATGCAGTGTTCAACGTGCTGCTCAAGTCGATGGCGCAATTGGGCATCCCGCCCGAGAAGATTGCCGTGATTTCCGGCATCGGGTGCAGCTCGCGTCTGCCCTACTATGTTCACACCTACGCCTTCCACACCATCCACGGCCGTGGTGGCGCAGTGGCCACGGGCTTCAAGACCGCCAACCCCGACATGACCGTGTGGCAGGTAAGCGGCGACGGCGACTGCCTGGCCATCGGCGGCAATCACTTCATCCACGAGGTGCGGCGCAACGTGGACCTGAACCTGCTGTTGCTCAACAACCGCATCTACGGCCTCACCAAGGGGCAGTTCTCGCCCACCAGCGCGCGTGGCTTCAAGTCGAAGTCATCGCCCTACGGCACCACCGAGGACCCGTTCATCCCCGCCGAACTGGTGTTTGGCGCGCGCGGCACGTTCTTTGCCCGCGGCATCGACGTGGATTTGGCGGTGAGTCAGGAAATCATGGTGGCCGCCGCGCAGCACAAGGGCTGCTCGGTGGTGGAGATTCTGCAAAACTGCATGATTTTCAACAACGGCATCCACAACGCCATCACCGACCGCGAGCACCGTGCCGACCGCACCATCCATCTGGTGCACGGCGAGAAGATGCTTTTCGGGGTCGAGAACAACCGCGGCCTGGTGCAGGACGGCTTCGGCCTCAAGGCGGTTACCATTGGCGAGGACGGCTACACGCTCGACGACATCCTCGTGCACGACGCTCACTGCGAGAACTATTTCGTGCATCAGATGCTCGCCATGATGGACGGCACCGACCTGCCCGTGGCCCTGGGCGTGATTCGCGACGTGGAGGCCCCCACCTACGAGACCGCCGTGGCCGAGCAGGTGGAGCAGATCAAGCAGATGCACGGCTTCACCTGTCTGCGCGACGTGGTGATGGCCGGCGACACCTGGCAGGTGGAGTGATTCGCCCTTGAGCTGAGGGCTGAATGAACGAAAAAACAAGTGATAGCGGGCGAAAGTTGGGATAAAAACATCAACTTTCGCCCGCTATCGGCTTGTTTGGGGCGGTGTTGCGGGCTTATTTGCGCTGCTGGCTGAAGAACTTGTCGAGCAGTTCTGGAGTGCATTCGGCTGCATCGCCGCCATGGGGGTATTGGGGGAAATGCTCGTATTTAACGATGTTGGAGCCGCGTTTCTTCAGGTTGTCCACGAGTTGCTTGCAGTCGCTCTCGTCGCGAGTGTTGAAGAACCAGGTGGGTACGGTGGTCATCTGCGGCTCGGAGCACGACATCGCTATGGCGGCGGCCCACACCTCGGGGTGCTGTGCCACAAAGTCCCACGTGCCTCGACCGCCGTCGGACGAGCCGGCCACGTAGATGCGTTTGGGGTCAACGAGGCCTTTCTTCACACATTGGTCAATCATCGCCTTAACATCGGTGTAACACTCACGCCAGGTGACGCACTGCTGGCGGTCTGCCTTGTGGCACATGGGGAGCAGGGCGATGGCCTTGATGTCGTGCGACCGAAGGTAGTTGATGATATGGTTGTCGGCAGCGCAGTTGTCCCAATGGTTCGATGGAGTGTGCGTGTAGTAGTTATGAATCTTTTGGTCGTATACGCCGCCGTGCAGCCACAGGAATAGGAGGGCCTTCCCATCTTTTTCGGGGTGAATGCTCACCACCTGACAGGGTAGGTTGTAGGTGAAAGTGTCGGCAGGCAAAGTGGCCACGCACACCGTGTCGTGGATGGTGTCGTGCACCACCCGACTCGAATCGGCACGGGAAGCCGAACTATTTTCTCCGCCAGACTTGCAGCCAACAAAAGTTGCGGCTGCCCAAGCCACAGTCAAAACAAGAATAATGCGTTTCATAATATTGAATAAATTAAGGAATTAAGAATTATAGCTTGAACACTATAACGTTGAAAGATACAGGTATATTGTACTGAAATGTGAATAACCTCACCTCTCCGCCGCAGTGCGGCCTGCTCCCTCCCGTCCCCGCAGGGTCGCGCCACACCGAGACCCTTCCATCAACCTTGCCCCACAACTACAAATCACCTATCTTTGCTGTTTCCACGCACGCTCAAGCGCTTGATTAAAATTGCATTTTGTTTGCCGATTTTTTGCCATTGCGTTCAACGTAAAGTAACGTTGACTTCGTTGAAGTTACGTTGCGTCTCGGCAATGCAAAAGCAAAAAACTTCGTCTTTTGTTTTGCATTACGCTCAACTTGCAGTAACGTTGACTTCGTCGAAGTTACGCTGCGTCTCGGCAATGCAAAAGCAAAAAACTTCGTCTTTTGTTTTGCATTACGCTCAACTTGCAGTAACTTTGCAAACTGAAAGCAAAAGTGTGACCGCTATGAGTGAGAACAATTTCCGTCGCTACCCTGTAGGCAAGCAGGACTTCAAGCAGATTCGCGAGGGCGGGTTTGTGTATGTCGACAAGACGCGTTATGTGTGGGAGCTTGCCAACCGCTTTGGCGACTCCATCTTCCTGAGCCGTCCTCGCCGCTTTGGCAAGACGCTGCTGTGCAGCACGCTCAAGCACTACTTCTTGGGTCACCGCGAGCTGTTCGCCGGGCTGGCCATCGACAGCCTCGAGACCGAGTGGGCGCCGCACGCCGTGCTGCATTTCGACATGTCGCGCGCCAAGAGCGACGATGTGAATGTGGTGCGCGACCAGGTTGTGTTTATGCTTGAAACCTATGAGCGACAGTGGGGCATAACGAAGCCGAAATTGGGCATAGGTGGAAGGTTGCAAGAATTGGTACTTGCTGCCCATCAACAGACAGGTCGCGGCGTGGTGCTGATCTTCGACGAGTACGACTCGCCAGTGCTCCACGTGATCGACAAGCCCGAGGTGATGGCCGAGATTCGCTCGATGTTCAACGAGTTCTACGGCCCTGTGAAGTCAATGTACGAGCATCTGCGCTTCGTGTTCATCACGGGCATCACCAAGTTCTCGCAGATGAGCATCTTCTCAAGCATCAACAACCTGGACAACATCAGCTTTGATAGTCGCATGGAGGCTCTTTGCGGCATCACGTCGCAGGAATTGGAAGACTACTTCGGCTGCGACTACGAGGATTTGGGCAAGCAGTATGGCTACAACCATGAGCAGGTGTCGCAGGCGTTGCGCGATCGTTACGACGGCTACCGTTTCGGGCGGGGATTGACCGAGATTTACAACCCGTTCAGTATCATCAAGGCATTCGGCTGCATGAAACTGGGCGACTACTGGTTCGACAGTGCCACGCCGCTGTCGCTGCTCAAGCTGTTAAGCAACTATGCGTTCACGCTGGCCAACATCGAGGGTGGTGAGATGTTGGAAAGCGACTTCAACCAGCCGTTCGACAACTTCGACACCGCGCTGCCCATCCTTTTCCAGAGTGGCTACCTCACCATCAAGGACCACTATACCGAGGGTGAGGACGACATCTACACTGTGGGCATCCCCAACGGCGAGGTGTACCGTGGATTCTACAACACGCTCATGTTGCACTACCTCGACGGCAACAGCAGCCGCAACACGTCGCTGATCCGTGCCGTGGCCAAGGCGATGCGTGCCGACGACATCGATGCCGCGCTCACCGCTGTGCAGAGCTACCTGTCGGCTTTGCCCTACCACCTGAGCAACAAGACCGAGCGCGACTTCGAGACCATCCTCCACGTGCTGTTCGACGCCATCGGCATCAACGTGGACACCGAGGTGAAGAACGCCAAGGGCCGCTGCGACGTGGTGATGCGCACACGCGACTGCGTTTATGTGCTGGAGTTGAAGATCGACGGCACGGCCACCGTCGATGATGCTCTGGCGCAGATCGACGAGAAGAACTACCTCATTCCTTACTGGAACGATCCGCGCCCGAAGGTGAAGGTGGGCGTGGTGCTCGACCGTGACACGCGCACTATCAAGGAGTGGAAAGTCGTGGCAGACTAACATGGATTTCAACAAAGTTATTGGAAGTTGAACGCAAAAGTGTGACCGCTATGAGTGAGAACAATTTCCGTCGCTACCCTGTTGGCAAGCAGGACTTCAAGCAGATTCGCGAGGGCGGGTTTGTGTATGTGGACAAGACGCGCTATGTGTGGGAGCTTGCCAACCGCTTTGGCGACTCCATCTTCCTGAGCCGTCCGCGCCGCTTCGGCAAGACGCTGCTGTGCAGCACGCTCAAG